>DYLH01000018.1:15246-26465 GCA_020722185.1 Candidatus Avelusimicrobium gallicola | reverse complement strand
TTGCTCGTCAGCAGAATCGCGTAAGAGAATAAGTGCCATAGAGCGAAAGCTCGAAAGAGGACAGCGCGTAAAAGTAAGAGCGTGAAAAGTTAAACTAGAAAAGAACTTTCAAACTTTAGAACTTTAGCAATTGCGAACTATTCAGTAAACTCCGCTTTTCGCTTTATGTTTTACGATTACGGACTTTTTCATGAAAGTGTATTGGAGATTTAAGTGAAATATCGTGATATAGATATAGATGAGGCTCTTTTCACCTTTCTGGATGTGGAAACAACAGGCCTTTCACCCAAGAAGGAAAGGGTATGTGAAGTGGCTATGTCTGGATTTAGAAATTTCAAAAGGATTTATTCTTTCTCATCCCTGATAAATCCACAAAAAAAAATACCTCAGAATATAATAGATTTAAATGGCATCACTAATGAAATGGTTGCCAATAGTCCTCTTTTCCCCTCTCTTATCCCTTTAATATTGGCGAATATAGAAAATTCAGTTCTTGTCGGTCATAATGTGAATTTTGACATAGGATTTCTTTCCTGCGAATTTGAAAGAGCGGGATTTAAATTTCCAGATCTTTTATCAATAGATACATGGAAAATGGCAAAAAAGTTGGGCAAATTTTCAAGCAATAGTCTTGGAAATATTGCCAGAAGTCTTGAAATCCCTACCGAGAATTGGCACAGAGCGGGAAATGATATAGAGATGACAAGAAAAGTTTTTGAATATTTTATTGTTATGCTTAGAAAAGACGGAGTCAACACCGTCAAAGAGCTAATAAAAGCTATATAGGAGGAAAAATGAAAGAATTTTTTATAGGAGATAGTTTCCTTTTGGAGGAATTGCCAGAGATAATAGATAATGTCAAAAAATTCACTCTGACAAAAGCAAGAGAGAAGAAACTTATCCAAACTCGCAAGGCTATGGAGAAAATGTTAAAAAGCGGAAAAATAGTTTATGGTATAAACACCGGCTTTGGCCAGCTTGCCAGCGAAGTCATATCTACTGAAAATCTAAATCTTTTACAATTGAATCTTATCAGAAGTCATGCTTGCGGGGTAGGTCGCCCACTGGGAGATAGGGAGGCGAGAGCTCTGCTATTTATAAGAGCGGGCGAGCTTGCCAGAGGACACAGTGGAGTAAGACCAGAATTGCTTAAAGCCATGCTTGAATTCTTGAATAAAAGAATAGTTCCATTTGTACCTGAAAAGGGATCTGTTGGCGCCAGTGGAGATTTGGCTCCAAGCGCGCATATGGCTCTATGCCTTGTAGGCGAAGGCAAGGCCAAATTTCAAGGAGAAGACAGGTGGAGACCTTCAATTGAAGTATTAAAGGAAGCTGGTATAAAACCTATACAACTTAGAGAGAAAGAGGGATTGGCTTTAATTAACGGAACTCAAGCGATGCAAGCTGTTGGTGGACTTGCTCTTTTTGAGTCTTTGAATGTTTTTCACTGCGCGCTTTATTGCGCCGCTATGACGGTGGACGCTCTCAAAGGTACCCCCGTCGCATTTGACAGCAAAATTCACTCTCTTAAACCGCATCCTGGACAAATTTATGTGGCTGAGAGAATGAGAAAATTACTTGAAAAAAGTGAGATACGGCAATCTCACATAAGAGATGATAAAAGGGTTCAAGACCCATACAGCCTGAGATGTCTGCCTCAGGTTATGGGAGCCGCGCTTGATAATTTGATGTATTGTGAATCTGTGCTTGAAAGAGAATTCACATCAGTTACGGATAATCCACTAATATTTTCCACAAAAGATTCCATAGAAACCTTCTCTGGCGGAAATTTCCATGGTCAGGCGCTATCTTTCATCTACGATTTTGCCGCTATCAATATGACAGCTCTTGGTAATATGTCTGAGAGAAGAATAGCTCAACTTGTAAGCGATTTCAAAATACTCCCTCCTTTTCTGGCCAAAAATCCAGGTCTTGAGTCTGGATTTATGATACCTCATGTCACTGCGGCTGCGCTTTGTAATGAAAATAAATCTCTTTCTCATCCTTGCTCGGCTGATTCTATTTCAACTTCAGCTAATAAAGAGGATTTCGTGAGCATGGGGATGAATGCCGCCTTGAAATTGAGGGAAGTGGTAAAGAATTCCGCTAAAATTGTGGGCATAGAATTTCTGGCCGCCGCAGCCGGGATTGAATTTCATAGACCTCTTAAAACATCCAGAGAGCTTGAAAAAACTCTTGAGAAACTTTACTCTATTTCTCCAAAAATCAATGGCGATGAAGAGTTTTCATGGAGAATTGAAAAAGTTGCCGAAGAGATATTGAAAGGCAGTTTTTTGTAAAATAATAATCTATATACGGAGGTAAATATGGCGATCAGGGCTCCAAGAGGATCAAAAATATCATGTAAAGGTTGGCATCAAGAAGCCGCTTTGAGAATGTTGATGAATAATCTGGATCCAGAAGTGGCAGAAAGACCAGAAGATTTGATTGTGTATGGTGGCAGGGGAAAGGCTGCCAGAAATTGGGAATCTTTCAAGGCTATAGTTAATTCCCTTAAGAAGCTTGAAAATGATGAGACTCTTTTAATACAGTCCGGGAAGCCAGTTGGGATTTTGAAAACTCATGAATATTCTCCAAGAGTTCTTATAGCCAATTCAAATCTTGTTGGCAACTGGGCAAAATGGGAAGTTTTTGATGAATTAGAGAAAAAAGGTTTGACAATGTATGGGCAGATGACAGCTGGATCTTGGATATACATAGGCACGCAAGGTATATTGCAGGGCACTTATGAAACTTTTATGGCTTGCGCCAGGAAACATTTCAAAAGCGATTTATCTGGCAAGCTTGTAGTTTCTGGCGGACTTGGCGGAATGGGCGGCGCTCAACCTCTTTCAATTACAATGGCTGGCGGAGTGGCCATAGTCGTAGAAGTTGACCCAGAGAGAATCAAGAAGAGACTTAAGACAGCTTATCTTGATGTGATGACTGAATCAATAGATGAAGCATTGGAGATAGCAGAAAAAAACTTAAGATCCAAAACTCCGATTTCAATTGGGCTTTTGGGAAATTGCGCCGAAGTCTTGCCCATTATGCTTAAAAAAGGTGTAAAGATAGATGTTTTGACTGATCAGACCTCTGCTCATGACCCACTCAATGGCTATGTGCCAGCTGGAATGACTATTAAAGAAGCTGAGGCTCTGAGAAAAAGCAATCCTTCCTTATATATCAAGAAATCAATGGCGTCTATGGCGAAACATGTTGAGGCTATGATCGCCTTTCAAAAAAAAGGCAGTGTGGTTTTTGACTACGGAAACAATATAAGGACAATGGCGTTTAAGGAAGGGGTAAAGAATGCCTACGATTTTCCGGGCTTTGTCCCGGCTTACATAAGGGATTTATTCTGCGAGGGAAAAGGCCCTTTCAGATGGGCCGCTCTTTCAGGAGATCCCGCTGATATAGCTTTTACAGATAAGCTTGCCATGGAAACATTTCCAAAAAATGAGAGCATGATACGCTGGATTAAGATGGCTTCTGAGAAAGTCAAATTCCAGGGCCTTCCTTCCAGAATATGCTGGCTTGGCTATGGGGAAAGGCATGAGCTTGGCTTGAGATTTAATGAAATGGTGCGAAAAGGCAAAATCTCAGCTCCAATAGTCATAGGTAGAGATCATCTTGATTCTGGCTCTGTAGCAAGTCCTTTCCGCGAAACAGAATCTATGTTGGATGGATCGGATGCCATAGCTGATTGGCCTATTTTAAACGCCCTTGTAAATACGGCCAGTGGCGCTTCATGGGTGTCCTTTCATCACGGCGGAGGAGTAGGGATTGGATATTCCCTTCACGCGGGACAGGTGATGGTGTGCGATGGAGATAAAAAGACGGATGTAAGGATAGAGAGGGTTTTGACTAATGACCCGGCTATGGGAGTTTTTAGGCATACCGATGCCGGTTATGAAATAGCCAAAAAATTTGCCGTAAAAAATAAAGTTAAAATTCCAATGCTTAAAAAATAGGAGGCATTATGTCTGATTTTAGTTTCGATGTAGTTTCCAAAGTGGAATTGACTCTTGTCGAAGAGGCTATTTCAAATGCCATGAAGGAAATAGTGAATAGATATGACTTTAAAGATAGCAATTCTCAGATAGAGTTAAACAAAAAGGATCTTCTAATCACTCTTACCTCATCTGATGAATTCAAGGTGAAATCTCTATACGATGTACTGCTCAATAGGCTTGCCAAGAGATCTTTGCCTTTGAAAAATTTTCAGCCTCAAAAAATGGAAAATGCCTTAGGCGGACGAGCAAAACAAGTAGTGAAAATACAGCAGGGCATACCTCAAGAAAAAGCTAAGGAAATAACTAAAACCATAAAAGACGCAAAACTTAAAGTCAATGCCTCAATACAGGGCGATGCTGTAAGAGTGTCTTCCAAATCCAAAGATGAATTACAGGCTACCATAGCTATTCTTAAAGAAAAAGACTTTGGTTTAACATTGCAATTTACAAACTACAGGTGATTATTTCAGCATGATAAAAATCTTCTACGGCTTTAGCCAAATATTGACCATGCGTCCTTGCAGTAATTTTGATGTGGGAGTGATAAGTAATGGGGCTATAGCCGTCAAAGATGGAAAGGTGCTTGCCTTTGGAAAAGAAAAAGATCTTTTCTCAAATCCCAGCTTAAAAAAGGCTGAAAAGATAAAATTGGGTGGTGTCGCTTTGCCCTCTTTTGTAGACAGTCACACACATGCTGTTTTTGCTAAAGCAAGGCTTGAAGATTTTTCTCTCAGATCATCAGGCTTTTCATACAAGGAGATAAAAGAAAGAGGTGGTGGCATAATTTCAAGCGTGAAATCTCTTCGTTCTGCCAGTAAAGAAGAACTTGAAAAAAAACTTCTCTTTTGGTGTGAAAAATTCATAGAGAATGGCACTGGAACAATAGAAGTAAAAAGCGGTTATGGCTTAGACCTTGAAAATGAAATAAAAATTCTTGAGGTCATTAAGTCGGTAAAGCCAAAGGTATCTCTTGAACTAATCCCCACCTTTCTTGGCGCCCATTCTATCCCGGCTGAATTTTCAGATTCAGACAGTTATCTAAAATATCTTGTGGACAAGGTTTTGCCTGAAATAAAAAAAAGAAAACTCGCGCGTTTTGCGGATATTTTTTGCGAGGATGGATATTTCACCGTAGAGCAAAGTAAGCATTACTTAAAAGCGGCTATGAAATTTGGACTTAAACCCAAGATACATGCAGAACAGATGAAAAATTATGGCGGCGCCAGAGCTGCTATTTCTGTTAAAGCTATAAGCGCTGACCATATGGACTATGTGGATTTGAAAGATTTATCAGCCATTAAAAAAAGCGCCACAGTGGTGACCTTTCTTCCAGCTTCGAATTACTTCCTTGGACTATCTCATTTCCCTGACGCGAGACCTTTCATAGAAAAAGGAATACCTGTGGCTTTGGCCAGTGACTTTAATCCGGGCACATCTCCATGTTTTAATATGCAATTTGTCATCTCCTGCGCTGTGACACATATGAAAATGAGCATAGAGCAAGCATTGTTTGCCGTCACTCTAAATGGGGCCAAGGCTCTGGGATTAAAAAAAATTGCTTGTCTTGAAAAAGGCTATCAGGCGGATATTTCTGTCTTTGAGCTTGAAGATTATAGGGAACTGGCATATTACTTTGGCAGCAATATGAACATCGCTACAATAAAAAAAGGAAGTGTGATATATGAAAAAGGTAATACTATTTGATGTGGATGGAACTCTTGTAAAAGCTGGAGGATGTGGTCTTAAAGCTTTGAATAGAGCGATACTTAGTATGAGTGGAGTCGATGATATATGTTCTCAGTTTGAACTTCAGGGTTCCACTGATAGAGATAACTTTAATAATGCTTTTAAGGCGGCTTTTGGCAGAAAACCTTCAAAAAAGGAATTCACAAAGTTAAAAGAGAAATATCTTGAAGTATTGCCTGAGGAAGTTGATAAGGCAGTGGAAGATGGCAGATATGAGAATATAAAAGGTGTGGAAAATTTTTTGAAATACCTTTCCAATTGTAGCGATGTATTTCTAGCTCTGGCTACTGGAAATTTTGAGGAAGGAGCACATCTTAAACTTGTTCCTTCAGGAATATCTCATTACTTTTCTATTGGCGGTTTTGGCGGAGATTACGAAAGAAGGGAAGATATGTTGATGTCCGCCGTTAAAAATGTTGAAAAATTTATTGGAGAAAAAATCCAACCCCCTCAGGTTTATGTAATAGGAGACACTGAAAAAGATGTACAGGCGGCTAAAGCGCATGGATATCACAGCGGAATAGTAATGGATGGCTTTGGCCATCCAGAAAGACTTAGAAGCAATGCTCCTGAGATTATTGTGGATAATTTTTCAGATATTCTTCCATGGCTTATGTGGCTTGGATTAAAAAAAGATCCAAAAGGCGTTTCTCGAGGTTCTTACATATGTCCCGACACTCCGATAGAACATGCATACTACGGTATGACAGGAGTGGGGTCTTTTCTTTCTAAAAAAGATTTCAATGAAATGGAAAAAATGATAAAAAAGGCGAAACATAGAAAGCCTTGAAATTTTCAAGATTCTCTGCTATGCTTTTGAATATGGAGCTCTAGTTATGCCGTGTTTGTTTCCCTTGTTTTGGCAGGGATAATAAAACGGCTCTTATTTTTTTTGGGGAGTTTTATGAACAGCGATAGAAAGAAAGTTTTTTTGGTGTCAGTGCTTGTATTTCTGCTTTCAGGCGGAGCTGTGTCCATGTTTTTCATAATGCGGGGGGTGGAAGACCTTAAAGACAGGCCTGGTTTCTCTTCTGAGTTTTCATCTTTTCCAAGAAAAGTGATGTTTTCAATGATGAAAGCTGTTGATTTCGTGGATGCAGAAAAAGCGGATGTAAAACTTGCTGAATTTGCCAGGAAGGTCACAGATGTGCTTTTCCCAGAACTTTCCACCAATTCATCCTCGCCAGAGGAACAAGCCGAGAAGCTTTATCCATCAAATCACCGAGCCTCTTCATCCAAGCCATATATGCCTTCAGAAAAAATAAAGTCTTCAATTCCCTCTCCCTCATCAGGACTTGGTTCTGGCAGTAAAACCACAGGTTCATCCGGTTCATTTGCAGCATCTTCAAATAGTCGCGGATTTTCTGTCTCTGGTTCTCTGTCAGACACGGTTGGCAAAAGCGCTCAGTCAAAACAGCTTTTGGCCCGACTTCAGTATATGTCCTCAAACATAAAAGAAGGTTTGAGAAGCGGATCTGCCTCACAGGCCAAGTATAAATGGGACCGAAGTTTTGTGGGATCTATGAGCGCCGGTAAAAAAGGCATCTACTCTGGCGGCGCTGTGAATTTGGATAAAATAAGAGGTGAGGTGATAGATCTCAAGGCCGCTGAAACAAATGGTCTTAAATCGCCCACTCCAGGTGAACCAATGGTTGACAATCCAAACAGCAAGCAAACCGAGGATCTTAAAAAGAGTGTTATGGATCAGATGAAACAGGATATGTCAAAAGGTCTCGTGAATTCTATGTTCTCTGGACTTAATAGCTCTTCAGGTTCAGGGGCTGAAGGAACTGATGGCCAAGATGGTAAAAACACTCAATTTAAGCAGGAGGATTTTTCTGCTTTTGATAAAGCGTCTAGGGAGTATGCTTTCCCGGGTGAAGAAGTATTGAGCAGTAAAAATGCCTCTTGCGAAAATATGCCTACTCTTTGCTCAAATGCAGGTGTAAGCGGAGATGTGATGGTATCAGTTTATCCAAATGGTGACTCACTTGTTATGGCAAATCAGGGTGGAAAAAGCGTTTTGATAGGGTGTTATGCTGCTAGCGCTGGCTGTGTCGAATTGCCTAAAAATTAGGTCTTGACAGGATAGAATTGACCTGCTATAACATGTATATAAAGCTTCGCTTCGAACAAAAATGTATCGAAGGAGGCAAAAAGTTGTTTTTGAGGATTATATGAAAATGGCAATGGTGGCAAAGAAGTCCAAAAAAACTCAGTACATAATAGGCTCGGTTGTGGCCGTGCTCATACTTTTCATGTGGATTTCTTTGCCTCTTATGAATAAGACTGGTTCTTCTTCCGCTTCATACGCGGGCGGTTTTTCAAAGAAATCGGCGGACCTTTCCATGCTTTCTGATGGCGCAGGCGCCGATGCCCCGGGTGCTCCTCTCAGTGGTGAATTGGTAGATAATCCCGCCACAGCTCTTGACATGGCCGCCTCAGCTCTTTTTTCAAGCCCAGATTCGGATTCTTCATCCATTGACACAGAGCAGCAAGTGGGATCTGCCTCCACAGCCGATGGCGCTGTCCCGGTTCCCTCAGATTCAGGCTCAAACTATGGTTCAGTTCCCAAGGGCAAATTAAGTGTCCTTCCATCTCTTACAGCTGGCAATGCCAATAGCAATACTGTGGGTGGAACTCACAATAAATTTTTTGGTCAGGAAACTGCAAAGGCAGATTTCAAACCGTCAGATCTTGGTGATATAAAAGTGAAAACTGAGAAAGGGCAAGCCATTATGGCTGTTTTGAAAAAAGCGCAGGATCAAAGCATACAGGCAGCCAAAAGCAATAATCTGAACGATGCCAGAGGTTCTGCTGCATCGGCTTTTGGTTCGGCCCCGGCAAAAGCGAGCAATTCAGACCTTGAAACTGAAGTTGAACAGAAGTCCGCAGAGTCTGGCATACAATTGGGCAAAGTGGATCAGAGCCTCAAAAAGAACGATCCAAGTCTCAACAAAAAAGATATAAAGCTCCCAGAGCCCAAAGAAGCCCAAGTTGACAATAGCGATGAGGAAATGAAAAAGATGATTCTTCAGATGATAATACAGGCCACTGTGGGAGCTGTTTTTGGCGGTATAGGTTCTGCAATTTCTGCCGGTATAACCGGCTCAATTAGTGGTAAGAAATGATTTAAGGAGGGTATATGAACGGGTTCGATAAAGAGGAAGACAAAAAGAAGGGCTTCTTGCCTTTCTTGGGTAGAATTTTTGGTGGAGGCGCAAAAAGCGCGGCCACTATGGGAAGAACTATTGGCTCAGCTGGCGCAACCGGACTTTTTTCCAAAGCTGGTATGCTTGGGATTGTGCTTGGCGGGGCCACTATAGCTGCCGGAGTTGGGGTGGTTTACAATTTTATAAGTCCCTCTTCTGGCAAAGTCTATACTCCAGATCTATTTCAGAATGCCTATTACCAGGAGCAGGCAAGGAAAGCCAGTATGGAGAGAGAGGGTTTGAACAATATGGCTTCGCAATCTGCTTCTTCTCTGGATATGTTTAGAGAGCAGGCAAAAAAAGAGGGTTTAGCTGTCGATGAGGAGTCGGCTTCTTCTGGAGAAAACCCTGGGGAATCTGGTTCAACATCGGACTCAGCCTCATCTGCAGATGAAAGCGCTTCCTCTCAGGATGTTGCAGTTTCTCAAGGAGAGACCGGAGGGAAATTGAATGCCGCTCTTGGTTTTAACAATAGCAAAGGCGGTGGCTCTTCGATGAAGAGGTTGCAAACTTCTGGCGGAATTTTTGGCAGTATAGGCAAAAAGCAGTTTTCTCCAATTGGCGGATCTGCCAATTTCTCCTCATCTGGGAAGGCATCCTCAATGAAAGGCGCCCTTGCTTCAAATATCAAGAATTCGCCCAAATACACTGTTCCAAACATAAAGAGAAGAGGCGCTTTCGGCCAGGCCAAATATGCCGGAAAAGTAGGTCAAAAAGCTGCCTATTCAGCATCTGATTCTGCAGGCAGAACTGCCGCAGAAGAGGCTTTCACTGGAGAAACTGCTGGTTCGGGAGATGTAGCTGCTCCAATAGGTGGCACTGGTATAGGAGGGGCAGGTTTAAGCGACGGTGCCAAGCTCAAAGCTAATGACCCCAATATAAACACCAATGAATACACTCCACCAACTCCAAAAGAGGGAGAAAAGGACAGTCCATGGAAGGCTCTGGAAGACAAGATATTCACGGCGATACTTATTGCTGCGGGCTTAGTGGCCTTAGCTACTCTAATGGCTAAATCCAAGACTCCATGGGCTCTGGCTTTGGCAAGTGTTTTCGCTTATGCGGCCATAGCTGCTGCTCTTTATGTGATTTACCTCGGTTATCAGATGCATAGTCAGTATCAGCAAAAATGGACGGCTATTATGTATGGACTTGTAGGTGCAGCGATAATCTACTCTGCTATGAAGGCTCTATCTGCCATCAAAACTACTGCTCAATCCGCAGAATTTGTAGGGGAGTGGAATCAAGTTGAAGGAGGTTTTTGGAAATCTTTCTTGGGGGCAGTTATTCCCGGTGTATGATAGGAGGTATTTATGGAAAGCAATGATTTGCCAGAGATAAATTCTCAAAAAGAGAAAGAAAAGAAAGAGAAGAAGGGCTTTTTGCCATGGCTTAGACAGAGGCTTGGTTTTGGCCGCTCCGCGTCTATGGGTGAATTGTCTTCCCAGGGCGCTATAAATCTTGGCAAAATGGGAGCAAAAGGTGCCTTTAATCTTGGCAAAATTGGAGCAAAAGGTGCCTTTAGTATAGGCAAGTTTGGGGCAAGTAAGCCTGGTCTATTTGCTCTTTTGGCAGCCAAAGCTTCAGTTATTGCTCCTTTGGCTATAGTGGCCATTGCTGTGGGATCTGTGATGTATATGAGGTCTTCCAATAACAATGCCTCAACTGAAAACATTGGCTCAATGGGCAGCATTCCAGGCTCTTCTCGCGGTTCTGATTATGTGCCTGCCATATTGAGGGAAAAAAGCACTGGATCCAGTTTGGATATGTTTGCCGAGGCGAACAAGGGAAAGGTCTCTTCAGATGAACCAGAAGCAAAGGGGAATGAGGAGGAGGCCAATAAGGAAGAAGGCTCAGCTGATGAAAATGCCGGACAAACTCCGGATGTAAATGAAGATATTGCTCAACTTCAAGGCGTTGCGCAAATAGGTCTTTCAAGCGAATTTGGCAGCGGAAATAAGTTTAGCGCTTTGGGTGGCTTTGGCAGCAAGCTTGGTACTTTTGGCGGCAAGGTTGAATTTAGCAATATTGGCAAGGGTTTTTCCAATTTGCCAAAGTTTCAAGACAGGAAGAACAAGCTTCTGTCAATGAATGCCAAGAAATTTGGTGTAAGTAAAGCAGCTGGAATAAATGCCAAGAAAGGTCATGCCAAGAAGACTTTAGGAAGGGCTCAGGCTATAAGAAATACCATGACAGGGTATAAGGGTAGCAATAGCGATACACTTAGGTCCACAGCTGACGCTGC
>DYLH01000018.1:14010-15146 GCA_020722185.1 Candidatus Avelusimicrobium gallicola | reverse complement strand
GCAATGGTGGAGCTGGTATAGTTGAGACTCCAAGTTCTTTAAATGATGTCGGTGCTACTGGTGGAGGCGCTGGAGTAAATGATTTAAACTATCCAACAAATGCCAATTATGACATAGACAATCCATGGGGAAATATGCTTGAGAATATGCTCATGATGCTTATGGGCGCTGCTTTGGCTTCTTTTGCTGGAGGTTTGTTGGTAAAAACTGGCAAACCTATGACTCAAAGTGGTTTTTGGCCTACTGTTATAGCGGGATGGGCGCTTGTAATTGCAGGTTGGGCTTTGATAATAGGGGCTATAATAGCCTCTATAGCTGTAATAAAAATGTCCATAGACCTTATGACTAAATATGGTCAAGCAAAGCTTGGAACCATATACTTGATAGCTGGAATAGCAGCCCTTGCTGCAGCTGGCTTGGCCCTTGCTGGCGCTGTGGGAAGTACTGGCGCGGCTGCCCTTGTCGGGTATTTTGCTGGCGCTGCTGGCATACTAGCCATGCTTGGCTCCATGGCTGCGGGCTCTGCTATGAAGGATTATGGGAAAGGCGCTGCTCAATGTCAACAGAATGGCGGCACATGGGACAAAGATAAAGGGGAATGCAAGTAACTCCCTTTAAGGAGATTTTATGTCTAAATTTTTGGAAAGGCATAAGAGAAAAAGCTTGCTTGCGGTTTTACTGCTGATATTTCGTGGAAGAGCCAAACATGTGGCTTTACTTCTTGTAATTGCAGCTCTTTCAGTCCCTTTCGCCGTGTCTAGGGATATGCTTAACAAGTTTCTTGAGCTTCCTCCTGTGGTTTCATTGCTTAAAAGTGTTGGAATGGGGTCTGTGCTTTCCAGCATAAATCCCAATTACAATAGAGAACTTGTCAGCTCTGCTTTTAAGATGGCAGCGCAAGACTGGGATAGATACTCATTGTGGCAGAAAATATTCGGTGGGTATTCTGGGTATGGCATAGACGGGAAGGGAACAGTCGGTATGGTGAGAGCTGGTGAAGGTTGGGATAAACCTTCTAAGAATTCTAAGAGCGGGATCAAGGGTGTTGTCTCTGATGAGGAAAAAGCAAAGGGTGAGGGCGCTGAGGCTATGAACTTTGAGGACATGCTGGCCATGGGACAAGGTGGTATGGGACA
>DYLH01000018.1:9542-13910 GCA_020722185.1 Candidatus Avelusimicrobium gallicola | reverse complement strand
TATGTCATTTGGTTCTGGCGTAGGCGCTGATTATGGTCCGTATATGAACAGGAACTTTATAGGTGGTAAAAGTGGTGTAGCCGATAGGAATGAGAGTATGTTCAATGCGGCAATGAGCTCTAAAGATATACCTGAGCCCAGAGATCCAAAAACAGGAAAAATAAGAAATCCTAAAAAAATGGGTAGGCTTTCAGGGTTTAACTGGAAGAATGTGGGATATAGGAGTAAAGGCTCAGCTATGGATGTCAGGATAAATTCAAGCAGAAGGGCCTTGTTTCAGGCTTCAGAGGCTTTTACAATGACTGCCGCCGCCTATAAGCAGAATCCCAGCTATGAAACTCAGTCATCCTATGTAGGCGCAACTTATGACGGGAATGAAATAAATGCCGATGTGGTTGCCACGGATAGTGTTCCTTCTTTGCCCAATGCCGGTTTTACCGGAGGGCTTATGGCAAGCGCTGGCGCCTGGTCTGAAATGGCTGATAAATGCGCCAAGGCTAATGAAACTGAAGGCGCCAAAATATCGCAATATGAAAAAGAGATGACAGACCTTGCGCCTCAGCTTAGGAACAGGCCTAAATGTTGCAAGCATGGCGCTGTGGATAGATACAATAATAATGTAGTTGAGAAGATGAGAGCTTTGTGCAAGAAAATAAATACCGCCTCTTCCAATCTTGGCGCAGCATGTCAAAACTCCACTCCTCAGCAATATGACTGTGGAAAAACATATGATAATATGAGAGTAAAAAAATGTTCCAAGCGGAAATGTTGGCTTGGGTTTTTGCTTGGTATACTGATGATAGTAGTTGGTGCTTTGCTTACTATTTTTACTGCTGGAATTGGCGCGGCAATAGGTGTGGGTCTTATAGCTTCCGGCGCTTCATTGCTCATAGGTCAAATGTTTGGTGGTATGCTTGGTATGATAGCCTCTGTATTGGGTGCTTTGGTTGGCGCTGTATTTACGGGTGGCGCGGCTGCAGCGGCGGTAGGTGTTGCCTCATGGACCAGTTCAGAAGCTGTAAAAAAGTGGGGATCAGAGGATGGTTCTAGCGCTGTGGATACTACGGGAGATACAATTGGTGGTTGAGGAGTTTTTATCTTAAGCCCGAATGAGCGGCTCCCCTTGTAGAGTCGTAATTTTGCGGATTTGAGGTGGGGGGGGGAGAAACAAGGAACCGCTTTGTTCGGGCTTTTTGCTCTCTGATCATATAAATATAAAGAACATACTTAGGGAATCCTACTTACAGCGGCTTAGTGTGAAAGACTTAAGCGTGTTTTGTCGTTTTTGTTCTCTTGCCCTTTAGTCCCATTAAAAGAAAGGTCAAAAGACACTTTACTTTTATTTATGGAAGCTGTAAATTATATAAGGAGTGTAGGAGATTTTTGTTTTAGGGATGTAAGAACAGGCAAAAGCCTATTTCTTAATCTCAGTTTTATTACATATTCACGGAGGTTTTATGAACTTCAATAATAAAGATGAGAATGAAAAACCGGCAATCGGGGTCAACTCTTTTGCCAAAAAGACAAAAGCTTTTTCAATAGGCAATCTTGGAAAAACTTCCTCCACTTTTATGGAAAGGCTTAAAAATCTTTCCAAAAAAGACATAGCTTTTGTTGGTCTTGGACTGAGCATTCTGGTTATGGCTCCAGTGGCGGAATTTTTTATGACCAAACCTTCCTCTGACAATTTGCTTACTCCCGGTTTTGGAGAGAGAAAGGGATCTGATTCAGCCGGACCAAACTTGTATGATCCTGGAGTCAATGCTTTAAGTTCTGGCTCTCCAGATGGTTCATCTGATGTAATAGTTCCACTAACAGCCAGAGACCCTGCCTCTCTCATAATAGGGCCGCAATCTGCGCCTCCTCCCGCGCCTGTCCTACCACCTTCGACATTCAGGGATTCAATGAAGGATGTAGCTCCAAAAGCTTTTACTGAGGCTGTTAAATCTGCTCCAGCTCCCTTTACTCCATCATCAAGATTGTCAAGTTCTTTGAGAGGTTTTGGTTCTTTTTTTGGTGGAAATGAAAGTTCTAAAACTTCCGGCAGTCTTGGCCGTGGCGCTATATTGGCTAGCGCAAAAAGTGCTCCTACCAAGTCAGAGAAAAGATCAATGGCGGGGCCTGTGGCTATACCCGGATATAAAGGCGTGGCATCCAGTACCCCAAATAGCGCATCAAAGGGAGCTCTTGAAAAACTCAGATCTCAGGCTGATAAAGCTGCTGGCTTTTTTTCTAGAGATAATGCCGTAAAAGCACTTCAAGATGCAGCTGCGGCTTCTATGAAAGCGAACGGTTCCGGCGCTTTGGGCGGAGTAAGTGATGGAGAAAAGCTAAGGCGGCCTTCAGGATCAAATACCAGAAATAGTGGCTCCTATAGCCCCGGAGACCCATGCCGAGGCAGTCTTGCAGCTCAGCTTGCCTGCGAAGATGCCAAGAGTTGGGCCAATTTCAAAAGGCAGCTCAAGCAGGATTTGTTTAGGACACTTGTTGAAAGCGTAACAAAGCCTATTGGCGAAAAAATACGAGATAGCATCTCAGGTTTACTCAATCCCTATCACCCTCCTAGGCCTATAGGTTACTGTAAATTTCCGAACGGTTCATCAGTGGCTCTCTATGGTGGAAGAAATAAAGACAATAATCCTACCACCAGCCCTATGAGTATATCTGATTGTATAGCTGCTGGTGGGCAGTTCGTCACCAACAATGGCGGGGCTTCTCATTCTTCCGGCAGTTCTTCCGGCGCTGACTCTTCAGCAGTTATAAAGCCAGAGGTACTTCAGGGAGTTCAGAAGGATCTGGAAAGCTATGATTCAAATTTGAAAAAAGCAGTCGAGGCTTTTGCTGATTCAAAAGGTGAAAATAAAGAGCATATTCAATCTGGTATAGGATTTTTAAACCAGGCTTTTTCAACTGGTAAAAATATAGCCGATAGCGTTAATTCACTTACATCAAATGAGGTTGGGAAGAATGTGAGTGAATACAGCGGGGAAATAGGAAAGGTTGAATCATCTCTAAAAACTGAAATATCGGCTACAGAAGACTTCAATAAAAAACTTGCCTCTGCTCTGGCAAAAGTTAAAGAAGGAAAGAGTGTGTCTAGAATAGAGAAAAAAGAGGCCACATTGGAAGTAGATAAAGCTGGTGGAGACATAGACCTTGCTAAGAAACTTGAAGACATATACAAAGAAAGCAAGAGCGTTGAAAGTGGCCTTAAGGTGATGAGCTCTACTATAGCATATCACAGAAGCGCAGTGAGTTTTTATAATTCCCAAAAAAGCAAGATATTCACTTCAGCAAAGCAATTGTCAAATAGCTACCAAACAAAAATCTCTGAGCTTGGAAGCTATAATTCACAAATATCTGCTCAAGGAAATTTAGCTAAAATATATGAGCAGATTGTTGGTTTGTCAACAACTGGCGCTGTTTCAAATCAGGAGACGCCAGTTAAGTTTGGCTTCATATCAAGAGGGGTGCTTGAAGAAGAGTACAAAGCAGATGAGATGCTGAAACTGTTTGATGGAGAAACAGTCAAGGATAGGAAAATAAGAGAAATTGAGGCAAATATTACGGCAGATATGCCTTATGCCCAGCTTTTTACTGGGAAAAATTCTCCCAAAGAAAATGAAGTCAAGGCTAATTTGGTTTCAACTCAGGTAAGAGCTTTGATAAGTATACCCAAGGACATAGATGGTATGAAAGAAAAGCTCAAAGAGATGAAATCACAAATTGCCGTTCTCAAAAGTCAGAGAGAAGGTTTGCTTGCTCAGGTTAAATCAATGGGTATAGATGGTTTTGATGGTCCATCTGTAATGCCTGGAAATAATTCTGGAAACAGTAACTCCGGAAACAGTGTTGGTAATAGCAGTGGAAACGGCTCTGGCGCTCCGACAAATAACACAGGGCACAACACTGGAAATGCAAATGCAAGTGCTTATGACTTAAAAGGAGATATGGATATTGTGAACAATTCTCTTAGGCAGTCAGAAAATCGCTATAAGTCTGCTGTTAATGCCAATAATTGTACAACTTCAAATTGCAAAAAACAGCTTGCAGGCGCCAATAATTCTCTTGAAGATATGCGTAAGGCTCAAGTAAAGATGAAAGAGCTGAGTGTTAAAATGGACAAAGCTTCGACAGAGAATGAAAAAAAAATATTGAAGGAACAGTTTGGCAAAGAAAAAATAAAGTTTGATGAAGCTTATAAAAAGTTTGATGGCAAAGGGCTCAGGACTGCTGCTGATGGAAAGGATAAGATATGTGGTTCTGACATCAATATGTCATGCGTGGAGAAAAGAATAGGGGTCACAAACACTGTACATCAGAATCACCACAATAATACTGGAAGCCATGTAAACACTGGCAGTCACC
>DYLH01000018.1:0-9442 GCA_020722185.1 Candidatus Avelusimicrobium gallicola | reverse complement strand
AGTCACCATAATAACAACACAAGCAATCATGCTAACAATAACACTGGCAGTCACCCTAATAACAACACAAGCAATCATGCCAACAATAACAGTGGTAATAACTCTACTGACACCCAGAACAATCAGTCAAAGAAATGTTTTGAAACGGACAAAGGATGTTCAACAGTGTCTTCAATGTATGTAGCCAGAAGATGGGTATTTAGTGGAATTAGTCAAGGCTGGGTGCCAGGCATGGAGTACGATGCATATAATTTTCTCAAAAGAAATCCGTCAAAGCAGTATACGACAGCTCAGAGAAACAGCATATGCCACAAGGCGTGGAAAGGGAAATGGATTAACAGAGAAGACAGTTGTAGGAAAAGACTTTTCAAGGAAACATTTGTGCTGGAGTATACAAATGGATATGTGTATCCCGACGATTACCCAGACGAGATAGATACGGCTCCACTAAAAAGAGATTCTGATGGACAAGAAAAGGTCTATAGCGGCACACTTAGCAATAAATTTGACATAGGATTGAAACTTTATTGCAGACAAAATAAAGACAAAAAGTGGAGAATATCTAATGTAAGTATGATGGTTAAAAAATCTGTTTCCACAACAAATTCATATAATGTGAATGTCTCTGTTGGTTCCTCATGGGGGAGGATAGGTGGAGGGTATACGCATGGCACAACCACTGTGGTTCCGTATAGTGATGGTTGGCATCAAATCCCGGGTATGACAGGCGCCATATGCGGAAATCCAAATAGAGATAATTAATTTTTTGCACAATAAAAAGCTTGTATAGTTTAAATGAAATTTCCCCACTCATAAAGTGGGGATTTTTCTTTTAAAAAAATCCTTTGTTTGTGTAGATTAAAATAATATAATATGTGAGTGATTAGGGAAACTAATTTACAATTTTTGGGAGGAAAAATGAAAAAATCAGATTATCTTAAAGATATTGTAAAGCACATAGATATAAAGAAGCATAATGTAGTTCCTATGGTGGAAGCTATGAATGATATGGCTTTTTCAGCTAGAGATCTTGCCAGAGCTGCCAGGATTTATGATATGATGCTCAAGGATAAAAATTGTAGCGTAATACTTACTCTGGCCGGTTCCATATTCAGCGCGGGATTAAAAAAAATGGTTTATGATATGGTGAAAAACAATATGGTTGATGCCATTGTCTCTACCGGGGCATTGATAGTGGACCAGGATTTCTTTGAAGGACTGGGGTTCAAGCACTATAAAGGCTGGTGGCATGGAATAGATGACAATGAGCTTAGAGAACTTCACATAGACAGGATTTATGACACTTTCATAGATGAGGATGAACTTAGAGTCTGCGATGAAACAACTAAAAAAATAGCTGACTCGCTTGAACCGAGGCCATATTCTTCAAGGGAATTTATTGAGGAAATGGGGAAGTATCTTTCAAAATATGGCAAGAACAAAGAGTCAATAGTTTTGGCCGCTTATGAGAAAAGGGTCCCAATTTTTGTTCCAGCTTTTTCTGACTGTTCAGCTGGTTTTGGAATGGTGGAACATCAATGGAATAATCCAGAAAAACATATGTCTATGGATAGCGCCAAGGATTTTTTGGAATTAACTAAGCTCAAGATAGCTGCTAAAGAAACGGGAATAATTATGATTGGCGGTGGAGTGCCAAAGAATTTCACTCAGGACACAGTTGTGGCTGCTGATATACTTGGATATGAAGCTCCTATGCATAAGTATGCGGTGCAAGTTACCGTCGCTGATGTAAGAGATGGCGCTTTGTCAAGTTCAACTCTTAAAGAGGCGTCTTCATGGGGCAAAGTGGAAACCACCTATGAACAGATGGTTTATAGCGAAGCAACTCTGGCAATGCCGCTAATCGCTGGATATGCCTATCACAAAGGTAGCTGGAAAACAAGAAAATCCAGAAATTTTAGCGATTATCTCAATAAAGAATCTGTCAAAGTTAGCTGATTATTGGAGGAAAAATGAAAAGGACTATACTGTTGTCTATACTATTTATTGCGCAAGGGGCTTTTGCCTATTTTGACGCTGGGCTAAATTATACAAGCGGCAGCGATGGATACAAAGGCCAAGACGCTTATGCTAAAATAGGTACGGGCGGTTTCTGGGTAAAACCAGAGTATTCTTCTTATGACACTGATGGAATAGAGACTTACAGAAAATACTCAGCTAGAGTTGGTATAGAAAGAGATTTATACACAATGTCTGCTATTGCCGGGTTAACCCCTGAGGTGACACATCTTGGAAATAAGTATGAAAATAAATTCGTGGGCGCTGATATAACCTTTTCACTTAATCCCACTTCAGGCGGGAAAAAAAGAATGGTTGGACCAAATTCAGGATATGGAAGACGCAGCGCTTCTGGAGTAACGCAGATAGATCTTGGCGCGGGCGTAAATTACATTAATCACACTTCAAATTCAAAAGATTTGCTCCAGCTGGATGTGTCTTTATTTGCTGCTATTAAAATACTTATGGCTCAAATATCTGCCTCATACACAGATTCCAGTTATGACAAGACCATGACTATTAACAATGTTGGCGGATATGCTATGAACGAGAGATTAAGCGGTTTGGACTATTATCTCATAGGGTATCCGGAATCGAATGTAAATGTGAAAGTTGATCTAATTGGCTATCCTATGGTTACACCCTTTCTTTCATACAATAAAACAAAATTTAAACTCTCCAGTGAAGATGATGTAAGCACATATGGCATTGGAGCATATATAGATCTCAATATGGTTGGCGCCACTGTTTCATGGCAGACAATCAAATTTGGATCAGACAGGAACAATTATCTTTCCATAAGCGCTGGCTTAAGGTTTTAATTAAGGCAAATAATTCTATACTTATTTCTGCCCGATTTTACATATGGCTTATGAAAATCTTGCTCTTAAATACCGCCCCCAGCTTTTTTCTGACCTGGTAGGGCAAGAGGCTTTTTCTAGGACCATAAAGAATGCTGTTGAAAGCCAAAGGGTGGCTAGAGCTTTTTTGTTTTATGGACCTAGAGGTTGTGGAAAAACTTCCAGCGCAAGAATACTAGCTAAAACTCTCAATTGTCACAAACCCAATGACAATAATCCATGCGGCATGTGCCCTTCTTGCCTTGAAATATCCCAGAGCCGCTCTCTTGATGTGCTTGAAATAGATGCCGCCAGCCATACTCAGGTACAGAATGTAAGGGATGTCATAATCGACAATGTAAATATAGCTCCTTCAAGAGATAAGTACAAGATATACATACTTGACGAAGTACATATGCTGTCAAACAGTGCTTTCAATGCTTTGCTTAAGACTGTCGAGGAGCCGCCAGAACATGCTGTTTTCATAATGGCTACCACTGAAATAAACAAAGTGCCAGCCACTATAATATCTAGATGCCAGACCTTTAGATTCAAGCCTATAAACAGAGATGATATAAAAAAAAGACTTGCTGAAATCTGCAATAAAGAGAAATTTTCTTTTGAAGATAAGGCACTGGAATTAATAGCATCCTCATGCGGTGGCGCGATGAGAGATGCCCTGACCATGCTTGATAGAATAGCCTCTTTTTCAAAAGGGAATATAAATACAGCTTTGACAATAGAGACTTTGGGGCTTCCGCCTAGTGAAATAGTTGAAAAACTTGCTGTCAGTATTCTTGATAGAGACGCAAAAGGCATAAATGAATCTTTCAAAATCCTTCATATGGAAGGATATGAGCCTGTGACTGTGATGAGAGAATTGAGGAATTATTTTGCCGAAGCTTTTCTATCTGCCAATAATTTTTCTTCTTCTTCAATAAATACGCAGGTAATATCTGGAAGAAATCCATATTCTTTCGCAAAGCTTTCCAGAAAAATGAACAGGATAATAGAAGAGCTGAGATTTTGCGACAATCCTCTCATAGCGGCTGAGATGGCGCTTTATACAGTCATAGAAACTCCTGTGGATATAGAGGCGCTTGTAAAAAGGCTTGAAAAAGCGGAGATGTCTTTAAGTGGAAATTACACTGCTGCGCCCTCTTTTTCTGATTCGCCTAAAACTCAAACGCCGCCTAAAAAGGAGACAGAAGAGCCTCTCAAAGATTCTTCTCACCCTTCTCTGGCATGGCAAAAGGCTATGGAGAATATTTCAAGAGATGACCCAGCGCTTGGAAATTTCCTATCAGATTGTTCCATTGTTTTTGGCAAGGATGAGTGGAAACTTAGATTTGAAAAAGATTTCCCTATGGTTTTTTGCAGTAAAAAAAGCGAATATATATCAAAAGAGCTGCAAAAAGCATATGGCAGGCCAATTAAACTTTCATTTGAGCTAAAAAAAAAAGCTGAAGAATTAGTTGACATATCAAATCCTGAAAATTTAGAAAGTGATACTTCACAGATTCAACAAAACAGCGCAGGTGAAAGTTTGGTCTGGAAGGATGTCAATGATGGCGGTTTCGAAGAAACTTTTCCCGAATATAAAAAGATAAGCAAGGTTATGAAAGATAGAATAGTTAAGATTCGTAAATTAAAAAAATCTGAAAAGAAAAAATGAAAATTTTTAGCCGCCTCATACAAGCTTTTAGAAAGTTGCCGGGAGTCGGGCCAAAACAGGCCGAACGGTTTGCTCTTTATGTGGCCAGAGCTCCTGAAGGTGAATTGATAGAATTGCTTGATTCAATAAGTGATGTAAGATCCAAAATTAGACTTTGTCCTCAATGCTTTAACTATACAAATTCAGATTTATGCGAAATATGCGCAGATGAAAACAGAAATCATTCCATTATTTGTGTGATTGAAAGCGTTCAGGACCTTGAAGCTATAGAAAAGACCGGCTTTTATAAGGGAGTGTATCATGTCCTTGGTGGAACATTCTCTCCCAATATGGCCGTGGGGGTAGAATCTATAAGGTTGAAAGAATTATCCCAAAGAGTTTCAAATGGTTCAATAAAAGAGATTATAATAGCCACAAATCCCTCTGCTGAGGGTGAGACTACCGCTGCTTATATAAAAAATATGTTAGAAAAAAAAGTGGAAAAAATTTCAAGGATAGCTTTCGGAGTTCCTCTGGGCGGCGACTTAAACTATATGGATGAACTAACTTTGACTCACGCTCTTGAGGGACGTCGTAAATTGTAAAAATTTTGGGGATAGCTTGCTTCTTTCATATTACAGAAGACCTCTTTTTATTGCGCTTATAGCATATTGCTTTCTTTTGCTTGCGTTTAATTTTTTCAAAACTAAAAAACATTCAGAAATTCCTTATGAAAAAGACACTCTTTGTGGCACAGTTCTTTCTTATCCCCAAGAAATAAATGGAAATTATTTTTTTGAATTTTTATCTGTTTATGCCGGGGAAAAAAGAAAATTTGCGGCATATCTTAAGAATGCGAAAGATCTTATCCCCGAAGAAAAAATATGCTTTAAAGCCAGAATAGACAGACCATACGATTCACGCTCTCCCGGTTCCTTTAACTGGTCTGATTTTCTTGCCAAAAAAGAGATTTATTTAGTAGCTAGAGGAGAATCTTTCTCAATCACGAAAAAAGCGGGCTTTTTCTTTGAAGTGGTGGCTGTGGTGAGAAATAAAATATTAAAAAGCTTTGAGGAAAATCTTTCGCCAGATAAAGCGGCAGTGCTTTCGGGGATAGTTATAGGGTATAAGAAAAAAATGGATGAAGAGCTTAAAGAAGCTTTCTCTATATCTGGAACAACTCATATACTTGTGGCTTCTGGCGGGAATGTGGCGATTCTGATAGGTTTTTTCATTTTTATTTTCAGGCATCTTGGCTTTCCTATAAGAATATCTGTTTTTGGCGGTCTTATAGCAAGCGCTTTTTATGTTTTTGTCTGTGGTCTTGATCCTCCTCTTACTAGGGCTTTTTTTATGGCAATGGTTGCAATTGTAGCTTTCATTATTGAAAGGAAAAAAGATCCTTTTCAAATGCTTATTCTAGCCGCTTTTTTTCTTTTATTGATAAAACCTTCATACATATTTGATGCCGGCTTTCAAATGTCTTTTGCGGCTGTTTACGGATTAGCAGTTGGGTTTGGAACTAGACGCAATTTTTTCTCAAAAAATAGACCATATAAATTAAATTTTTTTCTTGGAGTTTTTTTTGCCACCCTATTTGCCCAAATTGCTTTATCTCCATTGCTTATAGCTTATTTTAATAGGATATCGATAATAGGCTTATTGTCCAATATGATTGTTGTCCCTCTGGCTTCAATACTTCTTCCTTTGGGGCTGATTTCATCAATTTTTTCTAAAATAAGCTTTATTTCAGGTATTCTATTTAAACTGTGTTCTTTGCTTGTGGATATATTGATAAAAAGTGTTCTATTTTTTAGCAATATGCCGCTTGCTTCTATTTATGTCCCATCTTTAACTCTCCTGTCTATATTTGCGCTTTGCTTTTTGGTATTCATTTTTCTGCATTGGCCCATTGTGAAGGCAAAAAAAATTCTTTTAACTTTATCCGTGATTTTAATTTTTTCTGGCTTTGTGTCTCAAAAAAATTTAATAAAAAAAGAATTTTTGACAGAGTTTTCAAGAAATGGTGAAAAAGGATTTTTCTTTTCAAGAGCTGGAAAGCTTTTTATCTTAAATCCCTGGAATTCCTGTCAAGAAATAAAAAAATCTGTTTTTTCACTTGGTTTTACAAAGCTTGAATCAGCTCTTTATATTACAAAACCCAAAACAGAAACAGCTCTCTGCCTTAAAAAAGAACTTGGCTGTGATATAGCAGTTCCTTACTGGGATGCAGAAGAATGGCAGAGTGGTTTATGGCCCGGAGATATTTACAAAAAAAACTTTCTAATTGAATGGGACCAATACAGGAAGTATTATTCTTCCGGCAATGAAAGAATAAAATATACCATACTCAAATGAAATTTTGTAAATTATATAAGAATTATGATAAAAAAAGTTGCATTTTTTTATAATTCAAAGAGAGAAGTCGCAAGAGATTTTTCCTCACAGGCCATATCCTTTTTGAAAAATATTGGTATAAAAGTTGAGCCTGTATGCGTGAATAAAGGGGGAAAATTTTCAAACCACGCAGATATCGCAATAAGCGCTGGCGGAGACGGCACTGCTTTGTACGCTGCCCGAAGCATAGGAAATAAAAAAATTCCTCTCATATCCGTAAATGCGGGCGGACTTGGATTTTTAAGCTGTGTGGAACCATTCGATTTTGAGATTTTTTTCAGGCAGGTGCTTGAAGGCAAATTTAAAAAGATGGAGCGTTTTTTTCTTGAAATAAGCGCTACCTCTGACAAATACATAGCTCTTAATGACTGTGTGATAAGAAGTTCTCAAGCGAGGGCATTCAATCTAGAAGTTAAATATCAGGGCGATTTTTTAAGCTCATATTTTGCCGATGGATTGATAATATCAACGCCTACTGGCTCTACTGCTTATTCTCTTGCCGCAATGGGACCAATAATAGTGCCCTCAGCAAATGTATTGTGCCTGTCACCTATTTGCCCTCATACTCTAACTCACAGGCCTATGGTCTTGCCAGCTGAGGGATGTCTTGAAATTTTATTGCCCGTAATAAAAGATAAAAGGACAAAAGTAACTGTTTCTATTGATGGTCAGGAAAATTTCAATATGAATAAAGGTGACTTAATAAAAATAAAAAAATCAGATTTTTCTTTGACTACCTTATCTCCCAAAGATTTTTCTTATTTCGCTGTTCTCAGACAGAAGCTTAGCTGGGGTCAGAGAAAATGATAAAAAAACTTAAAATAAAGAATTTTGCTATGGTAAATGATGCCAGCATTGAGTTTGAGGATGGCTTTTGCATTATTACTGGCGAGACTGGGGCGGGGAAATCTATTATAGCAGAGGCAATAGAATTTTTGCTTGGGGAAAAACCATATGCGCAACTTATAAAAGAGGGCGCTAATTTTTGCGAGGTTGAGGGAGAATTTGAATCAGATAAGATAAAAATCAGACTACCTGGGATGCCTGCAAATGGAAAATTTTCAATAAGGAGAGTTTTTGACAGAAATCTTAAAAGCAAGGCTTTTTGCTGTGATAATTTAATCTCCATTTCTGCCTTAAAATATTTTGGCCTTGCCTTTTCAGATTTTTATGGTCAAGATCAGGCTAGATTCCTTCTTGAGCCAGACAGACAAATGGATATACTGGACTCATATGGCGGTCTTGAAGAGGAGCGAAAAAAATTTGAAGAATCTTATAAAATCAGAAATGAAATAAGTGAAAAGATAAAAGCTCTCTCCCTTTCTATGGAAGAAAGAGACAAGCTGATAGACATGTATTCTTTCCAGATTCAGGAAATAGAAAAACTTGAACTTAACCCTGCTAAAGATGAGACGCTTGGCGAAAGATTGGCAAGGATAAAGCAAAAAGACAAAATAGCGCGCAATATATCCCAATGCTTAACAATGCTTAAAGATGGCGAAAATTCCTCTATTTACTCCGTATCAAAAGCTTCAGACCTATTGAAGGAAATTTCATCATTTGACACTTCTTTTATGCAAGATTCTGAAATTCTAGAAAAAATTTCTGTTGAACTATCTGCCATATGTGATGATTTGCGTAGCTCTATGAAAGAAGATGAGATATCAGTGTCTGAAATAGATGCCATGATTGAAAGAGATGAGAAAATAAAAAAGCTAAAAAAGAGATATGGAGAAAGTATTGAAGAGATACTTAATAAAGCGCAGGAATTGAAAGAAAAAGTCAAATTGCTTGAAGAAAGTAGTTTTAATCTTTCACAGCTAAACAAAGAATTTGAAAAAGCAAATGAAAAAATGACAGCTCAAGCTAAAAAACTCAGTCAAAAGCGTATTAATGCGGCTAAAAAAATGTCTGAGTCTGTGCTAAAAGAATTAAAAGAGCTTGGATTTGAAAAAGCTTCTTTCAAAATAGATTTGTCATTTCAGCCAGAAGAAATTGGACATAGTGGAGGAGATTTAATTGAATATCTTTTTTCAGCAAACCCAGACTCCATAGCCCGTCCTCTTAGATTTTGCGCTTCTGGCGGAGAGCTTTCAAGAGTTGCTCTGGCATTGAAAGCCGTTTTCGCAGGCGCGTATAATTATGATTTTTCTGTTTTTGACGAAGTGGATGCAGGCATAGGCGGGAATACCGCATTTCTCATAGGGGAAAAATTGAGAAAAATTTCTACTAAAAATCAGGTTATAGTCATTACACATGCCCCTCAAACTGCGTCTTTTGCAAACTGTCACATCAAAGTTGAGAAAAAGATAAAAAACGGAATCACTGAAATAAGCTTTTTGAAATTGCCTCCTAGAGAGAGGGAAAAAGAAATTGCCAGAATGCTTGGCTCAAAAATTTCTCCTGAAACTGCCATTACTCATGCCAGAGAAATGCTCAAAATTTCCACATCAAAAAGAGAATAAGCAGTAGGTCCAAAGACCTTGAAAAAATTGTTTTCTTTTGGTAGAATAAATTTGTTCCAAGTACTATG
>DYLH01000001.1:88178-90181 GCA_020722185.1 Candidatus Avelusimicrobium gallicola | reverse complement strand
TTTTGTCCATAAAATCCGCTCCCCCCGAAAGCAGGCAATAGCGATGGATGAATATTGATTATTTTTCCATGATATCCACTTACAAAATCTCCCGGCAAGCGGGAGAGAAAACCAGCCAAACATATTAAATCAATTCCATGCTCTTTCATCAATGAAGAGAGATTCAATGAATATTCTTTTTCAGATGAAAAGCTTTTAGGCTCTACCCTTTCAGTCCAAACCCCAAGTTTTTTAGCCTTTTCCAAAGCTGGGCAATGCCTGTCTGATACCACAAGGGCTAATTTTCCCGCTTTTGATTTTTTCAAACGCGAGTATATAGCCTCCATATTACTTCCCCTACCAGAGACAAAAACGCAAACATTCATTTATCCTCCGATTTCAAGAGAACTATATTTTTTAGAACACTTCTTTTTCTATCTGATAAATAGTTTTCTGGACTATCTGAAAATACTCGTTTTGATTTATGTCTTCTTTTTCGTCATTGGCGGCTGAAGCGAAACAATACCATGTCCCGGATTTAGCCTGAATAAGCCAGTTCATGCTTAAAACTCCTTTCTCAGATCCACCTTTATATCCAACATATTTAAAAGCCTGAGATTGTAGGTTAAGGCCATTATTAAGCGAGAGGATAGCATTGGCATATGGATTATTTTTTTTCCTGAAATAATCAAATAACCTGCACACATCTTCCATAGAGGCAAACCACTCAACAGAAGTTACTGCCTTAGGTTTATCGGCTAAAAATTTTTCAACAGGCGGGATAGGTCTTTTCACAAGTTCTTTTAATATTTTTCTCCTATTTTTCACATCTGACAGGGCATATTTGGCAAGAAGATCTTCATCTGCTTTGAGCTTAAAAATTTCCGAAGTTTTCAAAAAAGGCGTATTGAGCTTTTGATAAGAATTGAAAAAAAAAGGAGAGATTTCTCAATATTTTCTCTGCCAATAAAGCCTATTAACATGTCGGCCGCAGTATTGTCGCTTTCGCTTATCATCGCCTGAGCAAGTGAGAAGATAGTAAATGGAGTATTCTCTGGCATATTTTGTATTCTGCCCGATGGAAGAGATTTTTGTTTTGATGAAAGTTTTATAACCTTATTCCAGTTTACATCATTCTCAACCAGCCACGCCAGCACATAAAGCTTAAAGGTAGAACCTATAGCGAGGGGCTTCGTCTCATTTTTCGCGTATATATTGTCTTCAAGACCAGAGAGCCTTTTTAAAAGAACGGCTTTAGAAGAATACGGCATCTTCTCAAAAGAAGAGGCTACATCATCAATAGTTTCTGTTTTCTTGAAGGATGGCTGAAAAAACAGTCCAGTCACTTTCCATTTATTGTCTTCCACAGTTATATTTGTTGGAATTACATAGTCCTTGTCAGTGTAAAAAAAGAAATTTGCAGTAAAAGCGCCATTGTAGCTCACGCTGCTTATACTGACAACAGATCCATTCTTCTCATACATTTCCTTGAAAAGTTGAGTAAGTTTATCTCTGGAAATATAGTTAAAAAATGACTTATCAAAAACATAGTTAAGCTTTTTAGGATCCGGAGATATTCTAGAAGACACTTTCCATGCCGCCACAATAAGCTTCTTCATTGCAATTTGATTTTGAGTATCCGATACTTTTTCTGATGTTTTTTCTTGAGAAAAAACAGGAATCGCAAGCAAAAAAGAAAGAAGGATATTTTTCATTTTATGTCTCCAATAAGCTCTACCTTTCTATTTCCATTTACTATTTCGCCTATGACAATAGCCGTTTTATCAGTTTTTAAAACAGTTTCAACATCGCCTTTTTTAACAACTGCTATCATGCCTATTCCCATATTGAATGTTGAGAACATCTCATTGTGAGATATTCCCCCTTCAACAGATAGCATTTTCATAAGCTCTGGAATTTCCCATAAATCCTTTCTCACTCTGGCGCAAAGTCCATTGGGGATTATCCTCTCTAAATTCCCCTCTATGCCACTGCCGGTTATATGAGCAAGGCCAAGAATTCTT
>DYLH01000001.1:56415-88078 GCA_020722185.1 Candidatus Avelusimicrobium gallicola | reverse complement strand
CATGCGACAAGAGAATATTCTCTTGCATATTTTTTAAGATTATAAAGGCCTGCGAAGCCACCTATCAAAGGAGATTTTTTTTCAAGAAATTCAGTAAACTTATCTGAAAGAGCGCTATCTACTCCTGATTTTTTATAGGAAGTCATTGAAACCCCTCGGATATAGAATCCAAAATTTGAAGAATGTAGAGAACAAATATATGTTATTATTTTGAAAAAAAACTGTCAAATCTATGAAAGAACACAATAATTCTAGTCAGAAATGGTAAAATATAGTTATGGGAAAACCTGTAATAGCTTATGAATATGGCAGTGGTTTATACCTGAATATAACAAATCGCTGTCCCACATCCTGTGTCTTTTGCATAAAAAGAAAGTGGGATATGGATTATAGAGGAAATGATCTAAATTTAAGAGGAATTGAGCCCAGCTCAGATGAAGTTATAAATGCAATATCCAAAAAATTTTCAATTCAAAAACACAAAGAAATTGTTTTTTGCGGATATGGTGAGCCAACAATGAGATTTGATGCGCTAAAAGAAGTAGCTCAAGCTGTAAAATTTGGAAAAATTTCAACTGTTCCCCAAGAAACAAGAATAAGGATAAACACAAATGGGCTTGGCAATCTTGTAAATGGAAGGGATATAACAGTTGAAATGAAGGGCCTAGTAGATTCTCTTAATGTGAGCCTGAACTGCGCTGATCCAGAAGGCTGGGAAAAGATAATGCGTCCAGATCCAAAATTTCTTGAGAAAGGGTTTGAAAGTGTTAAAGATTTTGTAAAACGCGCTAAAGGGAATGTTCCCGAAGTATTGATAACCGCCGCTGAGGGCTTGCCATGCGACAGAGCCGCCCTTGAAAAAGCTGCGATTGAACTTGGAGTAAAATTGAGAATGAGGCCTGCGCTCTAAAATGAAAATTGAAAGAAAAGATATTCTTTTGGCTATAGCTTTAGTGATGTTTGCCTTCATCTCAATACCTGGAGTTGTCTTTAATCAAGCCATAAAAAAGTATTTAACATTTTTAAATATGTGGTCTGAAAAACCAATATCCTCTATAAAACACTCCACAGGCAAAATACCGCCACCAAGAAATCTTTTTATGAGGGCCGATCTAAAGGAGCCGGAATTGAAAATAATCACATTTTCATTAAAGGTTAAAGGCGCCAAGGAAATAACTTTATCCGGGGATTTCAATAAATGGGGAAAAAACGATATAAAACTTGTAGAAAAATCCAAAAATAGATGGGAAACTCTTTTGGCTTTGCCAGCCGGTAAATACAGATATGTTTTTTTTATAGACGGAGAAAGGATCCTTGATCCTTATAATCCTTCAATTTCTGAAATAGATGGACAGAAAACATCGCTCATAGAGGTCAAATGAACAAGAAACTATCCGCCATATTTCTTTTTTTATTGTCCACAAATATTCTTGCTAAAAATGCCACTATTCTCTGGATTCCTCCGGCAAAACTTAATCTTGATGAAATTGAAATATCGAGCATAGCAGTGACCGCTGACTGTTCAATTTCATCATCTACAATTTCTAATATTTCGTCAAAAAATGAAATTATTTTCTCTATGCCGGAGAGAGACTTTGTGTCAGTCTTATACTTTCCAACATCTGTAAAGATAGACTATATAAATGCCATGCAAGACGATCCTTACTTTTTTGCCTTGAAACTAAACAGAGAAAGAAAGCTATGCGAAGAAAAGAATATTTCTCAATCTGCTATAGTTTCCCTTTACGGAGACCTGTCTGATTTGCAAATTTCTCTATTCAAGTCATTGGGATACAAATGGGCGCCAGTTGGAGAACATATACAAAAAAATGATTGTGTGTATGACTATGAGGGTTTTAAAATGCCGGTATTTACCTTATTTTCATCCACATGGCAAGTCATAAATTCCACATGTCCTTTTTTTGTTGTGGATGACAGTATATCAAACACCATATCCACAGAGGCGCTGACCGCGATATACTCTTCTCCCGAAATAAATCTAATAACAGCGCGACAGGCGATAGAATTATCTACGCCTTCCGCCCTTTCAAAAGAAGAATTGTCTTTTTACCCATGGATAAGGTATAGTGAATATCTAAACAGAGAAGAAATTTATATGTATCTGTCAGCTCTTTCATCGGTGAGAAAAGATATAGTAGTTTTTCTTAATTCCCATCCAGACAAAGAAAATGAAATTATGAACGCTTATAGTGAAGCTAAAAGCATAATTCACAAATTGCAAATGGCTAAAGATGAGGAAATAGAAGGAATTGAAGAAGAAACAATTGAAAAACTTTCATACATCTATCAAAGCATGTCCAGGCCAGTGCCAGCATTTGTCTATAAGCCCTTTTTAAGGCAAAATAAAGAGATTTCATATTCCATACATCAAAACACAAATTCTCTTATATTTTCATCCACAGATATTTACAAATCCATAAGAGAATTCTCTATTTCTAGAAATGAAAAAGGCGGATTGATATTCAGCATAAGGAAATCCACTATATCCACAATTGGAGACATAGCCATATATATAGACATAAATTCAGCCACAGGCGCAGGGAATACATCTATTTTAAACGGAGTTAAAGAGAAATTGTATGTAAAGAACGCCTGGGATTATGCCATTGAGCTAAAAGATGGAAAAGCATTTCTTTATAGATACAGCTTTCTCTCAATGTCAAAAATTAGACATATTAAAATTTTAAGCAATAATGACACTTTGACATTTCAGACCACTTTTGGAGACCTACCACAAAACTTTGAAAAATGGAAATACATCCTCATTAATTCAAAGGATGGCAAAATAATAGACGGCATTTATAAAGAAATTAATTCTGGATCTCTATACCCACTTTAACATATAGGACTTTAGTCCCTCTTGATTTAAGTCAAATGGCCATTGTTTAGTCAGATCTATGTAGTATAATTTAAGAGATGAACATATTTCTAACTGTATTGTCATGGCTCTTATTGGCCATGCCAATCTACGGGCAAAAAGCTACTGATGATCTAAACAAGTTTTATGATTCCTCTTTTGAAATACCCTCACCTCAATACGCATACAAAGAGAACAAGATAGACGCTTTACCTCTCTACGCTTTTTCCCAAGATGGAATGATAAGCAGTTATGTTCAGGCTGCCATAGATTCCACAAATAACACAATGGATATAGCCATTTATGGCATAAGCGACGACAATCTATCTCAGGCCATAATAAGAGCAAGAGATAGAGGCGTAAAAGTCAGAATGATAATAAACCAGTCCCATCTTTTCAATAATAAGGTAGATCCCTCGCTTCAAAGACTGATTGACTCCAAAATAGATATAAGGACGCTTAGAGGCGGTGGGCAATATGGAATTATGCATAATAAGATAGCCGTTTTTGATTCAAGAATACTTTTTTGCGGATCTTTTAATTGGACTAGCAAGGCAAACAGCAATAATTTTGAAAATGCGATTTTCTCGGCAGATACAAAATATTTGGATGGATATAAAAAATATTTTGAATGGATGTGGACATACGCAAAGCCATACTCTCAAGGTCCAATGCCGTATTATGATGTATCTATTCTCAAGTTTATACCGACAGACCAATCTCCTTCTATATCATTCAATAGCCAGACTTTTCCCTCTTATGCTTTTTCACCTAATGGTGGAATAAAAGACATAGTGATAAAAGCTATAAATTCCTCTAAAAAAAGCATTAAAATTTCAATATTCAGTTTTTACGACACACAAATTAAAGATGCTCTCTCAAAAGCTAGGGAAAGAGGAGTTAAGGTCCAGATAGTAGGAGACAGAGTGCAAGGCAGCCAGAGCGATGTGATAAAGACTCTTTTTAATGAAGGTTTTGATTTAAAATGGTCTGGTGGATATAATGGCGGAGTAATGCACAATAAATTTGGCATTTTTGACGACAGACTGCTTATAAGCGGATCTTTCAATTATTCAATAAGCGCTGAAAAATATAATTTTGAGAATATTTTTGTAAGCAATAAAAACACCTACCTGAATGCCTTTGTTGAAGAATTCTCACTAATCTACAATACGGCCAGAAAGCCAACTCAAGAGGAAATTGACAGCATAAATGTCTCAGGAATGAATCAATCCTTTTAATAGCTTAATAACTATTTTGTATAATTTATTTGTGGAAAAAAACATAAAAGAGGTTATCTTTGAGGCAATTAGTCAAGTTGATGTACCTTATTTCATAACTGATTCTTCGGGCACAATAATTTTTACAAATTCAGCCTTCACAGTTAATACGGGATACACATTCTCAGAAGCTGTTGGGCAAAAACCATCAATATTAAAAAGCGGAAAACACAATAAAGATTTTTACAGTAATTTGTGGTCTACGATTAAGAGAGGCGAGAAATTTAGAACAAGAATAATAGACAAGAGAAAAGACGGCTCCTTGTATACCGTTTTATTAACCATACAACCGGTTAAAATCGACGGGGAGTTGAGCTTTTTTATTGCCAGAGAAGAAAATATAGATACAATAATTCAACTCGAAAATAAACTTATCGAATCTCAAAAAATGGAATCTCTGGCCACAATGACCGGAGAACTCGCGCATAATTTCAATAATCTTTTGACAGTAATCATAGGCTCTATGGAACTAATATCCGAAGACCTTAAAAAGGATACTCCTGCTTATAAACTAGCCACAGAGTTGCTAAAAGGCGCAAGAAAGCAATCAAAGGTTATAAAACAACTGATGATATTCTCAAGAAAGCAAAACACGGAAAAAAAACAGGCCAATCTTAATTCAATTATAGGAGATATTTTGCCTTTGATATCATCTCAAATTGGATCCAGAATAAAGGTAATCTTTAAGCCTTCAGAAAATTTAAGAATGTGTCAGGTAGATGAAAATCTGATAAAACAAGCAATACTTAATCTGACATCAAATGCGAAAGATGCCATAGAAAACACTGGCGAGATAAACATAAGCACATATAATTTTTCCCAAAATTCTGAGGAAAAAGAGCCCTATCACATAGGAGAGTATTCTGTTATAGAAATAACAGATGACGGCAGCGGAATACCAGAAAATGCCATAGATCATATTTTTGAGCCATTTTACACAACTAAACCAAAAGGTAAAGGAACTGGGCTTGGGCTTTCAAGCGTTTATGGAATAATAAAAAATCACAGTGGATACATATATGCGTCAAATGTAAATCCAAGAGGCGCATCATTTAAAATATACCTGCCAGTATCTGAAAGATAATACATCACTCTTTCAATGAACCATTTTTAACAAATCCAAACTTATTTTTAAGCCATTCCTGCGCATCATCCATAATGGAATATGTTACTGGTGTCATAAGAAGTGTTATAAGCAATGAAAGAGATTGTCCGCCTATTATAACCCATGCCATAGAACGCCTCATATTGGCGCCAGGACCTGTCCCTAAAGCTGTGGGGATCATAGCAAATATAAGAGTCAGAGAGGTCATCAGTATTGGACGCAGTCTTGTCCTATTGGCTTCTATCATGGCATCATATTTAGACATCCCTTGTGAACGCAAAGTGTTAGTGTAGTCAACCTGAAGTATTGAATTCTTTTTCACTATGCCAAAAAGCATAAACATGCCCATAAGAGCAAATATAGTCAGATTGGAACCAGTAATAAATAGCGATATTATGGCAAATGGCAAGGTCAGAGGCAGTACTATAATTATGGATATGGGGTATACGAAGCTTTCAAATTGAGCCGCCAACACTATGTAAACAAATACAAACGCAAATATAAAAGACATAAGAAAGCTTTTTAGCATTCTTCCAAATTCCTTGGCTTTGCCAGTCGGCTGAGCTTTATATTGTAGAGGTGCATTAAGAGAAGAAAATTTTTTCTCGGCAACACTCAAAATCTTACTCATTGAAGCGCCCTTTTCCATATTGGCATATATAGATATTTTCCTCTGCCTGTTATACCTGTCTATTTGAGTTGGGCCAAAACCTTCTTGAAGCTTAGCTACACTGTCAAGCCTTACAACCTTACCAACCCCCGCTGGCACCATCATAGCCTTTATAACTTCTGGGGCATTTCTGTAATTTTTTTCAGCCCTAACCCTTACTTGATAAAGATCATCGCCTTCTTTATATTTTGTTATGTTTTCCTCTCCACCGACCATCGTTCTAAGAGAATTTGCTATATCTTCAACCTTTACTCCCACACGCGCAGCTTTTTCTCTGTCTATTATAACACGGTACTCTGGTTTGGCATAAGTAAAACTTGTATCAAGATCTACAGCTCCTTTTATTTTTTTAATCTCCCCAACTATCGATTGAGAATACTCTTGAAGTTTTTTAAGATCCGGGCCAGTTATGACATACTCCAATTCATAATTTTTCATTCCGCTTATACTACCCTGTCCCCCTATGATAACTGCGGTTCTTAAATCTTTATATTTAGCCAGCATCTCTCTGACAGAAGACATTATTTCTGAAAGTGTAACTTTTCTCTGCGACGCAGGGTTTAACTCAAAAAATATCGAGGCTTCATTCGAAGCATTTACACTTCCTTCACCGGCGCCTACTGTGACAAGGCTTTCCTTAACATATGGAATTCTTTTGGCCTCTTCTTCTATCTGAAATGCTATCTTTTTCATAAATTCAATGTTTGTTCCTTCCGGAGCTATCAAGTTTATCTGATACATCCCGGTATCATCTTGCGGCAAGAAATCTTTGCCTATAAGAGAAAGCAGAGGGACCATTGAAATCATAATCGCCACAGCAAATAAAACCATTTTTTTTCTATTATACAGAGACCACTTAAGGATATTCACATATTTAACAGCAATCACATTATTGAAATTATCCACAAAATCTTGAAATTTGGTGTTTTTCAGATTTTTTTTGAGAAATAAAGATGAAAGCATTGGAGTAATTGTCAAAGCTACAAATGTGCTTATAGCAACAGCATATGCTATGGAAAGGCCATAACTTTTTATAAATCTTCCCACTATACCTGACATATAAGCCAATGGCAAAAATATGGCTAAAAGTGAAATCGATATGGCGATGACTGCAAATCCTATTTCGGCTGAACCAGATATTGACGCTTCATAGGGTTCCTTTTGATAGCGCTCCATATGCCTGTGTATATTCTCTATCATGACAACTGCATCGTCTATAACAAGGCCCACTGCTATCATTAGCCCTAAGAGTGTCATATTGTTCAAAGTAAAACCACTTGATTCCATAAGGGCAAATGAACCTATGACGGAAACCGGTATGGCAATACCAGAGATAATTGTGGATCGCCAATCACCAATAAAAAGAAATATGACAAGAGAGGCCAGTAAAGATCCCAATATCAAATGCTCATAAACCGCATGAACAGAGCCTTTTATAAATATACTCTGATCTCCTATAACTTTAACTTCAACATCTTTTGGAAGTGTTTTTTTTATTTCTTCAAGCCTTTCCTTAACTTTATCTATCACAGCAACAGTATTAGTGCCAGATTGTTTTCTGACTGTAAGAGTTATGGCAGGCACGCCATTTAAATAGGAAAGGGTTTTTATTTCCTCGCCAGTATCTACCACCTTAGCCACATCAAAAATTTTTATTGGAGCGCCATTGTCCATTTTTATGACTATATCGCCAAAGTCATTAGGAGAAGTTATTCTTCCAAGAGTCCTTAAGACATAATCCTTATCTTTCTGCTCTATTTTCCCGCCGGGGATTTCCACATTGTGTTGTATTAGGGCGTCCTTTACTTGCTTTATTGAAATATTCAAAGCCTGTAATTTAAGTGGATTCACAAGTATATGTATTTCTCTTTCCCTGCCGCCCAATATATCCACAGAGCCAACTCCGTTTACAGTTTCAATAACCTCTTTTATTTGTTTTTTGACAAGCTGAGTGAAATCTACCACATTTCTTTTTGAGGAAGCGGCTATACTCATAACAGGCATACTGCCAAAATCCACTTTACTAACGACAGGCTGATCTGTCCCCTGAGGAAGCTGGCTTAGTACAGAATTAACTTTATCTCGTATCTCTTGCGCCGCGACATCTGGATCCTTTTCCAGCTCAAATTTAACAATAACCATAGAGAGTCCTTCATAACTTGTCGAGGAAAGATCTTCTATTCCACTTACAGTATTGACCGCCTCCTCTATTATCTTTGTAACAGAAGACTCCATTTCTTCAGGACTGGCGCCCCTCAAAGTTGTCTGTATAGTTACAAGAGGAAATTCTATATTAGGGTACAAATCCACTCCAAGTCTGGCAAAAGAAAAAAGGCCCAAAACAATTATCGCCACTGAAATCATGGTGGTAAAAACAGGCCTTTTTACTGAAAATTCTATTATCTTCATATTGTCTCCAAAAGATATTTTCTAAGCCTCAATTCACTGAAACCTTTGCTCCATCATAAATACCATAAAGTCCAACTGTTATCACTTTACTATTTAATGAAATATTTCTTACCTGAGCGTATTGAGAATCTGAAACTCCTACATCTGCTCTAATTTCCTTGACCTTGTGATTTGATTCGTCAAGCAAGTATATATATGCATTTTTATCTTTGTAAACTATTGCAGAAACTGGAATTGAAACCGCTTTACGCGCCTCTCTTAGAAAAACTCTGGCCTCGCAAAACATTCCGGATTTAAGCATATTAGATGAATTGTCGATAACAGCTTCCACAAGAAATGTTTTTGATTCCCTGTCAATAACCGGGCTGATTTTTTCAACACTTCCATAAAAAATTTTTTCAGGATATGCCTCGGCTCTTATGTCCACTTTCTGTCCCTGATATATTTTAGAAAGGTAATTTTCAGGCATATCCATTTGTATTCTCACTTTTCTCTGATTCACTACAAGGGCTATAGGGGTCTGAGGCTTTACATCTGCGCCGGGATCTTGATAGATTCTACCTATCACGCCATCTATAGTCGATGGAACAGGGGCTGGCTCATAGACAACTCCAACCTCATCTTTTTTTATGTATGATATAGTCTGATCTTTTTTAACCTCATCTCCTTCCTTCAATAAATTTTCAACTAATTTTCCGGAAGTTCTTGGATATATAATAGCTTCTTCCAATGCTTTTACAGAAGCGCCAAGAACTATGCCATTTGAGATATCTCTTATTTGTGGCTTTTCCGCTTTTACAAAAAAAACATCTTTTTCTATATTGTTTAATGCCTCTACCTCCTTATTTTTACATGAAAAAGAAGAAAAAGATAAAATTATCATACTCGCCATAAAAAAAAGTTTTTCTCTATTCATAATCTCCTCCACAAACATTGTCAGTTTCCTATTTCCCAATCTATTCTAGCCAAGTTATAACAAAAATCATGATTGGCCTGCACATACAAGGTCTCCGCTCTATTTAAAGCAAGAACTGTGTCGTTTAGCTCAAGCTGACTGGAAAGGCCATTTTTAAATCGCACTTCCACAGCCTCCAGAGCTTTCTTAGCCGTCGAAACAGAAGTTTTTTGAGATTCAATTCTCATGGAAGACTCTTTTAAATCAAGCAAAGCGCTTTTAATGTCTATTTTTATTTTCCTTCTTAAATCTTCCAAATTTCTTTTCGCTATATTCAGATTTTTTTCAGCTTGACTAACTCTTGCCGTCACTGAAAAACCGCTAAAAATTGGCATAGAGAATCTGATCCCAGCGCTAAGACTCCATGCCCTCTCATTTGAATCGGGGAAAGAGGAATTACTTTGTCCGCTAAAAGACCTTGAGGCAAAAGCGCTCAGTGTTGGCCAATGCCCCGCTTTTTCAAGCCTCATTTGTTTTTCAGCAAGCTCTACATTAAACCTAGCCAATTTAAAATCAGGCCTATTTTTAAGAGCTTTTAAGTAAAGTTCTTCGAAGTCCAGATCCTTATCGGCCTGGCAGAATGGTCCCTGAGCAAGCTCTAATTTCTCATCTATGTCCATACCCAATATATTTTTAAGAGTCAAAATTCCCTGCTCATAAGAGTTTTCGGCTTTTATCAATCTAGGCTCATTGTTTGAAACTTCAACTTCCTGACGCATTACAGTTAAATCGTTTTGAAGCCCTTTGGCATACTGTTCTTTTATAGTGGAAAGATGATCCCTTGATATATCTAAAATTTCTTTTTCTATTTTGATCATTTCCCCTAGCAAAGCCACTGTATAATAGCTCTGTTTGACAACTTTTTTAATTGTGTTTCTAGCTGAAAGCAGACTTGCCTTTGCGCTATCTGCATATATTTTAGCCATCTCAATTCCAGTGCCAACCTTCCCCCCAGCCCACAAAATCTGATTTAAATCCAGACTGGCAGAGTATGCATTATCAAGTCCTATCTCAATTTTTTGGCTGCCAAAAAATAGACTTGGCTTTTCTATATTTCTTGTATATGAAGCTGATAAAGAAATATTTGGATAAACCCCGCCCCAGTATTCCCTTATTTTTTGCTCATAAATCTTTTGATTTTCAATAGCATTTAAGACAGAGATATTTTTTGACTGAGCAATATTTACGGCCTCATCCACAGTCAGCTGAGAGAAAGATGTATTGGCAAAAATAAACAAAGCGGCAAAAACAGAAACAGCTTTAAAATGCTTTATTCCAGCCGCTGCTATTTTGGAAATAATTTTCAATATTTCCAAATTGAGATTGTTTTTATCTATTCTGCTTTCAAATATTTGATATGAAAGAATAGCTGAGATCATATGAAGAGCATAATCTATATTTTCATTTTTAATCTTGCCATGCTCAGCCATTTTCTTTAAAATGTCAACAACTTTTTTTCTATTGCTATTTCTAATTTCCATGGCATAGCGGCGAATAGGGCTTTTAACCGGCGCATCGATTATTTTAAATACACATTTAAGTGCTTCTGGATTAGCGGAAAATAAATGGTAATGTTTCTTTACTATATTGAAAATGACATCTTCTATTTCAACATTTTTTGATATATCTAAATCAAGCTCATTAAGCTCATTTGCTTTAGACAAAAAAACTTGTTTTATCAGCTCATTCTTATCCTTAAAGTAGTAGTAAATCATGGGTTTTGTGATAGAAAGCTTTTGAGCTATTTCCCGCATAGAGACAGATTCTGGCCCTTTTTCAGAAATCAAGGCAAGAGCCGTTTTTATTATATCCTCTCTTGAAACTTTGTTTTTTTTCATAATTTACCTACCGGTAAGTAAATTATAACTAAAACAAAAGCGTTTTGTCAATTTTTGTAGAATCTCCATACATATTGGACTTTTTTGATAAGGCTTCTTTCTTTGCTTTATAGCCATATTTCTCAAAAAAACTTATTATCTTTTTAGACCCTAATATAAAAGACTCGCAAACACTCATTTTTGACAAAGCTTTTTCAGCAAAAATAAGATGTATAATAAATTTGTATTGTGTAGGAGGTAGCATGAAAATCAACGATTTAAACCCCAATCTAATTAAAGCCCATTATGCAGTCAGAGGCAAAATAGTGTCGCGAGCGCAAAAACTTGAGAAGGAAGGCAAAAAAATAATTTATTGTAATATAGGAAATCCTCAAGCCTTGAAACAAAAACCACTGACCTTTGTTAGACAGCTTCTTGCTCTGACCGAATATCCAACGCTTATTGATGACCATGAAGTTTCTAAAAAATTTCCGGCCGATATAATTGAAAAGGCAAGGTTCATACTAAAAGAAAATCCTCATGGGCTTGGCGCATATACGCAAAGTGAAGGCCTACCTTTTATCAGGGAGGCCATCGCCAATTTCATAGAGAAAAGGGATGGCATAAAAGCTGATTATAAGAAAATTATGCTCACTGATGGAGCAAGCAAGGGGATACAGCTTGTTTTTACTATGCTCATGAAAGATTCAAAATCTGGCTTTATGATCCCAATACCACAATACCCTCTTTACAGCGCGACAATAGCTCTCTATGGCGCTTCACAAATAAATTACTATCTAGATGAAGAAAATAATTGGGAACTAAATGAAAATGAGCTTAATTTAAGCATTTCAAAAGCGAAAGAAAAAGGCATTAAACCTGTTGCTATAGTGGTGATAAATCCGGGCAATCCCACCGGTTCTGTGCTTTCAAAAGAAAACATAAAAATGATAATTTCTTTTGCCAAAAAGAATAAATTAGCTATACTCGCAGATGAAGTCTATCAGGAAAATATTTACAATAAGGCTCTGCCTTTCCACTCATTTGCGAAGGTCATGGAAGAAATGAAAGAGAAAGATGTTCCTCTTTTCAGTTTCCACTCCGTATCAAAAGGCTTCTTTGGCGAATGCGGACATAGGGGCGGATATATGGAGACAAGAAATGTAAGCGATGAGGTTTACGAGCAAATGATAAAATTACAATCCATAGGATTGTGCGCAAATACATCTGGCCAAATTGTAACTTATGCTATGGTAGCGCCACCCAAAGAGGGAGATAAAAGCTATGAACTTTATAAAAAAGAAAGGGACTCCATACTTAGCGAACTCAAAGAAAAGGCTGAGATACTTGGTACAGAATTAGACCGCATACCAGGTATGAAGATAAAAATTCCAACCGGCGCAATGTATGCCTTTGTAAAATTTGAACTACCTGCGGAGGATGGAATAAATCCAAACAATATGAGTCATGAAGAAAGACTCAAATATGAATCAGCCAGAGATAATGATTATTGTCTCAAACTGCTTGAAGAGACAGGCATATGCGTAGTCCCCGGATCTGGATTTGGGCAAAAACCAGGCACTTTTCATTTTAGAACAACCTTTTTGCCACCAAAAGATGAAATAAAGCAACTGACTGAAAAAATAAAAAAATTTCATCTTGATTATATAAATGAAAAATCAAAAAAGCGCGTAAACGCCTAATCTTGTAAGTTCTAAAGTACTAAAGTTTCAAAGTTTATAAGATTCTAACTTCTTAATTTTCCTTCGCCTATTTTCTTGCTTATACACTAGACTTTTTTAGCGCACCCTATTTACACGAGCCTAGAGTCTGAAGTGTTTCAGGAAATTTCTTTTCTTTAGCTATATCACAGGCGCTTTTATTCTCAGCGTTAATGGCAAATTTATTTCCGCCGGCTGAAAGCAAAATTTTAACTGTTTCCGTATGGCCATGCCACGCCGCCAAAATCAATGGGGTATTTCCATCTATATCTCTAACATTTACATTAGCTCCTTTTTTTAGAAGAACCTGAACCATTTCATTGCGCCCTCTAAGGGAAGCCCACATAAGGGGCGTCCAAGACAACCAATCGCGGGATTCAAGAAAAGCGCCCCTATCTATAAGATAAACAGCCATTTCAGGTTTCCCCCATCTGGCCGCCAGATGAAGCGGCGTTTGACCCTTATTATTTCTTTTTTGTATATCGGCTCCATTTTTTAAAAGCATATCCACCATATTTATATTAGTTCTAAGAGCTGCTATCATAAGTGGAGTCCATTTTTTGTTATCTGGATTTAAATCAAGGCCAGAAGCCATTATACTTTGAACCTCTTTTTCATCGCCCTTTCTTATAGCTTCGTATAGCCTATCATAAGGGTCTGTATGGATATTACAGGAGAGCGAAAAAAATGAAAAAAAGACCAGCAAAAATAAAGCGACCATACCCAAAGTATAATCTGAAAAAACAAAAAAATCAAGGACAAATCAGCAAAGTATTATCGTAGATGAAAATTAACTTTTTTATTTTTTTCCTCAGTCTCTCAGTAGCACTTTTTTAAACTTTCAAAATTACATTGTCTACAAACTTTCACACTGCTATCTGTCTCGAACTTCCCCACTCTTTTTATTCTTTTCACTTCATAATTTTTTACTTGATGTAAATCTTCGGGATTCTGGCATTGGCCGCTGTGCGTCTTATGGCCAGAGAAACTACAGTTCCAACCCCAGCTTCAGGAATATCAGTTACATCTATCAGCGTGTTTGAGATGGCAGATTTTGTTATGAAATACGCTTTTTTACCATTTATATCAGCCCAGTAATTACTGCCTTCACTAAATCTATAAATATTTTCTTGCGGTTCAAGCGTAAGCCCATCGCTATATCCAACAGGGATGCAGGCAATACGCATATCTCTGTAAGCTGTTATTTCCCCCGCATAACCAAAACTTTCCCCGGCTTTGATATTTTTAACTGAGATTATTCTGGCAAAAAATTTCCATGGCCTTTTTATCCCTTGAATAGGCGGACCACCACTTTTTTTTCTGTATATATCTGACGGATATATCCCATACATAAGATTGCCAACCCTAGCCATATCAAAATGAAATGAAGGGAAATCGCAAACTATTAAGCTGTTTGCCGCATGAGATATAGCGCCGGGGAAAATTTTTTTTACTTTTTTCGAGAGATTTGAGAATAAAGAAAGCTTTTCATAAGCGTCGGTCATATTCCTATATGGCGTATATGCTATGTGAGTTGAAAAAGAAAAAAGTCTTGATTTACTTGAAACAGCTTTTTTCAAAAATGAATCAAGTAAATTCAAATCAAGTCCCCATCTCTTAAGCCCTGTATCAATATCTAAATTGTAGAGAATATTTGGAGCCTTTTGATTAAGTTTTTCAAGCAATTCTAAACTGTCTATGGTTGGTATAATTGATTTTTTGTGCGCCTCCTCTATTTCCCATGGAAGGCATGGAGAAAGAGTCATTATATGAGACTTTATACCTTCATTTCTAAGCCTGACCCCATCCTCCACATTAAAGACTCCGAGGAAAGATGCGCCATTTTCAAGAGCGCATTTAGCAGTGACTAAAGCGCCATGTCCATATCCATCAGCTTTAAGTACAGCCATTAAAGCTGTTTTTCTTCCAAGCGCTTTCTTTATCAATCTGACATTGGAGCTTATCACTTTGGTGTCAATTTCTATCCATTTAAGAAGGCGATTCATAAATATTTCTCTCATATCAAAGAGAGCAAATAAATTATACAATTTAGAAAGACTTTAGTGTTTTTTATATGGAAGAGAAAGCCATCAATATACCCAATTATTCTTCTGCCGCTCATTTTCTCCTCAAAAATAATCTCTTTGGCAATGAATATTTTTTTATTATCTGCCAAGATGAGCAAGAGGCGCAAGATGCTTTTGAAGATGTAAAGGCCATAAGAGATTCATTTTTCCCGTCTTCTCCAAATCCCGTACTTTTCACTTCAGACAAAAATGACAGGATAAAGGCGGCTTCCTCAATTTATGGTAAAGAGAAAAGCAGGATTATAATACTTCCAATTTCAGCAATAAAAGAGGAAATACCAACTCAAAAAGATTGGGAAGAAGGCTCTTTGAAAATAAAAACAGGCATGAAAATATCTAGAAGCGAACTGCTTGAGTCTTTTATTTCAAGGGGATATGAGCGTGTGCTTTTTGTTGAAAACGAGGGAGAGTTTGCAATGCGCGGTTCAGTGGCTGATTTCTTTTGCCCTGACAGAGAATACCCTGAAAGGCTTTATTTTCAGGACAATCTGGAAAGCATAAAAACATTTGAAATTTCCACTCAAGAGACAATTTCATTCTTAACCTCCACATCTATAATCCCAATTAATCAAGGTGGCCGCAATATCTTTTCAATTGGAACAAAAAAAGGCGCCATTTCTTTTTGTAAAGAGCAAGACATAATCAAGACTCAGCCTCTGGATTTGCTATTTCTAGCTTCTTTTGAAAGTGAATTTAGTTCTTTTTATAAGCCCAATATAAAGTTTAACTATGACAGAGATCTGCTCTTTAAGGAGTTGATTGAACTTTCAAAAAAACATTTCTCCATATATGTCGCCTGTAAAAATCAAAGGGAAATCTCAGTCATTGAAGATTTTTTAACTCCACTTAAAGGACTTCCGCCAATTAAATTTTTATTCTCCTCTCTTGAAAACGGATTTATATGCGAAAAAGAGAATATCGCCTTAATAACTTTTCATGAAATAACTTCAAGATACTCCACAAAACCTTTCCGCTCTAATTTTAAAAAACTTAAATCATTCAAATTTTCAGATCTAAACAAAGGAGACTTTCTGGTTCACGAAGATTTCGGCATAGGCAAATATATAGGTATAAGAAAGATAAGCGAAACTTCAAGGGAAAATAAAGTGGTAGAAACTGAATGTCTTGAAATACAATATGCCAGAGGTGATAAATTACTTGTGCCAATTTATGAATTCAGGAAAGTTCAAAAATTTGTAGCCGCGCAAGGGAAAACGCCAAAACTCTCTCATATGGACACAAAAACATGGAGTTTTGTTAAAACTAGAGTCAAGAAGGAAATAGAGTCCATAGCCAAGGAATTACTTCAAATCGAGGCCAAGAGGTCCGCGGTCAAAACAGACCCGCTTCCTCATGCCGGAGATATAGAAAAATCATTTGAAAATGCCTTTCCATACGAAGAGACTCCGGATCAAGAAAAAGCTATACTTGAAACTCTTTCTGATATGGAAAACACAAAGCCTATGAATAGAATAATAGTTGGGGATGTCGGCTTTGGAAAAACTGAAGTTGCAATGAGAGCGGCCTTTAGATCAGCCATAAATTTCGGACAGGTGTGCGTGCTTTGTCCCACAACCATACTCGCCGAGCAGCATTACAAAAATTTCTTGAAAAGATTCGACGGTTTCCCAATAAGAATAGATGTATTATCCAGATTAACCCCCAGAGCAAAAGCTAAAAAAATAGCTCTCTCCATTTCAAATGGAGAAACCGATATAGTAATAGGTACTCATAAACTGCTTCAAAAAAACATACATTTCAAAAAACTGGCTTTACTCATAATAGATGAAGAGCATAAATTTGGAGTAAAAGACAAAGAAAAATTAAAAAACTTATCTTTTGGCCTCCATTGCCTTACTCTATCGGCCACTCCAATACCTCGCACTCTTTATCAGTCTCTTTCATCTCTCAAGACAATGTCTGTGATAGAAAGTCCACCTTTTGGCAGATTGCCCGTATACACCAAAATATCCCCATATAATGAAGATGAAATAAAAAAAGCTGTAAACGCAGAACTTGCCAGAAATGGACAGATTTACTATGTCTATAATAGAGTTGAAATGATTGAAAGCAAAAAAGCGGCTCTCATGAAATTACTTCCAGCCACAAGAATAGCTGTTATACATGGGCAGATGCCATCTTCAAAAATAGAAGAGGTAATGGATGATTTTTGGGAAAAGAACTATGACATATTACTTGCTTCAACAATAATAGAATCTGGAATAGATATCCCATCCGTAAATACTCTCATAATAGAAAATGCTCACACTCTTGGGCTGGCGCAACTTTATCAATTGAGAGGAAGGATAGGCAGAGAAAAGCAAAAAGCATATTGTTATTTATTTTTCCCTTCCTGGCTTGCCAATAAGAAAAATAAATCAGAGAAAGATTCTTCATTAAGCGAGGATGCTGTCAAAAGACTGGCGGCTTTAAGTGAATTTTCAGAACTTGGCAGCGGATTCAGGCTTGCCATGAGAGATCTGGAAATAAGAGGCGCGGGAGAATTGCTTGGTCCAAGACAACATGGATTTATAAATTCCATAGGGCTTGATATGTACATAAAACTTCTAAATGGAGAAATAGCCAGATTAAAGGGAATACAATTAAAAGAAGAAAAGGAAACATCTGTGGATATAAATGTGCCCGCTTATATCCCATCAGATTATATTCAAGATGAAATGGAAAGGCTGAATTATTATAAAAAGATACTAAACGCAAAAGAGGAAGAACTTCCAAAAATTTTATCTCGGCTAAAAGACCTCTCAGGCGACCCTCCGACACCTCTATTAAATCTCGTCAAAATAGCTGGACTTAGAAAAAAACTTGCTAAAAATGGCGCAAGAAGTTTAGTTCAAAGAGATAAAAATCTGGAAGTTTTTTTTGAGAAAGGAGCGGCGATAAAACAAGAGAACATACTAAGATGGCAAAAAGAATTCCCTCAAATACGCTTTCTTCACTCTGATGTGGGAGATGGATTTATAGCGCCATTTTCAGGTGATGTATTTGAAACAATAAATAAGATTTTATAAAGAAAATAAAAAAAGCCCCGACTTTTTAAGTCGAGGCTTAAAAAATATTTTTTTAAAACTTAAATGTCAGACCAAAGTCTATAGCATCTTCTGAAAGTTTAGATTCTATTGAACCTGCGGCAAAATTTTCCTTGATACTCTTTTCAAAAGCATGCTTATATCCCATATTGAGAGAGACTTTTTCATCTAAGGCATAACCAAAACCAAAAGTCAAATGATTCTCCACTACAGCTGGAAAGCCTATTACACGAAAGTACTCGTAGTTTAAGTTATTCATGGTCTTGCCCTGAATTGTTGTATTTCCCGCCGCATTGAAATTATCATGCTTTTTAAGAGGGTTTTTTCCATAATTGTATCCGAGTCTAAGGCTAAATTTATCAGTGGCCTTATAATTTAATCCAAGAGCATAGACAAATTGGCTTTCCCAGTCAAAGTCTTTATAACCATCTGCATTTTTCCAATCAAGGTACTTAACTTCTATGGATGAAGTCAATTTATCCGTGCATTTATGTGAAATGCCTAAACCATACTGAGCTGGATTTTCAAGTTTCAGATCATCAAAAACACTATCCATATCAAAGTCATAAATCCTTTTATGCTCAACATTTTGAGGGCTTACATATATAAGGCCAAAATTCCATTTGCCATACTCATAATTTGCCCCTATTCTTGCCCCAATAGCATAATTGTGAGAGAGTCCACTGCCGAAATCAGCTGCCTGATAATCTATATCAAAACCAAGTCCATATGAAATAGGACCATTTTTATATGCCAGAGCGGGCACAAATTTCATAACAGAAAGCTTGGTATTCATTTTCCCCGCTGTATCTGTATTTCTATAATCGACACCCATACCTGAAACGCCGTATGCGCCAATGCCAAAAACATATTTTTCATTTATTTTGTAGGAAAGACCTATGGCCGGTATGGCATAGGCGGCATCCTTGCTTTCATGCTTCCATGTGCCAAACGATGTTGTTTTGACATCGGCTTTTACCGTAGGCATAAAATAGGTGCCTGCAAAATCAAATTGATTTTGTTCAAGTTGAGTCAATGTGGCTGGATTAGCGAAAATAGCGCTAATAGAATCCTGAGCTTTTGCTATGCCGACTCCACCCATAGATCTAGAAGTGGGTCCTACTCCTATCATATTGTCGCCATTTGTCGCATAGGCGCCAGAAGCTAATAGAGCGATGGCGAGTAGTTTTAAAGCATTTTTCATTATTTTCCTCCTGAATGAATTTTACTTACAAAGTAGTTTAGCGCTTACTAAACTACTTCAATTGTATGAAATAATTTGATTCGTCTTCCAATTAATTAAGCTAAACCTTATATTAGTTTAACTTATACTTCATAATAGAGAATGGAGGATAAAAAATAGAGATTAAGTTTGAAAACTGGGATTTTCAGGACAATCTCTTTGGCTCTTTATTGGTCAGTTTCGATAAAAAAATCAATATGTAAAAACCGCTTTTGCAGAGATGGCTTCTTGGGCTACTTTTGCGGCGCCAACTATGACAGCTCCATCTATTATTTCGTTTTCCATATTTCTAGATTTTACACATGGCCCGCACAAATATATTTTCTTTCCTGCTTGTATGTATTGATCCATCAACTTTTTAAGCGGATCAAAACCAGCATGGTTTATCTTTTCGGCATATCCTTTCTTTGCTAAAAGAACCCCATTGCTTTGAAGTATTATAGACACATCCACATCCATTGCCATAGCGCCATTAGCAAGAACAAAAGGGATTATGGCTTTCTCAGGATTGTCCTCAGCATGAGTTATGACATAAACTAATTTTTCTGTATTTTCCATAAACACCTCCTTAAATAAAAATGGTGGCTTTACTCTGCCCAGCTTCAGCTAAAAACTTAGCCACGCCAGCTGATTTCATATTGGGATAGGGAATCATTTCTTCCCATTTGTATCCCATTAAATCCATAGACATCTGACATACATAAATCTCAACATTCCCCATCTCCCCAGAAAGTTTAATCAAATCGCCAAGCGATTTGACATTGTGTTTTTTCATAAGGCCCTTTATCATTGCCGGTCCCATACCACACATATTCATACTGGAAAGTTTGAGTCCCTTTGTGTTTTGAGGCAACATAATCTCAAAGGCTTTTGAGACTATATCCTTTGGCACTTTTTTGTTTGGATCTTTCAAAAGCGGTATGGCCCAAAAAGTGAAAAACATAATTACTTTCTCATACATGGCCGCAGCCCCGGTGGCAATTATAAAAGCGGCAAGCAATTTATCCAGATCCCCACTCATAACCACCATAGAAAACTGATCCTTTGGAGCATTGGCTTTCAATATCTCTATTTCACCTTTTAGCTCATCAATTTTTTTCTCAAGTTCTTTAATATCAGACACAGAAACTCCTTTTTAAACTAATTGTTTTTCCTTTTTTAGATTTCTAAGGTATATCGCCATAGGTCTAAAAAAGATATGTATCCATTTAGTGAAAGGCACCACTATAACTATCCATGCCATTTCAACAGCTATATTGAATTTGTACAATATTGACACTGTATCGGAGTCAGGACCAAGAGCCATATTTGCCGTATGTGTGGCAAAAGTGCTAAGGCCTATCAAGAAAAGCATAACTACAAAAAGCCAATCCGTCGAATGTGAGAAGGAGGAGGATTGCACCTGTTTAACCACACGCCTGAACATCATCACAAAACCGCCAGCCAAAATGGCAAAGGTAGCGTAAAAAACCAGCAAAGTGCTTATATCAAACAGTCCATAATGAATCCTCAATGGCTCTAATAGATGCAGATTTGAAATTATAAGCGTAAGCGTGTATCCACTCATCACAAGAAGATGGGCTATCCACCTTGTCCAATCTGTGTCTGAGCAGGAAGAAAAGTTTTTCTGTGTGAGACCATGTATCAAGGTCTCCCATATATTTTTGAAATCAAAAGAAATGAGCATTTTCCCTGCCTTGTCCATTATTGTCTTTTTGTAGAACATAAAAACATAGGCAATTATAGCCAATGTCACATAAGCGGGAAAAGCCATCTCTATTTTCTCAGCCAATTCTTGAAAATCTCCTGTATAGGATAAGAAGAAAATAAGCGATACCGCAAAAATCGCTATGGTCAGCAAATTCTGAACCCATGGGAATTTATAGAAAAAAGCGGATATTCCTGTGACATCATATTTGGAAATAAGATAACGTCTCAGGCTCATCATAAACTCACCGGGATATGCCTGCCTTGGACAGGTATCTGAGCATTCGCCACAGTAATAGCACATCCATGGTTCAAGAGAGGCTTCTATCTCTTTTTCAGCCCCTACTTGAGCGTAGCGTATCATTTTCCTTGGAAATGAAACATCTTCGGCGCTCAATGGACACACAGCAGTGCAATTTCCACAGTTAAAACAAGCAGATATGTCAAAGGCGCCATACTTTTTAACTTCCTTTATGAATTTGGTATTTACTTTCATTTTTTCTCCACAATTTTATACTTCAGATATCCCGTTTTAGCCGGTATAATCTCGAGCTTTCCATATTTGACGAGACCAGCAATTTTTACCAACACTTCTCTTGCATCAAGTCCAGTCAAAGAAGCTATTTCAGGAATTGTTTTTTCCCCTTCTTTCAAAGCATCCAAAACTTTTTTCTGCTTTGAGGTATTTTCCCTGTGGTATTCAAGCAAGGACTTGTTGACAGGGCCTTTCTTTTCATTGAGAGCTTTTAACTGTTCGCTTATTTTTTTGTTCTTGTCTTCCATAAATTTCTATTCCTTCGCTATAGCCTCAACCATAGCGTCAAACTGATCCAATGTCCAACCAGCCACATTTATAGCTCGAGGTTCGCAAACTGCCACGCATGCTCCGCATCCCTTGCAGAGAGCGGGATTTACCACGGCCACTTTTTTCTTTTTTCCATTCACTTCTTTTTCCATCATAGTAAGAGCGCCGCTGTAAGAACACTCCGCTAGGCAAAGTCCGCAACCCGTGCATTTGTCCTCATCTACAACAGCCACGAAAGGATCTAGCGGTATATCAGGTGAACTGAGCAGAGCAGCTGCCTTAACAGCCGCGGTATTGGCGGCCTGTAATGTCTCCATTACATCCATCGGGCCTTGCGCTGTGCCAGCAATGAAAATTCCATTATTAGAAACCTCCACAGGCCTCAATTTAGGATGGACTTCTTGTAAAAATGAGTCAGAACCTCTTGGCAGTTTGAGATATTCGACCAAATCACTTATGTCATTTGGAACAATACCTGTGCCAAGCACAAGCACATCTGCCTCTATCTCCATTTCCTCATTCATTGTCAAAACATCTTTGGTTTTTATTTTTATAGAATCAGAACCTATTTCAACAACTGGTCTTTCTTCAAGAGGTCTTCTGAAAAATATCACATCGTTTTTGGAGGCATCTTTATAATATTTTTCGTGATGCATTCCATATGTTCGCATGTCTGTATATATATCAAAAACATCTACATACGGAAACTTCTCTTTGAGCCTATTGGCAGAATGTATTATAGCAGTGCAGCAAATTCTTGAACAATAGTCATTAACTTTTCCATTTTTGCCCGGTTTATCAATGCCATCTATCTGCCTTGAACCTACACAATGCATGAAAGCGACAGATTTGATCTTTTTTCCTTCGATTTCAATCTCAGATCCTGCGCTTTGTTCAAGCAATTCATTGAATTGCGGCAATGTTAGGACAAATGTACTTTTTTTCCACCCATACTCGCCTTCATGAGGGATGTAGTGATTAAACCCAGTTGCCACTATTATAGCGCCAGCTTTTACTTTTTCAAAATTTCCATCAGATTTTTTCACATTAAGCTGGAAATTCCCTACATATCCTCCTACAAATGAAATCTCTGCCTGAGTGTATATCTTCACATTTTTCATACTCAAAACTTTTTTGGAGAGATTTTCAGGAATTGAAGAGGCTTTCTCTCCAGTTGGATAAATATTGCCTGATCTCCTGAGATTTCCACCTATAGAATCGCTTTTTTCTATTATGGTCACATCAAGTCCATTTTCTGCGCAGCTGAGAGCGGCGCGAAGACCTGCTATTCCAGCACCTATCACAGCAACTGAATGCAAAGCTTCCACTCTTATTGAATTCAATGGATCTTGTCTTAAAATCTTCTCTACCCCCGCCTTAACAAGCGATATAGCCTTTAAGGTGGCGCCTTCCTTGTCGTTTTTATGCACCCAGCTTGATTGCTCTCTTATATTTACATGCTCGTAGAGGTAAGGATTGAGCCCGGCGCGATTGAGCGCTCCTCTAAAAGTCAGTTCATGCAAGAATGGAGAACATGCCGCGATGACCACTCTGTTTATTCCATTGTTTTTGATATCGTCCACCACAAAATCCTGACCAGTTGAAGAGCACATAAAGGCATATTCTCTGGAAATAGCGACATTTGGATACTTCGACAGTTCAGCCGCCACTCTTTTTACATCTATGACATCAGAAATATTTCCACCGCAATGACATACATAGACAGCCACTTTTGGCTTCTGTCTATAAGATTCATTTACAGCATTTTCTTCCTTTTGGTTTTCTTTTGACATTTTAACCTCTTATCAAGAAATTTTGGCAGTTTTCAGATAATTCAAAGCTTCCATAGCCGCCGAACCAGCTTCCATTATTGTGTCCGGGATATCCTTTGGTCCAGATGCCACGCCAGCTACAAAAAGCCCGTCAATGCCTGTTAATGCCGGCGAAAAAGTTTTAGCAGGCGAATCTATAAAGCCATACTCATTGAGTTTTACATCAAGGCCAAAAAACTCCTTTCTTGAAGGAATAAGCCCCTGAGATAAAACAACGAGATCATGTTTAACTTCCTGCGGTTTTGATCCTTCTTCTTGACGATCTATGCGAAGTATTACATTGTGTTGTGAATCCTCTGATATCTTAGCAACTTTGGCCTTGACAAAATTTATTCCCATAGCGCGAGCTTGATTATAAAACTGCTCATAACCTTTGCCAAAAGCCCTTATATCCATGTAGTATATGGTTATTTCGCTCAAAGGCAAAGAGCCTGAAAGCAGCATGGCCTGTTTTATTGCATACATACAACAAACTCTGGAACAATACGGTACGCCTATGCTTTCGTCTCTGGAACCAGCGCATTGAACATAGGCTATTGAATCGGGTATTTTCCCATCTGAAGGTCTTAAAACCTTGCCATATGGGCCATGAGGAGCCAATAGTCTTTCTGCCTGAAGAGAAGAAATCACATTTATCAATTTATTTTCTCCGTATTCTTTTTTTGCATCCATGGGCGTTATTTCATAGCCAGTCGCTATTATAACTGACTTAGCTTTTACGGTTATTTCTTCAGGTTTTTGCAAATAATCTATACAGTCCTTTGGACAAACTCTGGCGCAAGCGCCGCATCTTATACACTTTTCTTCATCCAAAACTGGAAATTGAGGTATAGCATTTGTAAATGGTATTGAAATGGCCTTTTTAACTCCAAGTCCATACTCAAATTCATCTTCCAGATAGACAGGGCAAGCCTCTTCGCATTTTCTGCATGAAATACATTCGCTTTCTATAACAAATCTCGGCTTCTTTATTAACAAAGCCTCAAAGCCATCTGCCTTTTTGGAAATATTCTTCACCTCAGTATATGTCATCATTTGAACTCTAGGATGATGAGAGGACGCAGCCATCTTGGGAGTTGTTATACAGCTGGCGCAGTCTAAGGTTGGGAACACCTTGCTTAGGGATATCATCTTACCACCTATGCTTGGGGATTTCTCCACCATAATGACATTAAATCCAGCATCTCCTATGTCGAGAGCGGCCTGCATACCGGCTATGCCAGACCCGACTATAAGGGTATCGCAATTATGTTCTGTTTTTCCATTCATTTAGCCACCACCTTTTCCATATCAGAAATTTCTTTTATAAAGGCTTCTCTACAAACAGTGCATATTGTGGTTAACTTAAGACGATTTATCGGTATGTTTTTACCTTTCATAAGGTTATACACATTCTGTATACGCTTAGAAAGCCTGTCATATGCACCTTCATATGGGCAATCAGATCCACTAGACATAATTATTATCCCCGCTATGCCTTTTTCAAAAGCTTTCATATAGAAATTCTCAGGAAACATAACCGGATCTGGCACTCTTATTATGTAGGTATTTGAATCATATGAAAGGTGGGCCTGCCCCACGGCATTGGCGCCGGGGTAGGAGCTGTGATTTGTTGTTATGATTAGTATTTTAGGTTTTTTTTCTGACATAAAATTTGTGGGGCAGATAATCCGCCCCGAGGTTATTACTTCTTCCTTAAAACATAAAGGCTGTCATAGCCGTCTTTCTCAAGATGGCCGAGATACTCATTGCCAGTTTTTGCGCACCATGCCGGTATATCTTCTCTTGAGCCCTTATCCCCAGACTGTATTTCAAGCACTTCTCCGACTTTGACAAGAGCTATGCCTTTCTTAGCCTCAAGAAGAGGTCCGGGACAAGCCATACTTCTGGCATCCACAACTTTTGCTGGCTTTACTGTGTTAATGTCCATTTTTCCTCCTTTAACTTCACTTAAAATTTCTCCACAGAGAAATTAAAACTTAAAGTTGGGGCAATACAATTTCCTTATTCCAGAAACTATTTTTATAATTCTTTTATCTTTTATAGAGTAGAATATCCTATTTCCATCTCTTCTATTCTCAAGCAATTCATTTTCCATGAGCACACCTAAATGCTGCGATATATTTCCTTTAGTAGTGCCTATTTTTTCCAGTATTTCACTTCCGTTTTTTTCTCCATCTATTAGTATACAAACAATCATCAATCTGGTAGGAGAAGAAAGGCAATTTAAAACCTTAGAAACTTCTTTGGCTTTTTTAAAAATATCCTGTTTTCCTCTCATATTTAGCAGTTTAGCAAATACTAAACTACCTAGTCAAGAAATTGTAGGATCTCCATACATATTGGACTTTTTTGATTTTGAAAATTCTCAGTTAAAAACTTTAATAGAATAAGTAAGAGGCTAATTCCAAACAGATGAAAACTTAAAACCAAAGAATAAATCCACTCAAACTGGATAAACAAAACAAACCATATATGAATTTAGATTTTATCAAGTTCTAAATTGGTACTTAGAATTTATTAACTGTCATCATATAGAGCTAAACTTCTTTCTATTGATATCACTCATTCTTTCCCCCTTCTATGATAGAGCAATTGCCAACATAACACACACAAAGACTCTCCCTTGAGCGAGTCATACCGATGTATAGCAGTCGCTTAGCTTGACTTTTTTCATACCTATCAAGCAAATTAGCGTCCATTATTATGACTTTTTCAGATTCAAGCCCTTTGGCGCTGTGAATTGTGGACACTATGACCTGAGAATCATCGGCATTTTCAGTCACCAGTCTATTTTTAATTCCAATTCTGGAAAGATACTCCTTTATGCCATTTTCATCTTTTGTATTAAGGCATAAAATCATTATTTTGTCTTGAGGATTTTCTTTAATCCTCAGCCTAACCCACTCAACAAGATATTTTTTTTCATCTTCAAATTGATTGAATTTTTTAAATTCAGGCTCTGGCCCGTCCCTTAATATTTTTTCCGGAACTACATAATCGGCATTTTCTTCAAAAATGAAATCGCCGCTTTTGTCTATCTCCTTTATCAGATTATAGGCAGACTCAAGTATTTGCCTTGTATTCCTGTAATTTGCCTTGAGAATTTTTGTTCTTCCTATTATTTGTATTCCAAGAGCCTTCCAACTGACCTTTCTTTTGTATATGGTTTGAGAACCATCTAAAGCTATGAAGAGGGATTCCGTTTTTCTATCGAGCGAAGATAAAATAACCTTATACCACAATTGGGCAAAGTCTTGGCCCTCATCGACAAGAATGGCCTGATATTCCCCGCGCAAAGATGGATCTTTTTCATAGGCTGTGAGAAGTTTCTCTGGTATTATTTTTTCCCAATAATTGTCGTCTTTATTTTCTTGAGAATTTGACATCAATTTTAAGTCTAAAATTTTTTTTATACACCAGGAATGGAAAGTCCTTACTTCCACGTTTTTATAATATTCTAATTCCCTTTTAAAAAATTCAGCTAGTGATTTATTGTAGCAAAGGACAAGAATTTTCCATTTGGGATATATGTTTGAAAGAAATTTGGTCCTGGCCAAAAGTATCACCGTTTTACCGCTTCCAGCCACACCCCTTATTATTCTATGTCCTGTGCCAAGATTTTTGGCTATTGCTTCCTGTTTCTTGTCTATTATGCGCATAATTTCTCTATCTGAGAGTTTGTCTGAAATTAGCAATTCAGGATATATGATTGACCTTAAAATATCCATTTCTTCTTGAGATAATAAACTCTCCCCAAATCTTTTTTTCATCTTTTCTTTTATTTTCTCAATGAGAACCTTCTCTTTTAAATCATCTCCTGTAAAAACAAACTCAGATCCCAAAGCCTCCTGAAAAGATGTTTCAGTAAGAGAAAATATTTCCAATTCTCTTTCCTTTATATTTGGGAAAAGGGCGCCATACCCCCACCTCAATAGTAAATCTTTTTTTCCTGAAATATAGCTACGCTTCTCTGCCAACCTTAAAATTTTAAGCACATAATCTCTGGCTTGAGCTATTGGATTTTTCCTTTCTTCATCAATTTTTCCCATAGAAAGAAGAACACGGTCTTTGGCAACGCTTTTTATGCAATTAAAACTCCAATCCTTCACTTCTATTACAAAAACGCCAAGATCTGGACCTATGATTATGAAATCTGGATAATATCCCTCAACTGGCACATTGTAATAGACTATATAGTCCTCAGGGAGATTGCTTTTTAAATATTCGAAAACCTTTCTCTCTCCAGGAGTTATATCATAAGATTTTTCTGGAAGCGTCTCTGGTATAGTATAAGCCATATTTTATTCTCCTGACATTTCTATTTTTTTTGTACTTTAATTTTCCTATCTCATTTACAATCATAGCAGAAAAAATCAAAAATCCACCAAAGGCTTTGAATGCCATAAAATTCTCTCCGCCCGCAGTCCAAGCAAAAATTGCAGCAAATACTGGTTCCAGAGTGAAAATCATCCCCACCTTGAAAGGGGTTGAATATTTTTGCGCATTCATCTGTATGAAAAAAGCTGAAAGGGTTGGAAACAGGGCTAGAAAAATTATCACAAGCCAGCCATTCAATCCGGAAACATAAAAGTTTTTTTGAGACACAATAACGGCAATTGAGGAAATTAGACCAACGAGCCAAAATTGATGAAAGGCAAGTTTTGTCACATCGTAGCCATTTTTAACATACCTGTCAGTAAATATAAGATGAGCGGAATAACTCATAGCCGCTATCAGTGTCAGTAGATCTCCTTTATTGATTCCTTTGATCCCGCCAGTCAAAAACCACATACCTATCACGGCAACTATGGTTGATAAAAGTTCTACATATCCAGGTTTTTCTTTTTTAAATAAAAATAGGAACATCGGTATGAAAACTATAAACAAGCCAGTAATAAAACCACTATTTGAAGCCGTTGTATACAAAAGTCCCGCGGTCTGAGTGAGATATAAAGATGAGAGAAAAAATGAAAGTATAAAAGCTTCCTTTATGTGCGCAAAAAAATTATTTTTTTTAATCACAAAAGGCAAGAGCGCAAGAGCTGAAATAAAAAATCTTATCGCCACCATAGCTGAAGGATCCACTGAATTAAGCGCGTATTTTGTCACTACAAAAGTTGAACCCCATATGAAAGCGCAGTAAAAAAGTCCTATATCAGCCATTTTCTTTGTGAACATAAGAGATATGATAGCAAAATGAAAACAAATTATGGTTTATATCGAATCAGATCAAATATAATCTAAAGTATGTATCGTCAAATCAAAAATGACAAGTTCTCTCTATAAAGTGCGAGCAAGGATGAGCAAGCTCTTTAGTTAGATTTATTTATGACTCGAGAGAATCTGAAGCAATAATTGTAAAGTTTAAAGAGTGAACAGCTAAAATTGATTAAGTGAGCCCCAAAGAAGAGTTTTTCTTACAGTCGCTTTAAATGATGCAAGAGAAAGAGGAAATAGAGTAATGCTAAAAATTGCAAGGATAAAAAGTTCGGACAAGATATCAATTGGAGAAGCTTTCAAGTAAAAAGCTTTCTGAGCCGCTCTTATAGACCAATATACTGGCAAAGCGTATGAAATTTTGTAAAGTCCGAAAGGAAGTATGACTGAAGGGAAGTATGCCCCACCGAGAAGGCCCTCGGCGCTATTCATCAAAAATGCCAGAGGATTACCCCTTTTAAAAAGCAGGGTGAAACAAGCGGAAAAAATTCCCAGAGCTGAAAAAGAAAAGAAAGAAAAAAACAATATCAAAATCATGGAAATGATATTTATTCCTGAAAATTTTACGCCGAAAAATAATAATCCAGATAAAAGATAGAAAACAGATTCCGCCAGAGATAAGAGAAAATTGTACAAAGAAGCGGAAAAAAGAAAAGGAAAAATATTTTCTTTTACTGCTAGAATTTCCTCTAAAGAGCCGCAGTATTTTTCTTCATAAACTTTCTGAGCCACTGTCCCAGGTCCAGCGCCTGTAAAATTAAAAATTATAAGTCCAATGAAAACATAGTTAAAATAATTTATCCCATATTTAGCCAAAATACCCGTTATCCGCCGTTCCATTAGCAAATCTATGTAATAAAAAATCAGCAGAGAAAAAAAAGAAGAAAATAAACCCCAAAAAAAAGCAAACTTATAGCTTTTTTTCAAACGGAAATCTTTTTTAAGAAAATAAATAGTTTTTAGTATCATTTTTTTAACAATTGTCCTTCTCTTATTTCCCAAAAAAAATTAGTAAAGTTTATAAATCTTTCTTTTTGATGACTGACAATCAGGATAACTTTTTTTGAGGCTTGCATTGAAAGATATCCCATATTTTTTTCAAAGCTCTCTGAATCTATTGAGGAAAGGCACTCATCTATCAGAAATACCGGAGAGTCTTCCATATACATTTTGCAAAGACCGGCTTTTATCAAATTCCCCTGTGATACATTTTCTGCTCTCTTTGGAAGTTCTACCTCATCAAGAGATGCTATTTTAGCGAAATTGAGCAAGGATTCTTTTGAGAGCTTTATCCCCCTCAAAGAGATGAAGAATTCTATATTGAAATTCAAAGGTAGCTGTGGATAAAAAGGCTGTTTAGTAAAAAGGGCAGAAACTTTTTCAGGGGAGCAAGACACTGTCCCTGTATCTGGCAAAAGCCTGCCAGAAATTATTCTAAGCAAAGTTGTTTTTCCGCATCCATTTGTACCGCTTATTAGATGAATGCCCTCAGGAAAGCAAGCAGAAATATCCCTTAAAACAGGAGCTTTAAAACTTTTGCTTATGCCACTTAGATTTATTTTACCCATTTAGATTGCAAAGTGTTATGGCAAAGACTTTGGCATCGCTTATTAGATTGCTTATAAGGCAATACTCATTTGGCTGATGCGCGCTTTCATTCAGCTTCGAATAGACCACAACAGGCAAATTGAGTCGTCTAAAGAAAGCCGCCACAGTTCCGCCACCTATGCCGTATACCTTAGGCTCTAATTTGAGCACTTCTTTTATGGATTGTTGAAGAGATTTAACTATGTCGCTTTTAGGATCTGTTGGTGGAGCGGCCTGCGCCTCTTGCTGTGGCTCGAAAGATATTTTAACACCATATTTCTTTTCTATCTCATTGGCCATCTCACGCATTTTTGCCTTTACATCCTCAAGTTTATAAACTGGCATTACTCTGCAGTCCATGTAAAACACATCTTCTCCCGGCAAGGTGTTTACATTGGGGACATTTGCCTCTTTTTTAGTAGGTTCAAATGTGCTTATCGGAGGGTCATATAGCTCATCTTTGTGATTGTAAATTTCATACAAATTTCCAAATTTCATTACTAACTCGCTTGCGGCTCTGAAAGCATTTATACCCAAAGCAGGCCTCGAGGCATGACATTGTTTGCCCTTTGTGATAATCTTAAGCCACAATATGGATTTCTCAGCTACTTCTATGGCGGATCCGTCTTCTACTCCAGAATCCGGGACAAAGAACATATCATTTTTCCCAAATATATCCGGCCTTTTCTCAACTATGAAATCCGCGCCAAAACCAGAGCCAGTCTCCTCGTCAGCGCAAAATAAAAGCGCCACATCATAGTCGGGCCTCCAATTGAGCTCCATCATCGCTCTAACCACCAAAATAGAAGAAACTATAGCTTGCTGATTGTCCTCAACTCCCCTGCCTATGAGTTTATCTCCCTCCACTTTAAGCTTGTATGGATCTGATGACCACATTTTCATTTCGCCCGGAGGGACCACATCTAAATGAGACATAAACCACAGTGTTTTATCTGATTTTTTACCTTTGTACCTGGCTATTACATTGGGTCTTATCCCATTTTTGGCTTCTTTTTGAGGGGCGTTTATCCATTCAATTGAATCAAAAGGCAATTTTTTTAATTCGCCCTCTAGCCACAAAGCTTTCTCATATTCGCCTTCCCCACCGCTCAAAGGCGACAATGCTGGTCTGGATGTCAGGCCTTCCTGTAAATGTATGGCATAATCTCTGTATGACTCTATTTTTTTCAATAACTCTTTTTTAAGATCTGTTGCTTGCATTTTTCCTCCTCTGGCGAAAGAAAGCGCTACATTTTTATTGTAGCAAATAAAAAAAGCCCCTTGCGGGGCCTTTTTTAAA
>DYLH01000001.1:0-56315 GCA_020722185.1 Candidatus Avelusimicrobium gallicola | reverse complement strand
AAGCGTCTTTGAACGATATGCTAAAATTTATAAAATATCCTTATGAACATAAAACTTTATATAAAAGCTGCAAGACCATTTTCTTTTACAGTAAGTTTTGTCCCCCCGCTGATGGCCTTAGCTCTGGCATATAGCGAAATACCTGATTTTTCTCCTAAATGGGGTCTTTTTTTTCTCACTTTCATAGGCGGTTTTTTAGCTCATGCCGCCTCAAATATTTTATCAGACTACTTTGATTATAAAAAAGGCATAGACCGTCCTGGAACTTATGGTTCGAGCGGAGTTTTAATTTCAGGGGAGATGTCCCCGAGCGAGACTTTAATTCTTGGTCTTTTTCTTTTTGCCATATCAGCAGTTGTGGCTCTAGCTATAATGATTTCAATGCCAAATGGTTTTTCTCTTTTATGGCTAATACTATCTGGAGCCTTTTTGGGCTTCTTTTATACAACGCCGCCTTTTATTCTTAAATACAGAGCCCTTGGAGATATATCAGTTTTTCTGGCCTTTGGGCCACTTATGTCTTTGGGTGGATATTTCGTTCAAACCGGATATTATTCATACAAGCCCTTTGTATATGCAATACCAATTGCCATGCTTGTGGATGCCATACTTCACGCCAATAATACAAGAGATATAGAAAATGATTTAAATTGCAAAGTAAAAACTGTTGCGGCCACTCTTGGGCAAGAAAAGTCTATATACATGTATAAGATTTTAGTTTATGGCGCCTATTTGTCAGTTCTTATTATGGCAGTGTTTAAAGTATTGACACCATTTACTCTTCTCATATTTTTGTCTTTACCTATCGCAATAGACAATATAAAGAAGATGTCATACAAGGATACTCCAATTGATGGAGATGCCATAACAGCTAAGTTGCACTCTATTTTCAGCTTATTGTTTATATCAGGGCTTGGCATAAGCGGATTTTTTAAATGAGAGAAAAGCCTTTATTTTTACTCTCTCTATTCTCCGCTTTTATTCTGTGGTTTATTTCATTTGTGATAAAGCCTTTCAATTTTTGGGCAATGATGACTTTCAACGCCATTGTCCTCATATTCTTTGCATATTTATCAGAAGAGAAAATAATCAAAAAGAATGACTTTCAGTTAAAAAACATATTCATAGGCATAATCTCAGCCATCATTTTGTATGTGATATTTTTCATTGGAAGAAAGCTGATATCTTTTATGCCTGGCGATGAGGAAATGCTCTCTCTGGTTTATGACAATGACAGTGAGACTCCAAAATGGCTTATAGGGGCTTTGCTCTTCTTTCCAATAGGTTTTGCAGAGGAGCTTTTCTGGCGAGGATTTATACAAAAAAAACTCTCATCCATATACACTTCTTTTGGCGCTGTATTTTTCTCCACCTTTCTTTATACCGCTCTACATATTCCCACAATGAATCCTATACTCATACTCGCAGCCGCTGTATGCGGATTTTATTGGGGAATGCTATATGCTTTTACTGATTCCATAGTTTTAGTTCTTTTCTCACATATGCTCTGGGATCCCCTTATTTTCACTATAAAACAGATAAGATAGATACTGAAAATTACATCCTTTTTCAGGGAACCCCTATTACATAATGAGTGCTTTGAGGTATAGAGACAGAGCAGTAGAAAAACTTTTCATCTTCTGATAAAAATTTGGGAGACAATTTCTTGAATCCATCGCCTGAAAGGTATAAGATTTTGATATCTTCTTTTTTAGAATTTGCTAATTCAAACCATTCCTTTTCTATTCTAAATTCCATATTGACTTCGCTTAGAATCATGCCAGGATATGAAATCTGAAAAACGGAGTATATGTTTTTCATCTTAATTTTTTTTGAAAGATGTTGAGATAATTTGCCGGTAAGTAAATAGATTTCATCAAGACTTTTGCCTCGAAGTCTTGTTTTAAATGAAATTTTATTTATAAAACTCTCACTGCTTTCGCCAAAGACTCTATACTCTATGAAATAAGGAGTCAATTTGGTCTCTTTTGAAATAGTGTGGTAACTGTATCTTTTTATATCCTCTATCTTTTCTTCTGCTTTAACAAGTTCCCTGGCTGAAACCACCTCGACTTGCTTAGGTGGCAGAAACTTGAAATTAATTCCTATTTTATGAGAATAGCCAAGCTCGCCATAAGGAGAAAAAGAGTAGTCAAAACTAAATTTATTGTAAACAAAACCTATGCCAGCATTGAACCCTGACCACGCGCCAAGCTCATTGCCATTGAGTCTGTATTTATATCCTGTTCTCAGAAACAATTTTTCACTTAAATAATGCTCAATGCCTAAAATAAAGTATGGATAATTGTCTATATACTTCCATACATCAAAACTTAGAAGTGTATTTTCCATAGTTCTGTAACTTATTCCCGTTTTTATAAACATAGGCATATCATAACGCCTTGAATTAAATTTAATCCCGGGGCCAATATTGCCAACGACAGCGCCCAAAGAAAAAACTCTGTCCAGCATCTCAACTTTTTTCATTAATCCCAAATCAATGGCAAAAGAATTACCGCTCTCAGTGTCTATATTCTGACTTATTAACTTTAATGAAGCGCCCAAATTTGTGTAAGCATCGTAATTAAAGCCATAATGTATTCCCAGAGCTAAATCCCATGCTCTAAATTTCCCCTCTACTGGACTTATTGGATAGAGTGGATCTGACTCATAAAATCCCGATCTTTTTTCAAGATCTTTTGGCGTAAAAAAATAATTCATAGAAAAAGCCCAATTCCCTTTTCTTAAGTGAGGGTATTTTTTGAGAAAGCCTATTTGTTCTCCTTTTAGTCCATATGCCATATAAATCTGGTTCATACTCTGAAAATAGTTATTGTGCATAAGTGAAATTGTTCTCTCTGTCAAATAAGAAAGCCCCGCAGGATTATAAAAGGAAGAGTAAATATCGTCTGAAACAGAAACAAAAGCCCCACCCATACCAGATGCTCTTGCTCCAACAGGAATTTTTAAAAATGCGGCAGATGTGGATCCCGCTGAAGGATAAATTTTAGCGGAATAAGAAAAATCCGCTAAAAGAATTAAAGCAACAAACAATAAAACAAATTTCAAACTTTTCATTGTAACTCCTTTAACCTGAGAATCTTCTCTGTTTTTAATCTCTTAATCCATATCTTCTATTCTCTTAATTTTTTTCACTTTTAACTTAATGGGCTATAGCCATCTTCTTAGTAAGCGATTTTTTTCCTCCTGAACTTATAGCATCAATCCTGTAAATATACACGCCTGATGCAATATTTTTTATATTCCACACAATTTCAGACGCTATCCCAGCCTGACAGTCCTTCTTTTCAAATTTTGCTACTTTTTCTCCAGCAATGTTATAAACATTTATAGTCACATGGGATTTATCTGAAACCAAGAATTTAAATGTGACAGTATCTCCTTTTGCCGGATTTGGGTAAGTGTAAACACTCTCTGAAGAAATTAAAGCGCCTGAAGGCTTATAACCCATAATTGAATAGGTTCCAAGAGAATTTATCCTTGCTGAAACTTTTTTTTCTGAAAATAAAACCTCAGAAGTGTTGACAATTCTCCATGTGTTTTGAACAAGCTGATAAATTCTCAGATTTTCTTCTTCTATTCCAGCGATTTCAGGCTGTGTATAAGGAATTTTTATAACAGCTTCTTTTAAAAGTTTTGTTCCCGAATTTTCAAATTTAACTTCATAGGTTATATTAGTGGGAGTGGCTTGAGTATTTACTCTCATAGACAGAGGTGTAAGTGTGTTTGGATTTAATCTGACCATTAGCAAATAATCATTTTGATTTAAAGAGCCGGGTGGGATATATATCTCTGCCCCATCATCAGAAGAAAGCAGCCCTCCATTTCTGGAATCCATATATCTCCAATTGTCAGCGGATATGCCAGATAATTCAGCTGTGCTTAATGAAAGGTTTGTGCTGTCAAAAGCAGCTACCTGATAAAAATATCTCACATTCACTGTAGCCTGTGTATCTATATATCCTCTCACCCCAGCCGAGACAGATGAGTAAAATACATTGTAATCATAAACTCCGCTTCTATTTGTTCTAAAAATTTTGTATCCATAAACATCATTGTCGCCAGAGCCATCATCGGGAGATAAATCCCAGGTAAGAGTTAGTCTGCCACCTTTATCGCCAGGTGTGTCAAAAACTGTTAAATTAGAAGGCGGGGCGGGAGGATCTAAATCCACTTGCGCGCAAGCAGTTGATATATTAGACAATGGACTTTCATTTAATGCCACATCGTATGTTTTTAGAGCAAAATAATAAGTGACTCCACCCAAAAGTCCATTTACAATCTCTTGTTCCCGTGCGCCGTATAGACCGCTTACTGCTCTAGAAGATTTCCAGATATAAGCATTTGTCCAATCAAAATTGGGATGAGTAGAATATTTTATAGTGTAATAGTATGCCTGACCTATATCTCCATCATCTCCCGGCGCTGTCCATGTTAAACTAACTTCCCCGCCTCTACTGCCAGATACTCCGGACAAATTATTGACTGAAGATGGAGCGACAAAGTCATTCAAGGGATTGTCGTTCTTTGAAAATGCGCTTGATTCATTGGAGAAATCAGATTCCAGATATCCATCAAAAGCGGCAATCTTGTAACTAAAAGTAGAACCAGTTATGGCAGAAGAATCTATGTATGATAGACTAATAGTTGAGTCAAGAAAATTATATCCATAACCTGAGCTTCTGTAAATTCTATATTCAGTTATATCCGGGGAAGGAGAAGATGACCAAGTTAAGATTATCTTATTGCCATTGTCATTTGGATTATCCTGTGCTGTCAAATTGGATGGGGGTAAAGGTCTTTGGTTTATTCTGAAATTTACAATAGCTGATTTTTCAAATGGTGTTAAATCGCCTAGAAGAGTAAATTTGATTTTATATACTCCATTTGAAAGGCTGCTGGTATCCCAATCAAAAATTTTATAATTTATTTTTTCACTTCCGTCATAGGGGCCAGAACTTAGCAAAATATAATTCTCATCGTCTGCTGAATATTCAATCAAGTACCCTGTGGCATCTGGGTCCAATAAATCAATTTTTACAGGGTATGTGCCGTTGATAATCTCATTTTCAACTGGCGAAGCGAAAGAAATGTATTTAGAAGCCTTGTAAGCTATCATTTTCCCGCCATTTACGGCTGTAAAAACTTTTCCATCTGACACAGCAGGAGTGGAATAGGCGCTTGTAGAAAAATTTATTGTCTGCAAGATAGCTCCCGTTGAACTGATCGCCAGAAATCTGGCATCTGGAGTATTTAAGAAAATTACATCATTTGCCATAATAGCAGAGCCTATCATTCCACTATCTGAAATATTTCCCAGATTCACAGATGAAACTACAACCTTGCTTAAATCCTGCTTATCTAAACCTATCAAGTAATAATTGACCGAACCAGCTAGAGCGTAAACTACAGAAGTAGATATTAGAGGAGCTGAAGTTCTTTGCCAATCCCAACCAAAAACACCCGCTCCCTCATTTTCTGTCAAATCAGAGCTTTGATCAAGCAATAGACCAGAGTCGCTCATTTTGAAAAGTTTTCTATTGTCATGACCCGGGAGAGCATACAAAGTGTGAGATGAATAAGCTATCGAATTTGAGTCAAAAGAGCCACCACTAAATTGATAGGGGAAACCAGACACAAAAGATCCCGTTTTTTTCTCTATAGCGTAAATTTTTCCATTGTTTGCTCCAAAATAAATATTTTTCCCATCCGAGGAAGGAGCTGAATTGACGGGCTGATCTACTTGAAATTTAAAAAGAAGTTTCCCCGTCTTGAGATCAAAGGCCTTAAGAGAATTTTCAGGGACTCCAACCCCAACATATACAGTATTCTCTAAAATGAGAGGTGAGGAAACAGATGGACCGCCCAATTGCGCAGACCATAAAATATTGCCATTTAATCTGTCAAAACAATAAAGATTTGAATCCATTGAGGGGGCTATCAATACATTGGAAGATACGGCTAAAACAGCGTCTACAAAGCCCTCACTGGAATAATCCCATATAAGCTCGCCAGTTTGAGCATTGAGAGCATAGATATATCCACTTCTTGCCCCAAAATAAACAATTCCGTCATAAACTACAGCGCCTGAAATAACATCACCTTGAACATCAAAAGACCATAACTCTGTAAATGGTGGCAAAGCTGTTTGGTTGGCAAATCCAGTTCTTTCATTATTTCCCATAAAAACAGGCCAATTAGCGGCAAATGAAAATCTAAAAAAAATAAAAAACAATATTACCACTAAATGGAAAATATGATATACCTTATTTTCTTCTATTTTCATAAACTAACTCCGTAAAAACACCTATGGTGCGCTCACCATATAGGTTTTCCCATCATCTGCTGAAAAGACCAATACATTATTATCAACATCTAGAACAAGATCATTTTTAATCCTGGCGCCAGCGCACACGGGATAACCCGGGGCTATAGCGCCTGTTAAAGTATTTAAAGCATATATGCAGTTTCCAGCGCCAAAGTACACCTTATCCCATACGATTGGCGAGACGCTTATTGGGGCATTGGCATTATAGATCCACCCCTGATCCGCCAAAGTTCCACTTGTGGCGCTCACCTTATATAATCTTCCGCTCTCATCACCAAAGAAAACATATTTATTGGGTTCAGCGTCAAGGGTAACCCATGGCGAGGTTTTTATTTCTGAAACCGCTGTGTAATCCTGCCAATAAGGTGGATAGGTTGTAAGTTCTGCCGCATTTCTTGAATACAATTTTCTATCTGAAGAAGTTATGTAAAGGTTATTATTAGCGCTTGAATAAGCGCTATCTACATAAGGAGAACCATATATCGGGCTACCGGTAATGAATTGGTTTTGTATAATGCCATCGCTTAATCTAAAAGAAATAACTTTGCCATTTTCAAGGCCGATCCAGCCTCTGTTTACATCCACTCTCCAATCTATTGAAAATGTGCCGCTCATAGGAGCATCAAAGCCGCTATCATATGTCCAAGCAGAACAGTTAAGCCCATCTGACTTATTGAGGCAATGAATCTTATTGTCCACAGTTCCCATATATAAACCAGTTTCATTGTCTATTATATTCCCCTTAATCGCTGAACTGAGAGACACCTTCCACACTTGAGTATAGCTGATGTCGTCATCCTTAAGTTTATAAACTTCTCCATTTTCTGTAGCGAAATAAATGTACACGCCAGAAGCAGTTTCCTCAATTAATGGCGCTGTTTTTATGGCAGAAATAGGAGATGTGGCAAAAGTCCACCTTTCTGTGCCATTATAGTTTATCACTCTCAATTTTCCGTCATTGCCGCTTATATAAACTCTTGGGGAAAGCAGAGAATCCACATATATATCAGCCATAGTCTGTATATTGAACAAGTTTCCTGTAGAATATGGCCAGGCGGTGCCAGCTGGAGGTTGAACCGGTTTAATAATCGTGATAGTGGAAGTTTGAACTAAAGCTGAAGCTGAAAAATCTTGGGCAAGATAAATATTAGCGTCTGATAACTTCATAGTTTGCAAGTCTATTTTGGCCATAAAAGTATGAGGAGTTTGCAAAGAAGCATTGTAAGAAGATTTAAAGACCATAAAATAATAGCCAGTAGTTTGAGCGATAACTGAAGCTGAAGGATTATTTATATCTATTGGAATGATTTGCGCCCCGCTGGAATCAATATTGAAATTCTGGTTTGACAGCTCAGCTACTATCTCTGTGTCTATAGCCGGCTCATATGTCTGCGTTGAACCCAGAACAGAATTTTTAACAACCATTAAACTTTCAAAAATACTTTTAGCCTCAGCATTGCTCATAGGAGTCCCATTATCTTTGAGTATTGTCACCGTCAATGAAGACAGGACGATATTGTATTTGTGACTATTGTTTTGAATTTCAAGCTTTACTGCATCCACACTTGAGTTTTCATTAAGCCAAGTATTGGAAGAATCATAAACATTTGCGCTGTGAATTGAAAAATCAGCTGTGACTGAACTTACAATTATTTGACCTGAGCAGGTGGAATCAGTATCAGCGGTTAAAATGACTTTATAAATTGACCCATCTATCAGTTTATTGCCATCTATGTCTGTAAAAGTATTCAGGCTATGAACTGTTGTTTGCATAGATAGCGAGGATAGGTCAAATCCAATATCTGACAATCTGTAAATGTGCGGAGATTTTGTATCCTCATTTCCGCCAATCTTCACGAAAGCGATGAGATCATTGTTTCCACTTGAATAGTCTTGACCAGGCTGAACTTTTATATAGAAATTGCCCGGCAAAACAGAATTGCTTGAAGGATATACCAGAGTATTGGCTGTGCCTAAACCATAATTTGTGTTTCGGCTAAGAGGAGTAATAATTGAAGAAGCGGCAAAATCCGCGGAGTCATTATCTGTGTCCACTCCTTCGCCAGATCCTCTTATAATACTCGTAGCTACGGACGGAGCATAATTTGCGGCTGAAACAAGATTTGCCCTATAGTCATAAACAGAATAATTCAAGCCACTCTGCCACATAACTCTATCTATGCTCTGTCCTGAAGAATCTTCCAATACCAAATAATCACCTTCGGATTTAAGGCCATTGATACCAAAAGCGCTATACCAACTATAAGCATCATTGCTTATAGACGAGTTATCTATAAGAATATAACTGCTTGGATATATTTTTCTTGTGAATCTGAAGCTTTCGCCATAGGAATTTCTCAAAATGAAATCAGATAAAGTAATTGTATCAGCGCCAGTATTATAAAGCTCGACAAATTCCCAGTCATTATAGGAAATCTCGCTCAACTTAACACTGTGGGTGGAAATTGAATTCAATAGTCCGCCAGTTGGTGTAGGGTCTATTTCAAAAATCTGAGAACCATCGTAAATTCTGGCAAAACTTTGAGAGTTTGTCATAGAAGGCCATTGCACGCTATCTACAATATTGCCGGCATTATCTTTCAGGATAAGAGAATAGCTTAGCGCAGGATTTATATCGCTTGATAAGTTAATTTTCAGCACAGAACTTGACTCAACAATTTCACTATTTCCACTCCAAATTTCCGCCTCGACAGCCGCACTACCCAATGCTCCCTGTTTATAAATAATTTTCCAGCCGCTTAAACTGAAATTATTGGATGTATTGTTATAAAATTCGACCCAGTCCAAACCAGCCCCCCCGCCAGCATAAATTTCATTTATGTAGACATTGTCTCTTTGTGGCAAGCTATAAGCTATATTAGAAATTGAGGATGTGCTATTTGCCTTATCATAAGTCTTTATAGCAAAATAATAAGTAGTTCCAACTTCAAATCCATATAGCACCTTTGATTCAAGCGCTCCTGCATTTTGAGGTATCCATGTCTGCGGATATGCGCTGGCAGAGTTGAACAATGCCTCCGTTATATTGTAAGTTGCGTATTTCACAATATAACCGCCTTGAGTATTGTTGTTCAGTATTCCATCATCTCCAGCAGCCGTCCACTCTAATTTTATGCTCCCTCTAGTGGGGCCTGAAGAAGCTGTCAAATCCCCTATAATTGAAGGAACCTGAGTATCTTTTAAAATCCTGAACGCATCAACAGTTGTAGAACTTAAACCAGCCATATTCCAAACACTGACAGTGATATAATTTGTGCCATGTCCAAGTAGATCAAAATCAACAGACCAATTATCAGTATATGAATTTCCAATAGTAGTTCCCGAAGAGATTATGGCATTATTTATCGTATTTGTCCCTGTTTGATTTGGCTCAGTCCATGCGCTATAAGTAATCGATGAAATCTGTGAAAGACCATTGTTAATAAAATCAATATCGTATATGGCGCCCGGGTCAGTATTTCTCCACAATTGATCAAAATTGGTAGGATGATTGTTTATTATAGTTGGGACATTTGTGTCTTTCTTTATGTAGAAAGCGTCAGCTATTACGGCAGAGACATTCCCCACTCCATCCTTAGCCCTGACCCACACATAGCTCTGCCCCTGAGGCATAATATCAAAAGTTGCCTGTTTTATTGGCCAGTCATTTGTATAAATATCAGAGTTTATCCCTATAACCTGAGCAGTCCAATCCTGAACAAGAGTTCCGCCTCCGCCGGAAAGTGTATATATCTTAGTTTCAATAGATGCCAATTTTGATCCGCCGCTATCCTGCGCGTCGATATTATAAAGCGCTACTGGATCAGATATCCAGTTATCATCTCCCGTCTGATTATCGCTTAAAGTTGGCGCTTCATTGTCATGTCTGTCAAAATCAATGTCAGCAAATTCGTAGAGATAACCTGTCCCATATAGAGTGTGATTGAAATTTACACTGTCTCCAGAAGCAGCCCAGCTAGAGCCATTCCAGTTTGTGCTTCTCAAATCATTTGACGCGCTTATACCAAGAGCGGTTATATTGTCTGTATTTGGATCGGGCACAAGTTTGAGCCATCTCAATGCTCCGCCCCATGTGGTATTTGTATTTCCGACAGCGACAGATGGGCTTGCAGGCGACCAGCCGGCGGAAGGATCCCATATTATCCAATCAAAATAGTTATCGGTTGTGGTATTGTCAACAGCAACAATAAGCAATTGCCCTGATCTTGACTCCCAAGCTATATCAGTAAGTCTTGAAGCATTGCCAAGCATTGCAGCATCTTCTGTCGGCAAAGCGCTCCAAGAGCTTCCATTCCATACAGAGACATTCCAATCTGAACCACTATCAATAGAAGTAAAACCTATTCTGTCAGAATTCGGATCCGACGCCATTCTAATCCAGTTTGCCGTTCCTCCTATGTTTGGACCAGCTATTGCTGCGCTCCACTGACTGAGTGAATTCCATATCTTGTAATTTGTGGCAGTTCCCTGCCCCCACAAAACCATAGCATCGCCACTTAAACTTTCCCATGCCACATCAAAGCATTCCTCGGTGGCTATAGCCGCAGCTGTAGTCATATTTGAATTTGAAGTCCATGAGGCACCATCCCATATAACTGCGGATATGTCTGAATTTGAATCCAAAACAACCAGAGCAATTCTATTTGTGCCCGGCATAGACTTCATCTTAACCCAATTTACTGTTCCAGACAGAGAAGCCATAGCTAAAGATTTAGGACCTTCCACCCATGCCACAGCCGTAGATGACCACACAGCATAGTTTATAGCGCCCGGAGTACCATTGTAGTAAGCAACCATTATTCTGCCGCTTAAATTTTCTACCGCCATATCAAACTTTCTATACAGAGAAGAACCGGGGGCGGGTGCGGGAGATGGAGTAATATCATGCCAATTTCCCCCATCCTTAGAAAGCAATATTTTCATAGTATTGTCAGAGTTCAAGATAGTTGCCAATTTTTGATTCGCCACAACGGCTGCAGATTTCAATACCACCCATCTGGCAGTAGATGTTCCAATAGAATAGTTGCTTGCAGAGCTCCAATTTGGCGGGGTCCAGAACCTGTATTGCAGAGTATTTGCTGGAGACATTACACCATAAGCGATCAAGCCATCTGCCGCCCCAAGTGGGGTAGCTGTTCCAATTACAATATTCGAGATAGGGCCGATATTGCCAGCTTCGTCGACAGCTTTTATCGCTATGGAGTAAGTCGTTCCCGGAGTGAGCCCTCCTAAGGTACGATTTTCAATTGTTCCATATTGGCTAGGAACCCATGTCTGTGAATAAGTTGAAGCGGAATCAAAATTTGCGGAATTTATGAGATATGGAGCATATTTTACAATGTAGCTTGTAGCAGTTCCACTTGAAGCGATGCCTGCCACGCCTTCACCTGGAGCGGTCCATGAAAGGTCTATTTGTCCTGCGAATGAACCTTGCTGAGCTGATAAATCTGAAATTGCGGAAGGATTGGTTTTATCAACACCCGCATAAGTTGAGGTTGAATTTGAAATAGCCGTATTCCCAGCTCTGTCAACCGTTTTAATCGCAATATAATAGGTTGCTCCGGCTGTGAAACCACTCATCATCAGACCCTCTAAAAGGCCCGGAGATTTTGGAACAAGAGTTGAAATATAGACAGAAGAGGCGTCAAAGTTCGCTTCCATTACATCTCCATCAGTTCTATAGCGGATCATATAATAACTTGCATTGCCCAATAAGCCATCATCTCCAACAGCTGTCCATTTAATATAAATCTTGCCTTCATCTATATCTAGATTTGGGGTTTGAGCAGTTAAATCCGAAATTTGAGCTGGCGGCATTGTGTCTTTCAATATATAAAATACATCCTCAACACTTGAAGAGTGCCCTAAATCATCATAGGCAGTCACTGATATATAATTTGTCCCCTGTACAAGTAAATCCCATTGAGCCAAAGTCGGGCCCCATTCATTGGTGTAAGAATAAATTGGAGAATTTGTGAAAATATATGTTGAAATAAGCACATTTATTCCTGTTTTATTGGGCCCAGTCCAGGCTTCAAAAGTGGCAGTTGAGACTCCTATACCATTATCTTCAAAATCCACATTGAATGCATTCCCGGGATTTGATTTATACCATGTTGTATCACCCTGCTGTAAATCGGTTATTATAGGCGCGGCAGTATCTTTTTTGACATAAAAGGCATCTGTATATTCTGAGTTATTCCCGGCTATATCCCATGCCATAACCGAGATATAGTTATATCCTTGTTCCAAATTGTCAAAATCAATTGGCCATGCATCTGTATAAGCGATGGCGCCAGTTGAAGTAAATATCTGAGATGAAACTATTACCTGCGCGCCTGTTTTATTGGGACCTGTCCACGCAAGATATGCCGCGCTTGAAATCCTAGATCCAAAATCTTCAAAATCCACATTGTATAAAGTTCCACCTGTACTTCTCCACATATCATCGCCGATTTGATTGTCAATTATATGCGGCAATGTTGTATCTTTAAGTATATTAAATGCGTCTATAATTGTTGTGGTATTCCCGGCCACATCATATACCATAATGGATATGTAATTTGTAACACTTTCAGAGAGTGATAGCCAAATATCAGATGACAAAGCCCAGTTCTCAGAATAGGATGGAGAAATAATGTTCAAAATATTGTCGGTCCAATCTGGACTATAAGGGGCAATTCCACCAGAAGAAGTGGAAGCTCTTATTTGAAATTTTGAAAGTTTGCTTCCGCCAATATCTGTAAAATCTACATCGTAGAAAGTGCCAGAGGAATTTCTCCAAACAAATTCCCCAACTTGATTGTCCAATATCACTGGTGGAGTGGTGTCCTTCAAAACAAAGAAAGCGTCAATCAGTGTTGTAGTTGAACCCGCCACATCTATGGCTCTTACTGAGATATAATTTGTAACTTCCTCTTTCAAAGCATCAAAATTAATAGACCATGGTGTGTAATAGTATGTAGAGCCCTGAGGCAAAGCTATATCGGTCCAATCAATGAGAGAGGCATCTCCTGAAGCTGAATTAGTGCTTGCGCTATATTGAACTTTTTCAAGTCCACTGTGTTCATCATTGAAATAAACTTCATAATTTCGCCCCTCTTTTCTCCATATCAAATCTCCACCAGATTCATTGTTTACAAAGGTTGAGAGAGCTGTATCTTTCAAGATATAAAATGGCTGGTAGCCTAGTGTTGTGAAATTTCCGGCATTGTCAAACACCCTTACAGATATATAATTGGTTCCATTGAGAAGCAGAGACCAAATGCTGGATGTGATAGGCCAGAGATCAGAATAAGAAGATGAATTTATATTTACAATATTATCCGTCCAGTCTGGGATAAAGGGACCAACTGTTCCAGAATTTGTTGAGGCTCTAATCTGGAATCTGGAAATTAAGGATCCACCAATGTCCTGAAAGTCTATATTGTACATGCCAGTATTGAGATTTCTCCAGATATCGTCTCCGGCTTGATTATCCACTATGCTTGGGGCAGTGGTATCTTTCAAGACAAAGAAAGCGTCAGCAATTGTTGTGGTATTTCCAGCCACATCATAGACTTTAATTGAAATGTAATTTGTCACATTTTCCATTAAAATCTCAAATTTTCCTTGAGGCAAAGCCCAGTCATTGGAATAAGAGGAAACTGAGATAGGAGTTGAAATTACAAGCGTCCAATCAAACAATAAAGTTCCATATCCGCCAGCCACAGTTGAAGCTCTGACTTCAAAGCCTGAAAGCATAGACCCGCCGGCATCATTGAAATCCACATTGTAAACAGTCCCTGATGAATTTCTCCACATTAAATCTCCGCCGGAGATATTATTCATCACAGATGGAACCACTGTATCTTTCAAAACTATGAAAGCGTCATTTAGTATGGCATAACCTCCCGCCTGATTTACACCTTTAACTGAGATATAATTGCTTACTCCAGATAATAAAGAATCAAAAACACTTTGAGGCAACTGCCAGTTATTGGTATATGCAGTAGAGCTTATGCCTGCAAGGGCTATAGTCCAATCTGTCAAGAATGGACCTATGGCCAGAGGCATAGTTGAAGCCCTGACTTCAACTCTATCTATCAATGAATTTCCATTGGCAGAGAAATCTATATCATAAAACCCTGTATTTGCGCTTCTCCACATATAGTCGCCAGACTGATTGTCGGTTATACTCACAGTTTGAGTGTCTTTCAAAATATAGAAGGCATCAATCAATGCGCTAGAGGAACCTGCCACATCAAAGGCTTTGACAGATATGTAAGAAGTTCCACTTGGGAGCAAATTCCACAGAGCAGAAGATAGAGACCAGTTATCATTATATGAACTTGAACTTATGTTTGTGATATTATCTGTCCAGTCAAAAACAAGAACTCCGCTCTGATTTGGACCGGTTGTGGCTTTCAATTGAAACTTTGAAAGCAATGAATTGCCGCTGTCAGCAAAATCCACATCATATAAACCATTATTTGTGCCGCGCCAAGTATCATCGCCCGACTGATTGTCCACTATTGTCGGCGGCATTGTATCTTTTCTTACTGAAAAAGCGTCAATGATCTGTGCAGTGTTTTGGGCATAATCAAATACCCTTACTGAAACATAATTTAAGCCTTCATTAAGTGTATTAAAATCAAGGCCAAAATTTTGATTGTAATAAGTGGCATTTATTGCCAATACCTTATCAGTCCAATCAGAAACAATTGCCCCTGTCTCATTTTGACCAGTAGTTATCTTGATCTGGAATTTATTAAGCTTGCTTCCGCCAAGATCGCCAAAGTCAATATCATAAATAGCTCCGGGATCTGAATTTCGCCAAACTGTGTCGTCTGACTGATTGTCAGCTATTGTGGGATTTGTTATATCTTTTAGAACATAAAAAACATCATAAACCATTGTTGAGATACCCAAAGAATCGTAAGCCCTTACTGAAATATAGTTTGTTGCCGATTCTTGTAAAGCGAAGAAGTCAATTTGCCAATCTGCCGAATATAGAGCTGTTTGTGTGGCGCTAACTATATCAGTCCAGTCTTTTAATACTGTTCCCACTCCGCCAATTGCATCTGTTATTCTGTATTGCGCAGTGGCAAAACCTGAACCTAAATCCTCAAAGTCAACATTGTAAAGTGTTCCGGCCGCATTTCGCCATACATCATCACCAGACTGATTGTCTATAACGGAAGGCGCGCTTGTATCCTTTCTCAAAATAAAGGCGTCGATAGAAGTTGAGGAAAGTCCTACAGTATTGAAAACTCTGACTGAGACATAATTTTGGCCTTCGCTCAAAAGCGCCCAATCGCCAGATATTAATGCCCAGTTATCTGTGTAGGAAGAAGAACTTATATTAGTAAAAATATCTGTCCAGTCTTTTATTAGAATTCCACTCTCCCCAGATGCTGAATGAATTTTATATTGCGCAGTGGTCACACCAGTGTCTAAATCTTGAAAGTCTATATTAAAAACAGAACCGGGATCTGATGAATACCAGTCAGTTGGAGAAATTTGATTGTTTACTATGATTGGACTTGATGTATCAATGTAAAAAGACCTTGTCGAAGTAAAGGCTGAATAATTGCCCGCATTGTCTTTAGCTCTAACTCGCCAGTAATACTTGCCATCTAAAATGCTTAAACTTGACTGACTATTTGTGGGATTAGAAGAATAATTTACAATCGAGAAATCTATTTCTGTTGAAATTTCCAGTTCATAGTTTGAAATCCCAGAAGTTAAATCAGAAGAATCAGTCCAATCAAATAAAATCAAGGATGTGGAAAGTTTCTCTTCATTAGCGGGAGAAACAAGACTTATACCGTCTGGAGATGTAGTGTCTTTCTTTATATAGAAAACATCATCCGCAGTAGTTGAAGATCCAGCCACATCGTAAACTCTTACAGAGACATAAGACTGGCCTTCAGGCAATGATGACCAAAGCGCAGATGACAGAGCCCAGTCGGCAGTCTGGGAAGAAGTATTTACTCCAGCAAAAATATCTGTCCAATCAATTATCAAATTGCCACCCTGATTTATAGCAGATGTCACTTTATATTGAGCAGTAGCAAGCTTAGATAAATCATCAAAGAAGTCTACATCGTAGGAAGTTCCAGCTGTATTTCTCCACACATCGTCACCTGTCTGATTGTCAATTGTAGTGGGAGCAATAGTGTCTTTCAAAACATAGAAAGCATTTTCTAAAGTTGCGGAGCTGGGCACAAGGTCATATGCTCTGACCGATATATAATTGGTTCCGGGCGCAAGTAAGTCAAAAAATGAAGAAGGAAGTGACCAATCAGCAGTATATAGAGTTGAATTTATATTTGAAACGACATTAGTCCAATCCGGGCTGTAAAAACCTCCATTTATATCTGTAGCTGCCCTTATGTCAAATTTGTCCAGATTTGCTCCAGATTGTGACTGGAAATCTACATTATAAATACCCGTATTTATCCTTCTCCAAACATCATCTCCGCTCTGATTATCTATTATGGCTGGTGCGGAGGCTCTCTTGTAAACCCAGAATACATCATTGTAAAAATACGAATTCCCGGCATTGTCATAAGCTCTAACCGATATATACGATGTGGCAAGATTGGGAAGCGCAGCAAAGTTAATAGACCAATTCATTGTGTAGGAATTTGAATTTATGCCGGAAGCGATATTGGTCCATGGAATAATTTCACCTCCAATTCTGCCCGGTTCAGTCCAAGCTGTGTATTGAATATTACCAAGAAGAGAACCGCCATTGTCATTGAAATCAACATCTATATTTGAAACATCGGCCTGCTCTCCTGCAAGCAGTATATCCGACTGATTATCTATTACATTTGGCGGTGTAGTATCCTTCAATACATAAAAAACATCCTGCAAAACATTTGTCTGTCCAAGATTGTCCCATACTTTAACTGAAACATATGATGTGCCTTCCGGCATTAAATCAAAGTAACTTATAGCCCAGTTGCTGGCATAGGATGGTGAATTTATGGCGCTAAAAATATCTGTCCAATCAACTATCAAAGTCCCGCCTTGATTTGGCTGTGTGGATATATAGTACTGCGCAGTGGCAAGCATTGAAAGATTATCTTGAAAATCTACATCATATAGACCGCTATTTGAATTGCGCCAGATATTGTCGCCCAATTGATTGTCAGACACAGTTGGGGCGAAAGTATCTTTCAAAACTGTAAAAGCGTCAATTAGTGTATTTGTCGTTTGCGCTATATCCCAGGATCTCACTGAAATATAATTAGTTCCAGCAGCAAGCAAGTCAAAATTTATGGCAAAATTTTGAGTATATGAAAGACCCAATGTTCCAGATGAAATTAATGTCCAGTCAATGACATTGTTTCCTGTTTGACCAGCGCCTGTCCAGGCAGAATATTCAATCTGGCTCAATCCCGTCAAATTGTCATTAAAATCGATATCATAAATAGCTCCGGGATTTACATTTCTCCAGACATATTCCCCAAGCTGATTGTCAATTATTGACGGCGAGATTGTGTCAATAATTACAGAATATGTTGAGCTGAAAGCTGAATAATTTCCAGCATTGTCTTTTGCTCTGACATGCCAGTAGTAAGTGGTTGAAAGGGCAAGATTGGGCTGTATTTGAGAAGTTAAAACGAAACTTGAAATTTCAACAGTAGAAAAATCTTCTTTAGTGGAAATTTCAATTTCATAGCCTGAAATACTGCTCATAAGGTCTAAAGAATCAGACCAATCAAATAGTGGATTTGAAACATTCTTTATTTGACTATTTGAAGGTGAAATGAGTGAAACAAATGATGGACTTGTAGTATCTTTTCTAATATAGAAAGCATCTATCAAACTCTGACTATTATCGGCATTGTCATAAATTTTGACCGATACATAAGATTGTCCCTCAGGCAAGAGTGGCCAGAGGGCAGTGGAAAGAGGCCAGTTATCAGAATAGGATGAGGAATTCATGCCTGTTATATTGTCTGTCCAGTCGGCTACAAGTGTCCCGGTTTGATTAGGACCAGTTGTTATTTTAACCTGAACTTTATTCAATAAACTTCCACCTAAATCACTGAAATCAATATTGTAAAGTGTTCCAGAAGAATTGCGCCATATATCGTCTCCGGTTTGATTGTCGCTAATTGAAGGCAATGTCACATCTTTCAAAATGTAGAACACATCGTTTAAAGTGGTAGTTGCGCCAGCTATATCCCAAACTCTTACAGAAACATAATTTGTAACTCCTTCTAATAATGAAGCAAAATCAACCTGCCAATCTGAGCTGTAGGCTGAAGCATTTATGGCGGAAGCAATTGTGCTCCATTCTTTCAGAACGGTTCCACCTTGATTCGGCAATGTAGTTATCTTATACTGCGCGGTATCTAGTCCGCTTGTTCCCTGATCTTGAAAATCCACATTGTAGACTGTTCCAGCCGCATTTCGCCAGACATCATCCCCAAGCTGATTGTCAATTATAATTGGCGCTATTGTAGATTTTTTGATATAAAAAGCATCAATTAAACTCTGAGTATTTCCGGCTTTGTCAAAAACTCTAACTGAAACATAATTGTAGCCGGTTTGCAAATAATTCCACATACTTTCGCTTAATGACCAATCTGAGGTATAGGAGTCAGAATTTATTCCAGAAACAATGGTTGTCCAATCGGCTATAAGAGTTCCTGTCTGATTTAGACCAGTTGTTATTTTTATGTCAAAATGATCAAGCTTCGCTCCGCCTGTGTCTAAGAAATCTATATTGTAAAATGTCCCGGAAGAAACTCGCCATATATCATCGCCAGATTGATTGTCAATTATTGTTGGAGTGGTGGTATCCTTTTTGAGATAAAAGGCATCAGTTAATTCTGAAAAATTCCCGGCATTGTCAAAAACTTTTAGAGAAATATAACTTGTGCCTTCTGGCAGAAGTGTCCACGTTGAGATGCCTAAATCAAAATCGCCTATATAAGTATCTGCGTTTATATTTATAATTCTGTCAAACCAATCTGAATAAACAGTTCCTGTCTGACCAGCGCCACCTGTTATTTTCAATTGAAATTTTGAAATTTTAGACCCGCCAATATCTGAAAAATCAATGTTATAAAGCGTGCCTGCGGAATTTCGCCAGACATCATCCCCAGGTTGATTGTCAATTATTGTTGGCGAACTTATGTCCTTTCTTATGTAAAATGCATCGGATAAGGTTGTAATATTTTGGGCCCTGTCTGAAACCCTAACAGAAACATAATTTGTGCCATTGGAAAGCAGTGAGAAATTAACAGTCCAATTGTCTGTGAATGAAGACAGCGCCGCTGGGCTTGAAGTTATCAAAGTCCATGAAATAAGATTTGTTCCAGTAAAATTTAGATCTGTCCAGACACTATACTCAATACTGTCAAGCAAAGATATCCCTGTGTCATTAAAATCTACATCATAAATGGCCCCAGGATTGGAATTTCTCCAGACATCATCACCTGTTTGATTGTCAACTATTGAAGGCGAAGCAGTGTCCACATAAAGAGTATAAGTGGAAGTGAAAAATGAATAATTTCCAGCTTTATCTATAGATCTAATATGCCAATAGTATGTCCCACTATATAAATTGTTTGACTGATATTGAGAGATTGTCAGCAAAGAGCTTGAAGTTATTACTGAAAAATCTGTTAAAGTTGAGATATAAATTTCATATCCATAAACTCCAGAAGCTCCATCAAAAGAATCATCCCAGTCAAAAATTTGATTTGAAGTATTGGAGTAATATCCATCGGGAGGATAAAGATTTGTCGCAATAGTTGGGTTCTCAGTATCTTTTTTTATGTAAAACACATCATTTAAATCTTTTGAATTTCCAGCATTGTCATAAACTCTGACTGATGAATAAGATGTTCCAGCAGGAAGCAAATCCCAGAGACTGGAGGGAAAAGACCAAGAATCAGTATAAGCGGAAGAATTAATATTTATTACATTATCTGTCCAATCAGCAATAAGGGTCCCACTTTGATTTGGTCCTGTAGTTATTTTAACCTGAAATTTATTCAATAAACTTCCACCACTATCTATAAAATCCACATCATAAAAAGCGTCATTTGAAGAGCGCCAATTATCATCGCCCAATTGATTATCTGTAATTTGAGGTAAAGTTATGTCTTTCTTTATGTAGAAAGCATCCACTAACACATTAGAATTTCCAGCTTTGTCAAAGGCTTTTATAGAAATATAATTTGTTCCATCTTGTAGTAAATCCCAGAGGACAGAGGGCAGGGACCAATTATTTGCATAAGAAGCAGAATTTATATTAGTCAAAATATCTGTCCAATCTGCAAGCAAAGTTCCGGTTTGATTTGGGCCAGTGTTTATTTTCACTTGAACTTTGTCCAGTAAACTTTCACTTTCATTGAAATCTACATCGTAGAGGGCATTATTTGTATTTCTCCACACATCATCGCCAATCTGATTATCTACAAAAGTTGGAGCGGCAGTGTCTATTACGAATGAGTAAGTAGAAGTATAAGCTGAGTAATTGCCTGCATTATCTTTTGTTCTCACGCGCCAAAAGTATATTCCGCTTGAAAGAGCTGTAGCAGTAGATTGAGATAAAGCTCCCGAATAGGAATAGTCCAATGTCGCAAAACTTTCATCACTTGAAACTTGAAGTTCATAAAGCGAAACACCGCTTGTCAAATCATAAGAATCAGACCAATCAAAATAAGGAGTAAGTGTATCGGCATATGAATTATTTGTTGGCAGGTAGAGTGAGACCATTGCAGGGCTTGTAGTATCTTTTTTGATATAAAAAGCGTCTATTATGGGATTTACACTTATATTTTCAGCTCCGTCCTTGGCCCTTAGAGATACATAATTTGTCCCTTCAGGTAATAAATTCCATAGAGCATAGCTCACAAACCAGTTATCTGTATATGAATCAACTCCAGCAGTTGAGACAGCCGTTGCCCAATCAGCTATCAAATCTCCAGTTTGACTGGCTCCTGTATAAATTTTAACCTGTATTTCTTTAAGATGAGAGCCACCAGTATCATTGGCATCCACATCATAAACTCCTGTATTTAAATTTCTCCATGTATCATCGCCAGACTGATTGTCAGTTAAAGTCGGCGGGCTTGTATCATGTCTATGAAGCGCAAAGCCAAATGGCTGATAAGCATTTGCTGAAATAGCCGTTGTATGTGTGGCGCCGAGCGCAAATGAACTTCCATTCCAGTTAGCCGCTCTTAAATCAGTTGAAGCAGAACTTGCATTTAGAACTATGGAATTAGTATTTGGATCTGATTCCATCTGTATATAATTTGGATCATTTGACCAGCCAGACAAACTCGGACCAGCGGCAAGGGTTGTTTGCCATGCCCCAGCATTCCATACGGCGTATCTTATGTTATTGACTGTCTCCGCTGTTACAACTACCAATTTGTTTCCATTTGACTCCCATGCCGCGTCAATAGTTCTTGCCTGATTTGCCACATTCCTTACAGTTGGATCTTCAGTCTGTTGATATGCCCACTGCGAACCATTCCAAATTGAACAGTTCCAGTCCGATTGATTGTCAACAGAGCAGGCAGAGATATAATCAGCATATGGGGACTCTGGATTTGGATTTGGGACAAGTCTCAACCACTGAGGAACGCCATTTCCCCCGCCAAATGCAAAATTGTTGGCTGTATAAGCCGCCCAGCTTGAGCCGTTCCATTTTTTTGTAAATGCTCGGCCCTTAGTTGAATTATCGGTGTAAATAATGAGGCATTCCCCGCCATTTGTCTCCCATGCAATATCAAAATTTTGTTTTACTGTAGAACCCACGGAAGAAATAACTTGATGTCCATCTCTCCATGTGGTTGAAGTCCATCTAATTACATACAATTCACGAGAAGTCGCTTTTGAAAAAGCGGCCATCAATTCATCTGAATTTGGTTTTGGGGCAAGCGCTACCCATAAAGCGGCATAAGCAGTTCCAGTTGTCAAAGAAATCGCTCCAGTCCATGAAGTCCCATTCCATATATTGTAGTAAAGCGTCCCCGCTGGAGTTCCACTGTATAGAACCATCGCTCTTCCAGAATTTTGTTCATAGGCAATGTCAAAACCCCTGTATGCTGAATTAGCAGCGCCTATCGTGGCGGTGCTCCATTCATTGGTCCAGGTATTCGTCACACCATTGTATCTTTGAATCTGAAGAACGCCATCTGATGAAAGCATACCTGCAATCTTTTCATTTCTATGTTTTGAGGCGCGGACAATGACATGCCTTATTAAAGCCGTATCAGATGCATCAGTTGCAATTCCTGTCTGTTCCGATCCCCAATTGGGCGGACTCCATCTCCTAAAATGCGGAACATCCCCCGCTCCTCCATTTACTCCATAAAGGAGAACTCCGCCAACAGCCCCAGCTTTCTGAGCCACAGCTGATGGACTATTTGAAAGGCCTGAGATATTGCCCACATCATCCAATGTTTTTATTGCCCAATAATAAGTTGTTCCCGGGGTAAGACCTGATATTGTTTTATTTTCAGTTTCTCCGGCATATAGAGGAGTCCAATTTTGAGAGTAGACATTCGCATAGTCCCAAATTGTTGTATCAGTTATGGGAACATCTGTTCTATATCTTACCTGATAAACTGTGGCTGTCCCTACATTTATATTGTCGCCGGGGGCAGTCCAATGTAAATCAATCTGCCCTTCAAAAGCTCCAGAAAATGCCGTCAAATCAGTTATATCAGCTGGAGGCGTCGTGTCTGCTCCAGATGTGGCGGACGCAGTATTTGATATGGATGAAATATTCTCAGCTTTATCCTGAGTTTTAATAGCGACATAGTACAAGGTATTGGGCTGAAGTCCTGTCAAAACAAAGTTTTCAGCCGAACCGCCTGAAGCTGGGATCCAGTTTTGAGTATAGGTTTCAGCTAAGTCAAAATTGCCTGAATCTATTGCCACAGAAGAGGAAATCTTGACAATATAAGACAAATTTCCACTCAGGGAATCATATGGGGCGGTAAATGAAATATTTATCTCACCTTCGGACCCATTTGTGGCTGATAAATCATTTATGGTTGAGGGAGAAATTGTGTCTTTTAGTACATAAAAAGCGTCAAAAATAGTGGCAGAAGCCAGAGCATTGTCAAAAGCCCGGATACTGATATACGAAGTGCCAGAAGGCAATAAGTTCCAGAGTTCAGAAGACAGTGACCAGTTGTCATTATAGGAAGCAGAATTGATATTGCTGATATTATCTGTCCAGTCAAAGGCCAATATCCCGGTTCCATTTGGTCCAGTTGAAGCCCTTAACTGAAATTTGAAAAGTAAAGACAAATCATCAGTAAAATCCACATCATAATAAACTCCGCTAAAACTGGATCGCCACACGAAATCCCCTGTTTGATTGTCTATTATCACAGGAGCTGTTGTATCTTTTTTTACATAAAAAGCGTCATTTAAAATACTTATATTCCCAGCAATATCAGAGGACCTTATACTTATGTAGTTGTATCCAGGAATGAGCGAATTCCAGATATCTTCAGAGAATGACCAATTATTGTTATATGAAGTGGAATTTATATTTGAAAGGTTGTTGGTCCAATCCCTGACTATTTCTACAGCTCCGGGTCCTGTTGTAACTTTTATATCAAAAGAAGAAACACCTGAAAGCAGATCTTGAAAATCTATGTCATAAATCCCATTATTTGATGAACGCCAAACAGTATCTCCAGATTGATTGTCTAGAATATAAGGGGCATTTACATCTTTCAAAATATAGAAAGCGTCTGTCAAATTGGCGCTATTGCCAGCTTTATCATAAACTCTGACAGAAACATAATTTGTTCCACCACTAAGCAAATTCCACAAACCAGAGGGCAAAGACCAATTGTCAGAATAAGATGGAGAATTTATTCCGGTCAAAACATCAGCCCAATCTGCAATAACAGATCCGCTTTGAGCAATTCCCGTTGTTATTTTTACCTGAACTTTTTCAATCAAACTTCCACCATTGTCATTGAAATCCACATTGTAAATAGCGGTATTCACATTTCGCCAATTATCGTCACCCGACTGATTGTCTGCTATTGAAGGGGGCACAGTATCTTTGAAAATTGAAAAAACATCTGTACTTATTGAAATATTTCCAGCTAAATCATAAACTCTTACAGAAACATATCCTGTGGTTCCACTTGCAAGCGCTGGAGTTGAAAAATCAATAGCCCAATTATTTGTATAAACATTTGAAGATATAGCTGAGGCTATATCTATCCAGCTGATTATATTGCCGGAAGCTGACTGTGAAGCAGAAGAGATTGAGTATTGAACCTTTGAAAGCAATGATAAACCATCTTCAAAATCCACATCATAGATTGCCCCTAGATCTGAGTTTCTGTAAATATCGTCAGACTGATTGTCAATTGTCAAAGGCGCTTGTGTATCTTTTTTTACATAAAAAGCGTCAGTCAATGTGCTTGTTGAACCAGCATTATTCCAAATACGTACAGAGACATAATTGAAACTGGATTTAAGAGCGTCAAAGTCAATAGTCCAATCATTGGAATATGTTGAAGCATTTATGCTTGAGAATATAGTGGTCCAATCTTTGATAATTGTTCCAGTTTGCCCTGAGCCAGACATAACCCTATATTGAGCAGTATCCAAAAGAGAGGAGCCAGAGGCTGAAAAATCAATATTGTAAAGTGTTCCAGCTGATTTTCTCCATACATCATCACCTGCTTGATTGTCAATTATCTGCGGCGATGAAAGGTCTATAATGGTTGTAAGCTCTGGCGCGCTTGTAGTAAGCGGAGGATCTGTTTCATCGCTATTTCCAGCTCTGTCATAGGCCACCACTTTGAAACCTATCGTTCCACTTTGAGGGGCTGAAAAGGCTATGGGGCTTGAAGTAAAATTAACTCCATATTGGGTCCAAGTATGAGGCGAAGCTGTATTGTAGGTATAATACAATTTTACATAATCAACACCTGAGTAACCAAAATCTGAAGAAGAGTAAAACACATTGAAATTGAGCGCTCCAGCATCCGTTGGAGAAATAGCCAATGCTGTTGGATTTTGAGTATCTTTTAAGATGTAAAAGGCATTGTTTATCTGACTGTAATTCTCAGCCCAGTCATAGATTCTGACTGATATATAATTGGTTCCAGACGACAAGAGATTCCAGAGATTAGAATCAAGAGGCCAATTGCTCAAATAAGAAAAAGAGTTTATGGCAGTGATATTGTCTGTCCAATCAAACAAAGCTGGCAAGAGCTCTGAAGTATTAGTCGAAGCCTTTATCTGTATTTTTGAAAGCAATGCTCCACCGCTATCATTAAAATCAATATCATAGAGACCTGAATTTGAATTTCTCCATAGGCTATCTCCAGTCTGATTAGCTAAATATGTCGGAGGTATTGTATCTTTCTGAATATAAAAAGCATCTGTGAGCGAGGCAAAAGAACCTGCTCTGTCATATACTTTAATACTAATATAAGATGTCCCAGAAGGAAGCAAATCCCAGAGGCCAGAACTCAGAGACCAGTCACCTGAATAGGAATAGGAATTTATCCCTGTCAAAACATCAGTCCAATCTGAAACGACTGTTCCAGTTTGATTTGGACCTGTTGTTATTTTAACTTGAACTTTGTCCAGTAAACTTCCGCCATTGTCATTGAAATCCACATCATAGAAAGCATTATTTGAATTTCTCCATATATTATCTCCATTTTGATTGTCCAATATAGACGGGGCAATAGTGTCTTTTTTGATGTAGAAAGCATCAGATATTTCTCCATAATTGCCAGCATTGTCATAAACTCTAACTGAGACATATGAAGTTCCGCCGGGGAGTAAATTCCACAGGTCGAAAGTCAAAGACCAGTCATCAGTATAAGGAGAAGTACTTATACCTGTCAAAACATCAGTCCAATCTGCAATAAGCGTCCCACTCTGAGCGACTCCGCTTGTTATCTTAACCTGAACCCTATTGAGCAAAGAGCCACCAATATCGTTGAAATCTATGTCATAAAGTGCTGAGTTGTCATTTCGCCAGCTATCATCTCCCGGCTGATTGTCAGCTATTGAAGGCGGTGTAACATCTTTTAGTATGTAAAAGACATCGTAAAAAGTTGCGGAGTGACTAAGTCTGTCAAAAACTCTCACTGAAATATAGTTCGTGGCATTTATAGCTAGAGTAGAAAAATCAACTGACCAATTATCTGTGTAATAAGTTGGATAATTCGTCAGCACACTAATATCAATCCAATCAGTTATTGGAGAAGCTCCCGCCGGTTGAGTGCTTACCTGATATTGTATGGCGCTAAGTCCGGAAAAAGTATCATAAAAATCGATATCATAATTTTTCCCAGGAGAACTCTGCCATAAAGTATCGCCCGCTTGATTGTCAGAAATGAATGGGGCTGAGACATCCTTTCTTATGTAAAAAGCGTCAATTAAAGAACTGCTCAAATCAGCCATATCAAAAGCTCTTACTGAAACATAAGATTGGCCTTCAGGCAAAATCGCCCAGTCTCCACTTGATAGAGCTAATGGGTCAGTATAGGTGAAAGAACTTATGTCGGTGAATATATTGGTCCAGTCTTTTATCAAAGCCCCACCCTCTTGAGAAAAGGAGTGAATCTTATACTGCGCCGTGGTCAAAAGCGAGGTATCATCTGCAAAATCCACATTGTAGATTGCGCCGGGATCAGAGTCTCGCCACAGTTCATCCCCAGATTGATTGTCTATTATTAAAGGCGGCACAGTATCTTTTAATACGGTGAAAGCATCGATCAAAGAAGCATAATTTGTGGCATAGTCTAAAATTTTGATGGATATGTAAGATGTTCCATTGGGGAGCAAATTCCAGAGATTAGAGTCTATAGGCCAATTGGCAGAAAAGGAAACTGAATTAATATTCGTGGTATTGTCAGACCAATCAAATATAAGATCGCCTGTTTGATTTGCTCCAGTCATAGCTTTGATTTGAAATTTACTTAAAAGAGAGCCGCCTAGGTCTGAAAAATCCACATTGTAGAGTCCGGTATTTAATGTCTGATAGTAAGTGGCATCGCCCTGTGAATCAGTAATTATTGGAGTAGTCAAATCCACCCTAAACCAAGCTGTGGAAGTCCATTGAGAGAAATTTTCAGCATTGTCTTTTGCCCTGACTTTCCAGTAGTAAATATTTTCAGCAAAAGTATTTAAGGATTGAGAATCTGCGGGATTGGAAGAATAATTTATTGTTGTGAAATCATTTGAAGTAGCGACTAAGAGTTCATAGTTTGAAGTCCCGGACGCCAAAGCATTCGAATCCGCCCAATCGAAAATTATATCTGGATAATTTAGATTGACACCTTGAGGCATTGATAGTATGGGAATAGATGGGGCAGTGGTGTCCTTATTTACATAAAAAACCTCTTCTCTCGAGCTGACATTGTGAGGTGTGGCTTTGTCATAGACTCTGACAGAAATATAGTTTCTCCCCTCTCTTAAACTGTCAAAAAATGAAGTTGGGAGCTGCCAGTTAGTTGTATAGTTATTAGTGTTCAGTTCAATCTGAACCGTAGTCCAATTGGCTATCAGGTCCCCCAATTGTCCAGTCTCCGACCAAGCCTGAGCTTCAAACCAATCCAGCTGATAATCTGAATTTGAAGAAAAGTCCACATCATAAAACCCTGAATTGGCATTGCGCCATACATCATCTCCCTCTTGATTGTCAAAAACCTCAGGAGCATTGGAACTGGACCTGAATATCCTGAATGCGTCGACAATTGTTGAATAATTGCCAGCATTGTCAAAAACCCTGACTGAAATATAATTTGTGGACGGCTCTTTAAGCAGGGATGAAAAATCAACACGCCAATTTGATGTATAGTAAGTGGAGCCGGCATTAAGTGTTATATTGGTCCAGTCTTTGACTTGAGTTCCACCTAAAGAAGCTCCTGAATAAATAGCATACTGCGGATTTTTTATTTTTGAATATCCTTGATCATAAAAGTCCACATCAAAAACACTTCCCGGATCCAGAGCATATGGACCATAATAAGCCCCATTTATGTCGCTAGTTGAATTGATTAAAGTTAAATCCACGCTTGGATTTTGAGTATCCTTTTGAATAAAAAACACATCATTTATTTGAGACAAATTTCCTGAATTGTCATAGACCCTAACAGAGACATAAGAAGTTCCAGCGGGAAGCAAATCCCAGTGATTAGAAGCCAGAGACCAGGGATCTACATAAGAAGATACATTCAAGTTAGAGGAAATATCGCTCCAAGCCACAATAAGATTCCCACCAAAAGACGGCGCAGAATAAATAGTATACTGGGCTGTGGCAAGCAGAGAAGTCAAATCCTGAAAATCCACATCGTAAAGAGTTCCACTTGAATTCCTCCATGTATAATCGCCAATTTGATTGTCAGAAATGGTGGGGGATACATTGTCTTTCTTCACATAAAAAGCGTCTATTAGTGTAGCTGTAGAGCCAAGTTTATCATAAACTTCAACTGAAATATAATTTGTGCCCTGTTCTAACAAAGTAAAATCTATGCTCCAATTAGTCGTAAAACTTGTCCCTGAAACTCCGCTTATTTCTGTTGGCGGTATTTTTTGAATCCCTGTTTTTCCAGACCCTGTCCATGCCTCATATCTAGCGCCTGAGAGACCCGCTCCATTATCTACAAAGTCAATATCATACAGTGTGCCGCCAAATCTTCGCCATGTATCATCCCCGATCTGATTGTCGATTATGACAGGGACAGAGGTATCCTTCAAGACATAGAAAGCATCAACCTTATCAGCGCTTAGTCCACTATTGTCATAAACTCTTACAGAAATATACGAGGTTCCATTAGGAAGCAAGTCCCAAATTGAAGATGGGATAGCCCAATCGCTTGAATAAGAATAGGAATTTATCCCGGTTAACACATCGCTCCAATCAACAATCAAAGTACCAGTTTGATTGAGACCTGTTGTTATTTTAACCTGAACCTTATTGAGCAAAGAGCCGCCAATATCATTGAAGTCTACATTGTATAGCCCGGATGAAGCGCGCCAAATTGCATCTCCTGTTTGATTGTCCTCTATAGTCGGAGCAACTGTATCTTTCTTAATATAGAAAATATCGCCATAGGTCTGCGTATTACCAGCTTTATCATAAACGCGTACAGAGATGTAGTTTATCCCACCAGCCAGAGCATCCCATAGAGAAGAACTCAATGCCCAATCCTGGGAATAAGAAGTAGAACTTATGTTTGAAAGAAAAGTAGTCCAATCAGAAATAAGAGTTCCGCTTTGACCTGTCCCTGTCGTAATTTTAACTTCAGCATAATCCAGCAAAGAGCCGCCGAAATCATTGAAATCCACATCATAAACCGTACCAGATGAAGATCTCCAAACATCATCCCCTGGCTGATTATCAGAAATCGAAGGAAGAGTAATATCTTTATTTATGTAGAAAACATCGAAAATGGTAGTCGTGCTCCCCGCTATATCCCAAACTCTTACTGAGATATAATTTGTCGTCTCACCTTCTGACAAAGCCGTAAAATCCACAGACCAATCCTGAGTATAAGACGAAGCTCCCAAAGGCGGCTGAATTATAGGCGTCCAATCCTTTCTTAAAGTTCCACTCATCCCGGGATTTGAGTATATTGCATACTCAATCCCATTTATCAATGAACCGCCAGTATCATTGAAATCTACATTGTACAAGGTTCCAGCTGATTTTCTCCATACATCATCGCCAGATTGATTGTCCGCCACATTTGGAGTTGTGGTATCTTTTTTAATGTAGAAAACATCATTCAGAGTAGAAGTTGTGCCAGCTATATTCCATGCCCTGACAGATATGTAGTTGAAGCCTTGCGACAAAGCCGTCCAGGAAGAATCAGAAACGCCCCATAAACTTGAGAAATTTTGAATATTCGCCGGCCCAGAGGAAATAGTAGTCCAAGGGATTGTATTCAAGCCTGTTTGATTTGTCCCTGTCCAGGCAGAATATTCAATAGTGTCTATCAATGAGCCGCCAATATCATTGAAAGAAACATTATAAACCGAACCTGGATTTATTTTATGCCAGACATCATCCCCAGCTTGATTGTCGACTATAAAGATAGAAACTGTATCTTTCAAAATATAAAAAACATCATTTTGCTCACCTATATTTCCCACATTGTCATAAGCTCTTACTGAAACATAGGCAGTAACTCCAGACTGTATAGAATCAAAAACAAAAGCTGGTATACCCCAATTGCTGTCATAAAGTTGCAAATTTATATTTGTAGCCACATCGTACCAATCTACTACAATTTCTCCGCTTTGATTTGGCCCTGTTGTGGCTTTAACTTGAAATTTACTTAAAAGCCCTCCACCTAAGTCTTCAAAATCCACATTGTATATACCGCTATTTGTATTCCGCCAGATATTGTCACCTGTCTGATTGTCAATGATGCTAGGAGAGGTAAGGTCTATTGTAAAGGTTCTTGTCGAAGAGTAATAGCTAAAATTACCTGCTATATCTTTAGCTCTAACACGCCAATAATAAGTATTTTCAGCTAAAAGGCCAAAAGACGCATGGGAAACTTCTGGCGAACTTGAATAAGCTATAGTTGTAAAATCCGTTGAAGTAGCTATTTCCATCTCGTAATTTGAAATACCGCCACCAGTATCGCTTGAATTAGTCCAATCAAAAAACCAGAACTGACTATTTGTTTTAACTCCATCTAAAGGGCTCAAGAGAGAAACAATACTTGGCGAAGTGGTGTCTTTAAGTATAAAAAAAGCATCGCTTATAGTAGTGGTATTTCCAGACACATCATAGAACTCAATTGAAATATAATTTGTTGCATCCCCTGACAGAGAAGCAAAATCCACAGGCCAATCAGAAGTGAAAGAATTCCCACTAACCCCGGGTATTGCTGTTAAAGCGATTTTCTGTTCGCCCGTTTTATTGGCACCTGTCCATGCCTCATATTCGGCCCCTGCTAAATTTGAAGCAAAATCTTCAAAATCTACATTGTAATTTCTCCCAGTATTTCTCCAGACTAAATCCCCTCCTGTCTCCCAATTTACATAGGAAGGAGAAGTAGTATCTTTCAATACCCTAAAAGCATCCACTATTGTAGTTGTATTTCCAGCTATGTCGTAAATCTCAATTGAAATATAATTTGTTGTATCCCCTGCCAGAGAAGCAAAATCCACAGGCCAGTCAGTTACAAAAGATGACCCCGAAACACCTGCAATTGAAGTTAAGGGGATTTTCTGAGTTCCTGTTTTACCAATTCCAGTCCATGCTTCATATTTAGCCCCTCCTAACTTTGAAAAAATATCCATAAAATCCACATTATAATCCCTGCCTGTCTTTCTCCAAATCAAATCCCCACCAAATTCCGCATTTGTGAATGTTGGCGACTGCGTATCTTTTAGAATATAAAATGCATCATTTAATACTTTGGTATTTGTGGAATAGTCTATAACTTTGATGGAGACATAATTGGTTGTCCAACTTTGAATTAAATCCCAAACGCCAGCAGGAAGTGGCCAATTATTTGTGTAGGTACCGGAATTTATATTTGTCAAAACAGGTGTCCAATCTGCGAATACTGTCCCGCTCTGATTTGGTCCAGAAGTTATCTTAACTTCAACTTGTTTTAATAGAGAACCACCAGTATCTGCAAAATCAATGTCATAAACGGCATTGTTTTCTTTTCTCCAGACATTATCCCCCAACTGATTGTCTGTAATTATCGGCGAGCTCAAATCTATCCTGAAACTTCTCGTAGATGACCAAACACTTATATTACCTGCATTATCATAAGAACGCACCCTCCAGTAATAGTAATTTTCAGAAAAAGTTGAAGAAGCTAAAGAAGCAACAGGTTGAGAACTAAAAGTTATTGCTGTAAAATCAGAAGAAGTTGCAACTTGAACTTCGTAATTTTTAAGCCCTGAACCGCCAGAATCAGTTACATCCTCAAAATCAAATGAAACACTGCCATAATTTAGGTTTTCGTCATCCTGTGGAGTAATATTTGCCATAGCTGGAGCTGGCGGAGTTGATAAGTCTACGCCAAAAGAAGGAGCGGTGAAATTTATCCACGCACTTGTGCCACCATCTCCCAAAACCCTTGCCCGCCATTTGTAAAGAGTCCCTGAAATAAGCCCGGATGAGCTTACACTTACTGTGATTGGACTATTATTGTAGGCAGAAATAGTTCCAGTAGTTAAATTCAGTCCATTAAAAGCGGAAGCATTTGGTTTTACTTCTACAACAAGAGCCAAATTATCAGCAGTCATTGAACTTGAAACGATTGCTTCAAATTTTACTGTATCTTGATTTGTGTAAGTGTTTGGTGAAATTATTGTATCATCTGTTTTTTTCTGATTTAAACTCAGTGTTTCTTTTGGCGGAGGAACATACAAGTAGCTTATATAGCTTTGGCCGCCGAAGGCCCCACGTGTCGTGCTTATTGTGTAATTGGATGTGAAGGAAGTATTTCCGATAAAAACCTGAGAAAGATTCTGGTAAAATCTTGAGACCGTAGTTGCTTCGGCAATTGTCCTATTTGAGACTGTTCTGGCATTATTTCCATTAAAACTAATTGTAGTGCTAAAATCCTGACTGTTGACATTATTTATAGTGTTTGAATAGACATATGATCCTGTCAATGTCTTTGAACTCCCACTCTCAACCCAATAGACATTGGATGTATAAGAATATGGCTTTGTGGTTCCAGATGCTGAATTCCCACTAAAAACACCATAATTTGTGGTATGAGCCGCATCATTGCTATATTGATACGTAACTATCATTTCTGCGCCGTGAGCGCCAGTAGCCCCACCGGCATTTGAAACAGCGGCTATTGTTGAACCAATAACTGTACCGTTTCCAATCCAACCACTAATTGCGCCAGTCAAGGAATGAAAAAATTCATATCCTGAGATCTGCGCCGCAACTGACTGTATAGAATAAAGCCTTTGCGAAAGTAATGTAGAACCTATCTTTGAATCAATAGGCAAGCTGTCAGCTCTGGATGAATCAAAACTTCCAGTTATTCTCAAATAAACTTCTTTCAAACTTATTCCTTCTTCTCTTAAAAACAAAGGCATCTGAAAATAAGTTGTTGAATTTGCCAGTTCCCCCTGACCTAAAAAATATCTAACTGTTTGTATTTTACTTGAGGCGGAGGCATCAGCCTCATAAGTTATCACAACCTCTCCGCTTAAAAGATTATTCGGCTCAACTGTCGTTACAATATTTGCTGTCTGTAAAGTCCCTGTTGAAAACCCCTGAACTATTCCTGAAGAAGAAAGATATTTCCAGTAATAAGAATCGTTTAAAGAATCATCATGATTTTGTATCGGTTCATTTGCCCCGCCATTTATGTTTACATAAACAGAACCGTCTCCAGTGGTATTTTGCCTGAAACCTTTAATTTCAAACCATTGCTGCTGTATTGACCGCATATCTGGCAAATCTGCCTGATACTGCATCAGGGCCGTCCCTGCTGGATGCTGTCCAGTGAAAGCTGCTATTTTCTCTGTATAATCTGAATAAAGCGGGAAACGCACAGTTTTAACCTGTATAGATGAAGCATCATCGTATTCATAAGTTATATAGAGCTTCATTGTATGCATATTTGAAGTAGGACCAGTTATCCTTACGCCAGCAGTAAATTGTCTTCCTGTTTCAAGCGAAGCGAGCTCTGCTGATATAACAGATGTGACATCAGCTCTGGCAAAAAGTCTTATTGACTCACCCGTTTGAGAGGTGTATTGAGAGCTCTGAAATCTGATAGTAGAAGCAGAGGTCCCGGCATTAAAGTAAATTCTGATTGGATTTACATTAATGTTTGAACGAGCAAGTCCTTCATACTCAAGCCAGGCGCTTATTATCTCTTTTTTCTTCTCAGGAAGTTTTATAGTTCTGGTTGGAAAATTATACTGCGAGTTTGAAGCCAGATCAGTTGCAGAATAATATCCACCAAAGTTATATTCAACTGTTTTAATCCTAGGTTCAGCAAAAGCATTGGAAACTAAGAGATAAAAAATAAAAAATAAAAATGTAGTAGCTGCACGCCCTTGGCGCGCTTGCCCTTGGCGCACTTTAAAAGCGGACCAAAAGCCCGCAACTACATTTTTTCTAAATTCAGTTTCTTTCATAAATTCCGATTTGCAACTACAATTTCCATTTTAGCTTGCCAAGGGCAAACGCTACAATGCACCTTTCACCAGCCGCTACAACTTCAATCTCTCAATATCTATTCTCTACTTTCTAATTTCCCCTCTTCTCTTTTTCTTTTCTCATCTTCTTTCATTGTCTCTATTATATCCCTGACAGTAAGGCCTATTAACCACTTATTAACCTGTTTTTCCAGAGTTGAGTAAAGCCTTATAGAAAGCTCTTTCTTCCCGCTTTCTGGCGCGCCGTTAAATGTAAAAGCCTCCATCAGCTGCCACACACTTATATCGTCAAGATCTTTCATCAATCTATAACCTTTTCCTTTTCTGGACTCGATAAAACCAGAATGAACAAGAGCCTGCATCACCTTATTGCAATATGCCAAAGGCAAACCTTGAAATTTGGATATATCCTTTATCTCTGTCCATTCTCGACTTCTTTTCTCTCCAAGATAATGCAAACACGCCAGCCCATAAGCAAGGGTTCTGTTTAGTTTCATAGTATTTCTCATCATCGGATATTTTTCATCCGATGGCAAAACAAAAAATAAAACGCCTTCGCGCTCACCTTATAGTGTATCACTTATCAGCTATTTGTCAATATATAATTTGTTAACATTGAAAAATTCAACTTTTCTTGGCTTTCAACATATACTGACCGCCAAGAGGAATATAGCGAAAAAACCTTTCTATAAAAGATATTTTAAGCACTGGAGGGAAGTAGAGATAGTATCTTGTCAAAAAAGAGTTAAATCCCGCCTCTTTTGCCATTTCTTTAAGTTCTTTGGGAGATATGAGAACAGCATCTTCATCATATGGACATCTTTCGACAAGTTTTCTTGTCACCGGATTTACTGGATTATGCTCAAAAACAAAAAATTCACCACCACTTTTCATAGCTCTGTATATGCTCTTTGTGATAGAATTTCTCTGAGATACAGCTATGTGATGATAAACAACTGAACAAAATATCAGATCAAATTCATTTTCCTGTTGACCAAATTCTCTTATAACTTTCACATAAGGATATTTAGATGAGAGATAATCAAGCGATTTTTGAGACACATCATAGGCGGATATTTCGCTCTCAGGAAAAATCTGTTTTATAAATGGAATATTCCTCCCTATCCCCGCTCCAAATTCAAGTATTTTCTTAGGTTTATTTTTGGAATATTCAGCCATTAAATCAGCCTTGTATTTACAAAAATAAGAATCATCTCTAGAAAAGAAAGAAAGGTTCTTATTTAAAAGCTTTTCATACTCATTTACATATTCATCAAAGTCCACTTTAGACATGCATCTATTTTACAAAATTGTAGCCTAATCTTTCGTTAAAATAATATAATTTGTATGTGCTCCAATAGCTCATCTAAAAATTAGTTTTCGGAGGAAAAGATGGATAGAACTTCCCTTATGACAGGCATAGAAAAGGACTGGAATAAATTTCTTTCTCTCCCCATATCAGAAAAACTTCCATATTTTGAGAGAGATGGCAGAATATATGACTGTCTTTTCGCCCAACAATTGGACAGAAAATCACTGACTCACATATTTGAAATAGCAGACAAATTGAGAACTATGACAAAGAAAAAAGAGGGAATGGATTTTGTCAATTCTCTTTTAAGCCACAAAAAGGCCATGCTGTACTTTGTTCAACCATCAACCAGAACTTTTTTATCATTTCTAAACGCCTGTCATATACTCGGAATAAAAACTGGAGAGATAAGGGATACCTCAACTTCTTCTGAACTGAAAGGAGAAACCCCAGAAGATACTGTAAGGACCTTTTCAAGCTATGTGGACATGATAATAATGCGACACCCAACTCCAAATTTTGTTGAAAAAACAGCCTGGCTTATGAATAAAACGAACAGGCCTGTACCCGTGATAAATGGCGGATCTGGCAAAGACCAGCATCCCACTCAGGCAATACTTGATGTCTACACACTATATCGCAGTTTTAATTCGGAAATAGAGAATAAAACAATAGCCATGGTAGGAGATCTCAAAAGGGGCAGAACTGTAAGATCTCTTAGCTATCTAATGAAGAATTATAAGAATGTCAAACTCATTTTCATATCACCTAAAGAATTCGCCATGGAATCAGACATACTTGAATTTCTCAAAAAGCACAATATAAGCTATTACGAAACCGATAATTTTGAAGAAGGGATATCTCAAGCTGATGCTATATATATGACGAGGATACAGGATGAACATGATAAAAATGGAGAATCTAAAAAAGTTGACATATCCTCATTTGAATTTAAACAAAAACACCTTGACATAATAAAAAAGACTGCCATAATAATGCATCCACTTCCAAGAAGGAGCGAAATAGAAATTTCAGTGGATGAAGACCCAAGGGCCATGTATTGGAGACAAGAGAGAAATGGAATGTGGGCAAGGGCTGCCTTGATATCCATAATCTTTGGAGTAGATCACAAAGTAGCCGCATTAAAATGACAAATAAAAAAGATTTGATAGCTTTTACCCTGATTGGGATCGTATTTTCTTTGCCTTTTTATTTAATGCCAATGAACAATCCAGATATATTCTGGCATTTATCAGCTGGCAAATTTATAGTATCGAATTTCTCTATACCACACAGCGATTTCCTCTCGTGGACAATGGATGGCAAACCTTGGTTAGACTTTGAATGGCTCACTCAGGTTGTCTACTACATATTAAACAATTCGTTTGGCATCGAATCTCTTTATTTTCTCAAAATACTGCTTGTTTCGCAATATCTTTGCATACTTTCTTTGATAATCAATCTCCATGGAGCAAAGCCAATTCACAGCATTTGGTTGCTTCCACTGTCTGCCGCCGCCGTTCTTAGTTCAAATGACATAAGGCCAGAAAATTTCTCAGTATTCTTTTTTGTTCTTTCATGGTACTTGCTTGAAAAGGCTAAGAAAAACTCTTACACGGGGAAATATCCATTTTATTTTTTCTTGCTTTTCTCTATATGGGTTAATTTCCATGGCGGATTTGTCTATGGACAAATTTTGATTTTTCTATTTCTTTGTGGAGAAATGCTAAATGAAAACATTGCCTTTCTGGCAGGCAAGGAAAAAATTTCATTCAAGCTTTCCCAAAAACTTCTTTTTATTTTAATTGCCGCTACAATTGGAACTTTTCTAAATCCATATGGATACAAAATTTATTCTGTTATATCACAGCATTTTATTCACTCCTCATCCTATCAAAGCTATATATCTGAATGGCAGGACTTTGACATAACATTTGACTATGCTAGACCATTCTCATTTTTGCTTATATCTTTTCCAATTCTCTATCTGATAAATTTTATTCGAAAAAGGGAAATAAATTTTATTGAAGTATTTATGGCTTTTTTCTTTGTGATATCCGCTCTCATCCATGTCAGAGTTACAATCTTTGCCGGAATTATTCTCACTGGCCTCTCTGCCTCCTTTTTGAAAGATTTTAAAGGTAAAAAATCTACGATTGCTCTGCCAATAATATTCATATCTGCGCTGTGCCTACATTTCTTAATCACAGTATCTAGGGATTATTTCAACTTTAAAATTTCCAAATTTTATTTTTCTTCCCCCTCTCTTTCTTCTTTTCTAAAAGAAAATGAAAAAGAGCTTAGCCATTTGAGGATGTATAATTCATGGGCATGGGGCGGGTATCTCGGCTGGGAGCTTTATCCTTCCTATAAAGTCTTTATGGATGGCAGATACATATTTAGCGATCTACTTCCTCAATTCATGTCAGCCAGAACATCCATTCCTATATGGAAAAATTTTTCTTCCCTCTATGATTTTCAGCTTGTGATAATGCCCTATTCAAGCAAGTTAATTCCGGTCAGAAAAAAGGTCAATACAAAAGATGAGTATGCTGTTTTAACCACATTTTACTCTTTTCAGCTGCCACACTCTAAATGGGCTTTGGTTTACTTTGACCAAAAAAATCTCATAGCAGTAAGAAGAGATAGTGTATCTAAAGAATGGCTTAAAAGAAATGAGTATTCATTCATAGGTCCACATAAACAACAAGGTCTAGAGTATCCAATATATATAGGTCAGATTTCATTAAAACCAGTTAAGGAAGAAATTTTGAGATATGCCTTAAAAATGGGCACATTGGATGAAAATTCACAAGCTATTGAATTGCTTGAATGGCTTAAAAAAGCTGAAAAATATGCTAAGGATGAAAGATGAAAGGGCATCCATTATTTGATTTTCCAGATTTTAGAAGACTTTTCTTTGGACGTGTAATTTCGGCTATAGGCGATAAATTTTTTCAAATAGCGCTTATATGGTGGGCATTGAATGAAACATCTTCAGGCAAGATGAATGTGGGCATACTAATGTCTGCCACTTTTTTGCCCATAGTTCTTTTTGGACCTTTTATGGGGGCAATATCTGATCGTTTCGACAGAAGAAAAACAATGCTTATGGCAGATCTTGCCAGAGCCTTTTTTGCATTTACTCTTTTTCTCTTATTTTATTTTGAGAAACTTAATTTTACTATGGCTCTTGTGTGTGTTTTTTTAATTTCAACCTTTGCTCCGCTTTTTGAAAGCTCATCGGCTGGGTCCCTTGAAAGGCTTACGAGCAAAGACGCTCTTCCACAGGCAACAGCCATAGATTCATCTTCAGCTCAGATCTCCTCTGTGATAGGGGCGGCGGCAGGCGCAATAATGCTTTCAAGCCTTGGAGCGAAAGGCGCTTTTTTTCTCAATTGTCTCACATACCTGACATCTTTTGTCCTTGTTTTTTTCATAAAATCAAATCTCAAGATGAGCCAATCCTCAAATCAAGGTTGGATTAAAGATATTAAAGAAGGTTTTTTTTATCTCAAGAGAGAAAAAGAAATATTTCTTCTAGTTATTTTCTTTTCATTTCTTAATTTTTTTGTCTCTCCAATTTTTATTCTCATCCCAATGATAGTAAAATACTCGCTATCTCTCGACATTAAATGGCTGGCAATATTTGAAACTTTTTTTGCGCTAGGGCTTACAACTATTTCTCTTCTTATGGGGTTTAGCAAAAACAAAAGAGATCCCATAAAATCCCTCTCGATTTCAATATTCTCAGCCGGATTATTCTTTCTTTCTCTATCATTCTTGAAAAGCAAGTATCTTTCTTTATTTTCTCTAACACTGCTTGGCGCATCAATGAGTTTTGGGAATGTGATTATACTTTCATACTTTCAAGATAGAGTAGTGGATGAATTTAAGGGCAGATTCTTTTCACTGATAACAACTGTCTCTTTTGCAGTAATGCCTCTTTCCTTCACATTAAATGGTTTTCTCGCAGAGAAATTAACAGTGGGAAAAGTGATTTTATTTAATTCTTTTATGGTTATAATTCTTTCTCTTTCGCCTATTCTAATACACAAGATTGGAAATTCCCAAGAGCAAAATTAGCAAAAGTTTGTAAGTTAGAAAGTGGAAAGTTTTAGTAGCCTGTTTTTTTTCGCACTTATGCGCTTTAATTACAACTTTCCGCTAGGCTTTTTTAGGGAACCCTAGAATAATCCGCTTATTTCTCCATTTTCGTCTATATCTATATTTTCTGCGGCGGGATGCTCTGGGAGTCCAGGCATTCTCATTATCTCTCCGGTTATAGGGATTATAAAGCCAGCGCCTGACGCTATTTCTATTTCTCTGACCGTCACTACAAAGTCCTTTGGCCTGCCTATAAGATCCGGATTATCTGAAAGAGATTTTTGAGTTTTAGCTATACATATTGGCAATTTATCTAGAGAAAGTTTATACACCTTTTCAAGATCTTTTTTAGCCTTTGCCGTATAATCTATATGTTGAGCTCCATACATTTTTTTAGCTATTGTCTCTATTTTCTTTTCCACAGCCCAGTCAAGTTCGTAAATAGGAGCATAGGCGCATTTGCTTTTATCGACTATATCAGCAACTTTTTGGGCAAGTTCAATGGCTCCCTCTCCGCCTTTGCCCCAAACATCTGCCTCACATACCGGCACTGATAGCTCCTGACATTTTTTCTTTATTTCCTCTATTTCTTCTGGCGTGTCTGATGTGAATTTATTAATAGCCACTACTGGACATATATTGAATTGCTTCATATTTTCAACATGTTTTTCCAAATTTTCTAAACCTTTTGCCACTTTCTGCGGATCTGGTTTCGACAATTCTTTGAGAGAAGCCCCTCCATGATATTTCAATGCCCTCACAGTAGCAACAAGTACAGCGCCAGCAGGAGATATACCTGCATATCGGCACTTTATATCGAGAAATTTTTCAGCTCCAAGCTCAAAGGCAAAGCCCGCCTCAGTCACAACATAATCTGCGAGGCTCATGGCCATTTTTGTAGCTATAATTGAATTACACCCATGGGCTATGTTAGCAAATGGCCCCCCATGTATTATAGCAGGAGTTCCTTCGCTTGTTTGAACAAGATTTGGCATTATAGCATCTTTAAGCAAAGCTGCCATAGCGCCATTTGCTTTCAAATCTCTGGCATATATCGGTTTTTTATCATAAGTATAACCTATGAAAATATTTCCGAGTTTTTCTTTGAGATGTTTCAAATTCTCTGAAAGACAAAGTATGGCCATTACCTCGCTGGCCGCTGTTATATCAAAACCAGTCTCTCTTGGCACTCCACTCATAGTCCCGCCAAGCCCCACAATTATTTTTCTCAAGGATCTGTCATTCATGTCCATCACTCTTTTCCACATGACTGTGCGAGGATCCAGACCTATATTGTTCTTTTTGTTCTGTATATTGTTGTCTATCATTGCCGCAAGCAAATTGTGGGCTTTTTCTATGGCGCCAAAATCTCCGTTAAAATGTAAATTTATATCCTCCATAGGAAGCACCTGCGACCATCCCCCCCCAGTGGCTCCGCCTTTTATGCCAAAGACAGGCCCCAGAGAAGGTTCCCTCAGAGCTACCACTGTTTTTTTGCCAATTCTATTTAAGCCGAGAGAAAGCCCTATTGAAACTGTAGTTTTACCTTCCCCTGCTGGTGTTGGGGTTATGGCTGAAACAAGTATAAGTTTGGCCTTTTTAATTTTTTCAGGATTGATAAACTTAAGCGGGAGCTTAGCTTTGTATTTGCCATAATACACTAAATCTTCCTCTGGAATTGAAATCTGTTGGGCAATTTCCTTTATATGTTTGAGTTTTATTTTTTTTGCAATTTCTATATCGCTTGGCATAAAACCTCCTTATGATTCTTGTATTCTTCCTAATTTTTTTTCTTTATTTCTCTACTGCCGGGCTTTATCAGTGGCAATTTTTTTTTGCACAGAGGACATTTCTTTGGCTCATATGTTTTTATGTCTACCTTTACAAGGCTAAAATTTTTGAATGGCAAATCTCTATCCCCCATTCTGTTTATAATGGAAAGAGCTCCAAGAATTTTACCGCCCCTTTGCTCAATTACTTTTGCAGTCTCAATTGTGGATTTACCTGTGGTAAATACATCTTCCACTATGACAACCTTTATCCTTTTTTTGAGTTTAAAACCGCGGCGCAATGTCATTTCCCCATTTTCCCTTTCTGTAAAGAAGAAAGGCAAATTCATAGCCGATGCCACTTCATGCCCTATTATTATTCCACCCATGGCAGGTGAAATTATCATTTGAGGTTTTTCTCCTCTCCACTTTGCGGCCAGAGCCTTGCCCAGTTTGGCCGCCAATTTTGTGTCGCTAAGAGCAAGGGCGCATTGCACATAATTTGGACTGTGCAATCCGCTTGAAAGCAAGAAATGGCCGCTTAGTATTGCTTTTTTCCTTTTGAGTATGTTCAAAACTTTATTCATTCTATTTCTTTAAGTATTTCTTGAGCCGCTTTTATCGGATTCTGAGCTTTGGTTATTGGCCTGCCTACCACTATAAAATCAGAACCGCTCTCTTTAGCCTGACGTGGAGTCATAAATCTTTTTTGATCATCATCTGCGCTTGTGGGTTTAAGTCTTATAGATGGAGTTATTATTTTGATATTTTCTCCAAGTGTTTGCCTTAAATAATAAAGTTCGCGCGGAGATGCTATCACTCCATCCAAAGATGTATCATTTGCAAGTTTCGCCAAGTGTTGAACTTGCTTTTCTAAGCTATATCTAAAACCTATTCTGTGAAACTCTATGAGATCTATGCTTGTCAGTATAGTAACCCCCCAAATTTTAAGTTTTTTGGCGGAATTTACCGCAGATTTTATCATCGTTGGGCCACCAAGTGTATGAACAGATATTGAATAAATCCCAAGCTTATTCGCTTCCTCTATGGCTTCTTTAACCGTGTTTGGGATATCGTGAAGTTTAAGGTCTAAGAAAACCTCTCCCCCATATTTCTTTACCATCTCTATTGATTTTACCCCATACTGCATAAAAAGAACTGGCCCTATTTTGTAGTATTTGACATAATTTTTTAAAGAATAGACAATTTCTTCAGCCTGTTTTAGATCTAGATCAAGGGCCGTGATAAGTTTTGTTTTTCTCATAACTTTAATTTTACCAAATTTATTGAAAGGCTCAGTGGAGTTCACTGCGAAAGCATATTCGCAGTTAAATTAGTGCATAAGCGCTTAAATCTTTATTCTCTATTTTCTACTCTTTATTTTCTTACTACTATACTTTTTTAATTTCTCAGATTGGATTTTTCGAGTCGTAAAAAAAAGTTCTTATTTTGAATTTTTTCTCTAAAAGTTTTTTAAGAGCTAAAACACCCGCTTTTTCAGTGGCATAATGCCCGGCTGCTGAAAAATTGACATTCCCTTCTCTAGCAGATTCAAAGCAGTATTCTGAGGCTTCCCCCGTAATATAAAGATCTAAACCTTCATCTATAGCCTGATTTATAAAGCTTTGCGCCCCTCCGCTTACAATGCCGATTGTTTTTATGCGCTCAGGCCCAAAAGGCAAAAAAAGAGCGTTTGGATTTATTTTCTCTTTTATTACTGAGAAAGCCTGACTTCTCTTAAAACACCTTTTCAATACACCTTTAAAACCTATTTTTTGGCCATTATAATCGCCGAAAGGAATAATTTTTTTTACCGGGAAAAGGCGTATTAAAGCGGCATTATTTCCATATTCTGTATGAGCATCCAGAGGTAGATGCCAGGACATTAAATTTATATTGTTACAGAGCAAAAGCCTGAGTTTTTCAGCATATGACCCTATGACAGTCTGTTCCTTTCCCCAAAAGAGCCCATGGTGCGTTATTATAGCATCAGCATTAAGTTCAATTGCCCTATTTATTAGCGAAATAGAAATTGAGGGAGAAAAAATTACGCTTCTAATATCCTTTTTCCCTTCAACTTGAAGTCCATTCTTTGAGGAATCCTTAAATGAATTTGAATTAAGAATTCTGTTTATAAATGAAACCAGTTTATCTCTATCTATCTTCATGCCTTTTTTACCCTTGGTCCCTGAGCGGTGTCTTCTACAAGCCATCCGAGACTTTTTATTTTTTCTCTTAAAGCATCAGCCCTTGCAAAATCCTTATTCTTCTTTGCTTCCCATCTCTCATTGGAAAGAGCAATAATTTCAGCGGGAACATCTTCTTTTTCTTTCTCAAAGATTCCAAAAGCAAGCACTTTTTCAAACTCCATAGCCAGCCACATTTTTTTTGAATTGGCAAGTGAATTATCTCTCAAAGTCTCCCACAAAATAGAAACAGCCATAGGGATATTCAGATCATCCTCTATTGCTTTTTTAAATTTCAATAACTTATCGCAATCAAAAGCCTCCTCTGGCTTACCCTGCGCTTTTTCAAACACATCTAGAACGAGATTTCTTAAATTTTTAAGAGCCCTATCAGCGGCGGCAATGGCCTCAAAAGAAAATTCTAGCTGTTTCCTGTAATGCGCCTGAGAGCAGAAATATCTATACACAAGAGGAGAGTATCCTTTTTCCACAATTGAATTTAATGTTAGAAAATTTCCAGCTGATTTAGACATTTTTTCTGAACTGCCTATGACGAGAAATTCCATGTGAACCCAATGATTTACAAATTTTTTGCCTGTGGCCCCTTCAGCTTGAGCTATTTCATTTGTATGATGTATAGCCACATGGTCTATACCGCCTAAATGCATATCAAAAGTCTCTCCCAGATATTTCATGCTCATGGCTGAACATTCTATGTGCCAGCCCGGAAAACCTTTCCCCCATGGCGAGTCCCATTCCATTTGCCTTTTTTCCCCTTCTTTAGAGAATTTCCACAAAGCAAAGTCAGTTGGATTTCTTTTCTCTTTGCTAAATTCTATTCTAGCTCCGGCTTTAATCCCCTCCAAATTTGCCTTGCCAGCCAGAATTCCATAATTTGCGAATTTAGAAGTATCGTAGTAAATCCCATCCGAAGTTCTATATGTATAACCATTTTTTTCAAGCTTTTTTACCAGTTCTATCATATCAGCTATGTGGTCTGTTGCCTTGCAAGAAATAGTTGGGCGCAAGCAGTTAAGAGAGTCAAAATCCTTGAAAAAAGCCCTAGTGTAAAAATCTGCTATTTCCCACGCGCTTTTCCCCTCCCTTTTTGAACCAAGCTCCATTTTATCCTCGCCCTCATCTGCATCTGATGTCAAATGCCCCACATCGGTTATATTCATTACATGCTTTACCTTAAATCCGATGTATTCAAGTGAACGCCTCAAAAAATCTTCCAGAATATATGTCCTCAAATTTCCTATATGAGCGTAGTGATAAACTGTCGGACCACAGGCATAAATTCCAATTTCTCCCTGTTTTATGGGTTTTAATTCTTCTTCTTTTTTTGTCAAAGTATTATAAAGTCTCATTTGAGCTTCTCCTGTAATTTGGAATATCTAGTATCAATCTCATTAAAGAATTCTTTACACACCTCTCTGGCCTTTTCATAAGATGAATCTGAGGAAAAAACGCATTTAACAGAAACCTTTGAAAAAGGATAAATAGCGCCTTCCGGGAAAATTGAATAAGAAAAATATCCTTCTTCCCTTTTCCCAAGAGTTTTTAAGGAAGCCGATTCGGTAATATCATTAAAAGCGCTCTCAAGCTCATAATTCTGATTTTTTGAAAGTTCATATGTCTTTAGGAACTCAGCGCTTTTTTGATTTTTACCTTTCAAATCAGAATAAACAAAAACTCTCTTTTCACCCTTAGGCATACATGAAGCGAAAAAAATGGAAAAGGCAAAAAATATTATTATCCCAATATTATGCTTGCAACAGCATAACATATCATAGCCTCCCCTCTCCCAACCTCACCAAGCCCTTCCATGCTTTTGGCCTTAAAACTAACTCTTTGCGCAGGTAAATCAAATATTTTGGAAAGCGACTTTTTTATAGGCTCATAGTAGGGCTTTATTTTCGGCTCTTCCGCAACTAAGGTCACATCTATTTGATTTATTCTGGCTTTTCTTTTTTTAAGCATTTCCAATACCTTCTCTGCTATAACAGAGCTTGAAATACCCATAAGAGTGAGATCTGTTGGCGGAAAATAAACACCTATTTCTCCTTCATTAATAGCGCCTAAAATAGCATCGCATACGCTATGTATGACCAAATCTCCATCGGAATGTCCAAGCATCCCCTTGGGATAATCAATCTTATATCCGCCAAGTATAAGTTCTCTGCCATCAGTCATTCTGTGTATGTCGTAGCCAAAACCCACTCTAAAATCAAAAGGCATCTGCTTTCTTTTTGAAATTATTTTTTTTGATTTCTTTTTCATACATTACCTCCGCCAATTTTATATCTTCTGGAGTAGTTATTTTGAAATTTAAATAATCCCCTTTGACGGCAAAAGGTTTTACTCCAATTTTTTCCGCCAATTGAGAATCATCTGTAAGATCCATATTTTCTTCAAAATGAGAAAGGGCTTTCTTTAATATAGAGTATTGATAGCATTGCGGAGTCTGAACAGCGAAATGAACATTTCTGTCTATTGTCTCAATTACTCTATTTTTTAGAATCTTTTTAACTGTGTCTTTAAGAGGGACCACAGGTATTGCAACCTTATGTTTTAATGAATACTTAATCAGATTCTTTATGAGATCTCTTTGAACAAAAGGTCTAGCGCCGTCGTGCACACATACTATATCGTATTCACACCTCAAAGCAGAAAAAGCCTTAAAAAGAGACTGCATTCTTGTCTCTCCACCTTCAACTATTTCAATTCTGGGACTACTAAAAATACATCTGCCCTTATCTATATTTGACCTGGAAAAAGCTATAACTATCTTCTTTACTTCGGGAACTTTCAAAAAATTCTCAACGCCTATCGCTATAATCTCCCTGCCCCCAATCTTTTCAAATTGCTTATCCCTGCCAAAACGTCTCGAGACGCCGGCTGCCAGCACAATAGCCGCAACTCTTATGAGTCTATTTGCCATTGTTCTTATTTAATTTTGTAAAGATTATCCTTCCCTGAGATGTCTGAAGTATAGATTGAACAACAACCTCTATTTTTTTGCCTATGCTGTCTCGCCCATCCTCTACAACAACCATAGTGCCATCATCAAGGTACCCCACGCCTTGAGATCTTTCTTTGCCCTCTTTCATTACAAAGATATGCATATCCTCACCCGGCAAGACTACAGGTTTAAGGGCTATTGAAAGATCGTTTATATTGAGTACTGGAACATTTTCCAGAGCTCCAATTTTATTTATATTGAAATCAACGGTTACTATTGAACTCTTTAGCTCTTTGGCAACCATTACAGTTTTTGTCGAAATATCCTCTATTTCCTTCATATCTCTCTCTATCACCTTAAAGGGCAAGGCTTTGGTCTCCTGAAGTCGGGCCAATACATCAAGTCCACGTCTGCCCTTGGCCTTATCCATAGGATCTTTAGATTCAGTCAATTTATGAAGATGATCTATTATAAAACGAGGTATAACTATAGAACCAGAAATAAATCCCGTCTCACATATGTCGAGTATTCTGCCATCTATTACACAACTTAATTCCAAAACTTTTATACTTCTGCCAACCTTTTTGCCTAATTGAGATATATCTGTATCCAGATCTTCTATTTCACTTACTTTCTTCACTCCTATCATCATACCCAAAATCGCAAGTACATATTTGAGTATAAAATTAACTTTAGACCAAAAAGCATTAACAGACTCACTTCCTATCTGGTAAACTGTATAGTCAAATAATTTGGCAAGGATTATACCAACAGCAGCGCCTAAAACGCCTATTATCAGAGTTGAAAGTTTTGTATTTTCAAGCACATACTCAATGCCTATCATAAGCAAACCTAAAAAAAAGCCAACAAGAACGCTGTTAAGATTTTTAGCTATAGAAAAATAACAAACGATAGGAGTTCCTACCAAGGCAAGACCCCTGAATATCCATGTTATCATAATTTACCTCTAAAAAAGGCCTAATAGAGTTTCCTAAATAGGCCCGAATAATATTATATTCTACAATAATTTACTGCGCTTTTGCGGAAATTCGAGAATAAAGCTCTTTCAAATCCTTAACCCTACATAAATCCACTTTAGATTCTTTTTTTTCTTTGAAAGAAGCCGGGATGAATATCTTTTTAAAATTTCGTCTTTCAAGCTCAGCCACGCGCTGAGACAGATATGAACAAGAGGAAACAGACGCCAATATACCAACCTCGCCAAGAAAGGCCCAATCTCCTGGAATTGGAATATCTCTAAGAGAAGAAATAACAGCGGCGCAGAAAGCTAAATCACAAGCGGGATCTTTTGTTTTGAGCCCGCCCTTTACTCCAGCAAAGATGTCATAAGTGTCGAAACGAAGCTGAACATTTTTTTCTATCGCTGCCACAAGCATCTGCGCTCTGGAATTTTCTATTCCATTGAATATTCTGCGCGGATATGGATAAAAAGTTTTATTTACAAGAGCCTCTATCTCACCAGTGACAGGTCTTGTCCCCTCAAAAAAAACCGTGCGGGCTCTCCCACACACACTTTCCTTGTCCTCAGAAACAAAAGAAAAACTATCCAGAGCGCACACAAGGCCAGTATCCGTCATTTCAAATATGCCTAATTCGTCAACAGGGCCAAAACGATTCTTTTGAGCCCTGAGAAGCCTATAAGCTCCGCTTTTTTCACTTTCAAAATAGAGAACTGTGTCAACCATATGCTCAAGTATTTTGGGACCGGCCAAATCCCCTTCTTTTGTCACATGCCCAAGTATGAAAAGAGATATTGAATTTTGTTTGGCCATACGCAATAACTCAGCCGCGCATTCTCTTATCTGAGAAATGCCGCCAGAGGCTGAGCCTATTTCCGGATGATATATTGTCTGAATTGAATCTATTATAGCGACTGAAGGCTTTATTTTTTTTATCTCCTCAATTATTTTCACAAGATTTGTTTCAGACATCAAATATATGTTTTCGCTCTTAACTTTAAGCCTTGCCGCTCTTGAGGAAACCTGTTCGCATGACTCCTCGCCGGAAATATAGAGAGATATTAGGCCATTCTTCGAACAACCATTTGCGGCCTCAAGCATTAAGGTGCTTTTCCCTATTCCAGGAGGGCCAGCAAGCAGAGCTATCTGACCTTTTATAAGTCCTCCGCCTAAAGCTCTGTCCAGCTCAGATATTCCCGTTTTCTTGCGCTCAAACTTGCTCTGACAGGCTTTGTCCAATTTAATGGCGGGAGAACTAAATTCAGTAATGTTTTTTCTTTCTTTGGGTAAAGATTCAGATATAACATCTTCTATGAGAGTATTCCATTTTCCACACGCAGGGCATTGGCCTTGCCATTTGGAATATTGCGCTGCGCAAGATGAGCAAATATAAACTTTTTTGAATTTCATATCACTTTAAAGCTAATGAAGAACCAGAAGCAAGCCCAAATAGATAGGCCAGATCCTTGTCCTCAAAAAGTATCTTTGCCGTGTAATTCAATCTTTTTACCTCGGTAATATCAGATAATCTCAAGCCCATTTCAGCATACTTATTAATTTTCACATCAAAGCCTGTGTCATATCTGGGCGTATTGAATTTTCTATTTTTTATCACTCTATTTCTGGAAAAATCATTGCCTTCTATGAAAAGAGAAAGCCTCCCCCACAAAGGATCCGAGTAGAAAGGCCTATATCTCAGTCCAGCCCCGGCATTGCTTCTTATCACGCCTATGTAAAAGTCTGCTTGTTTTTTTTGCCATCCCATATAGGCGTCCACTCTATTTTTCTCCTCATAACTTATGCCTCTGTCAGCATTTTTTATGTCAAAGAAATTTGACATACCGCCATAGTAATATTTTTCATCGCTTGTGTATAACCTCACTCCTGCAGAGTTCATATTATACTTTGACAAAGGATCATATCTTGTATCCCAATACCAGTATGTCCTCATTCTTGATGCCTTGCCCATCAATTTTTTTATTGATTCACTGGTATCTTTGATATTGCTTATTGTTTGCTTTATGTCATCTTTTGATTTATTGTCTGCTATAAGCGCGCCCAAAGGGCCTTCACCTTTCTCTATTTTTGAAATTAGATTATCTGTTTTTTCAAGTATTGAATTTATTTTAACTGTTATATCATCCATCCCCTCAGCAGTTTTTTCTATAGATGGCTTTGAAACTGAAATAATCTCGCTTAAATCAGCGCTTATATTTCTGAGATTCACGACAGCATCATTGAGATTCTTTGTGAATTCCCCATTATTGTTTAACCCTTTCATAAATTCTTGAAGATCAGATACTGCATTTATTATGGCCCTATCCATAGGAATCATATTTTCACCATAGACTATATCTCCCTCTTTTATAAAGCCACTCATAGGATCACCTTGATCTATTTGAAGGAACTTAGAGCCTATTATGCTTGTGGATCCAATCATAAATTTAGAATTTCTATAAATTTCTATTCCTTTCCTTATTGAGAGCACAACGGCCACTTGATCTGAATCTATGTATATTTCCTTTACTTTTCCAATGTCCACCCCGCTAAGTTTTATATTTGACTTATCTGCAAGACCAGATATATCTTTAAACTTTACAGTGATGGTATAATGGCTTTTAAATGAGAAATCGCCAAGCATAAATATAGCTGTGGCGGCAAAAAGAAGACCGGCTAAGACAAACATGCCCACTTTTGTTTCATCTCTCATAGACTCTCTAGAATACCATTATACAATTTATCAACCGCAGGAACAGTTATCCAAAAACTCTCTCACCATTTCATTTTTACTCTCTTTTATTTCTTTGCTAGAGCCTATTTCTACTATATTACCTGAAGAAAAAAAGGCTATTCTGTCCGAGATATCCATAGCAAGCTTAACATCATGAGTTACAACTATTGATGTAACCTTCAATTTTTCAGACATTTCCTTTATGAGTTTTGCCACCATCTCACCTGTCATGGGATCAAGACCTGTAGTCGGCTCATCATAGAGCAAATAAGATGGGTCTGAAGCTATAGCTCTTGCAAGAGCTACTCTTTTTTTCATACCACCAGATAATTCGCTTATTTTCAAATGCTCGCTGTTTTCAAGTCCCACTAGCTTCAATTTCTCAATTGCCTTGCTCATATATTTTTCGGGCTCTATATTTGTAAGATATTTAAGTCCAAAAGCCACATTCTCCCATACACAAAGAGAATCAAATAATGCGCCTTCTTGAAAAAGATATCCCATTTTACGCCTTATCTGCTGCAATTTTCTCTCATCTTGAATCCTTGCTATATCCAGGCCATCCACCAATATTTCTCCACTATCGGATTTATTTAATCCTATGAGACATTTGAGAAAAGTGCTTTTGCCTGTGCCTGAAGGCCCCATGATAGAAAATATTTCTCCATTTTCTATTTTTAAACTTATTCCATTTATAACTTTTTTACCTGGATAATTCTTTACCAAATTTTTTATTTCTATCATATATCCCACATTATTAAAACAAAATAATTCTCAGCCTCCGTATAGGAACGACAAAATGAATCATTCTGCTTGAAAGGCATAGGCGTGAACCGATTTACTTGTTTCAATTAGATCCTTTCTTGAGAGCGTTTTTCACTGCATCAAGCAGATCATCGGTATTGAAAGGCTTTGTCAAAAAAGCGCTTACCTGATTGAATTTACTAAACATAGATTTAGACGGTTCAAGAGCGGAAAGTACTATTATCGGTATAGAAGCTAATTGAGGGTCTTCTGCAATCTTTAAAGTAAGGGAATATCCATCTATCCCGGGCAGCATTACATCCATGACCATAAGCTCAGGCTGAAATTCTTTTACAGCATCTATTACTTCGCGTCCATTGTCGCACACTCTTATGGTATGTCCCATACTTTCAAGAGTATACTGCACCAAAGAAGATATTTCCGGGTCATCATCGATTACCATTATCTTAGACATATTTTCCTCTTAATCCCTCTATTACAGTAATACATTCTATAAAAAAATCTATTTATTTTTCAACTAAAATGATTCTCACTTATTGTCATACAACCATTTAATCAAAGAAGAATGAACTTTATCGATAAATCTTGGAGAAACTTCGTAATTGTTTATTATGAATGCAAAAGAAAGTTCATTGCCCTTTTTTGTGCGAAGATAACCTGCATAGGAACGAACATATTTTAATGAACCAGATTTAATTGCGAGATTTCGACCCATTACACCTTCCTTATCTAAATTTCTAATGTGCCCGCGTCCCAGTGGATCTCCAGGATAGTAAAGAGTATCTCTATATTCCTTGTAATAAGGATTTGCTGCCACAAAATTGAGCAATCTTATGAAATCTAAAGCGGAAAAAAGATTCAATCTGGAAAGTCCGCAAGCATCCGCAGAGTGTATACTGGCCTTGAAAGAATGGGCAAAATCATTCAATGGATTATCTCCTTTTGAGCATTTCATCGAGGCCAATTTATAAATGCCCTCAGCATAGAGATTAAAACTTTTCTTATTTGTAAAGGCAGTTATTTCTTTTAAAGAAGGAGAGTAAAATACCTTTATCAATTTATTCTCGTCTAGAGGTTTTGCATAAATCCCAGACAAAGCCTCTCCCTTTACCTCTATACCAGAGGATATAAGATATTCTCTAAGATACGATGAAAAGAAAGAAGCTGGGTAAGGCATAGATCCTTTTATACAATAGCCAGCCGGGGCAGATCCTGTTATTCTTATCTGCCTTATCCATGGAATAGAATATATATACGAATTATCACCTGATTTTTTTGGCGAAGTTATGGCAAGGTTCTCAATATCTAATCTAAGATCTGGTTCTATTGAAGAAATTTCAAGAGGAGAGCCTTCCTTGCTTTCCTCTTTAAAGCATAATTTATAAGAATTGTCATTTACTGAAAAAGCCCACGGAAAAGAGGCGTAGTAATTTCCTATGTCCTCCCATGCCCATGAGCCGGGCGGCGTAAATGAGTAGAAAGAGGAGTCCACAAAAATAGACCCATTTATCTTTTTTATCCCTTTTTCATTTAAGATTGAATATATCTCCTTTGCTTTTTTGTAGTAAGAGTCTCCAAAATTATCTGAGCCAAAAGTGATATCTCCATATCCTTTCAATACTAAATCGCCATTAAGCTGACTAGAAGCCATATCCCCATTGCCATAAAGTTCTGTCTTTATCTGGTATTGAGGGCCCAAACAATCAAAGGCGAAAGCAGTGGAAAAAAGTTTTACTGAACTTCCCGGAATTAATTTTTTGTTCTCATTTTTGGAATAAATTTTTTTACCGGAAATTGAATATACGGCAATAGCCCATGATGAATTTGACAGGCCTTGTTTTTCAAAATCAGAGACCAATGATTCAAATCCGAGCGCACAAAGCATTGTTGGGAAAAAAGACAAAAATAAAAATATGTTTCTCATTTTTTTGACCTCGGATGAAATTTTTCATAAACTTTTTTGAGATGTTCTATAGACATATGTGTATAGATTTGAGTTGTGGCAAGATTGGCGTGTCCAAGCATTTCTTGCAAAGCGCGAAGATCGCAGCCATTATTTAGCATATGAGTGGCAAAAGAATGTCTTAAAGCGTGCGGATTGATATTTCTTGCAAAACGCGCCCTCTTAGCCATTTTTTTAATTATAAATGCCACGCCTGCATCGCTTAACTTCCTTCCTGAATTATTCAAAAAAAGAGGATCTTGAGGCCCTGGATTCTTTCTGAATTCTAAGTATTTTTTTATCGCTTCAAGGGCGTGATCGCCAACAGGCACAGTTCTCTCCTTCATTCCCTTACCCATTATTCTGACAAATCCTGAAAATATGTCCAAATCTCCCACTTTCAAATTAGCCGCTTCACTGCGTCGCAAACCAGATGAATAGATGAGCATTATTAGCGCGTAGTCCCTGAAAGCAAGTGAGTACCCTAGATTAGAGGAGAGAACTTTTGAGGGGATATTCTCAGATGAAAGTTTTTCCATTTCATCCTCTGTCAAGAATCTTGGAAGATTTTTGTCTTTCCTGGGTGAATTGAGCAATGAGAATGGATTATCTTCAATATCTCCTTTTTGATAAAGATAATTAAAAAAAGAGCGCACTGCTGAAAGTTTTCTTATGATGGAATTTTTCTTTAGATTTCTTTCTGTGAGGCTTGACGCGAAAGTTCTTATTACTAACCTATCAATGTCCTTTACATTATCTTTTTTTAGTTGGGCGCAAAAAGAAAAAAATTCTTTTAAATCTTGAGAATAGGCCCTTAATGTATGTCTTGAAACATTTTTTTGCGTTTTTAGATATAGAAGAAACTTTTCCCTTTCATCTAACATTTAAGAACTTTTCCTTCTGGCTTGTTCTATTATGCTCTTTGCCTCTTCTTCTGTAATGCTCTCTATCGAACGACATAAAGGAAATCTTGAGCATCCCAGAAAAAAACCTCTTGGCCCTTTCCTGAGCAACATATTCCCTTTTTTACATTTCTGGCATTTCTTTTCAGTCTTTATTGGGACAAAACCTTCTATTTTGTTCCCATTGGCATCTAGGCGTATTTTTCCCGGACATTTTGGAAATCGCGAACAGGAGAGATACTTGCCGAATCTACTTTCCCTCAAAAGCATAGGGCTTAAACATAAAGGGCATTTCTCATTTGTTTTAATGGCCATTTTTTCAGTGCTCATATTCTTTGAAGCATTTTCAAGATTTCTGGAAAATTCAAGATAAAAATCCTTTATGGTGTCTTTCCATGAGACATTGCCATCTGCTATATCATCCAGTTTATCTTCTATGCCGGCTGTATATGAAAGGCTCATTATGTCCTTAAAAAACATTTTAAGTTTTCCCGTGACAATTTTGCCAAGTTCAGTTATGGTAAGCCGCTTATCTTTCTCCCTATTAACATATCCTCTCTCAATTATTGTGGAAATGATAGAAGCGTATGTTGAAGGCCTGCCTATGCCATGTTTTTCAAGAATTTTTATAAGACTCGCCTCATTGTAATGTGGCGGAGGACTGGTTTTATGTGGTTTTGGCTGAATATCTTTAAGGACAAGCCCGTCTTTTTCATTTAATGGAGGAATAGACATCTCATTCTCTTCATCCTCTTCTTCTTTCTCAGCATCCTGATAAACTTTTAAATAGCCGTCAAATTTAAGCGTTCGACCTGATGTCTTAAAAAGGCTTAAATCTCTGGAATCTTTTATTTCCACGCTTACAGAATCAAATGTTGCGGGGGACATCTGGCTTGCCATAAATCTCTTCCATATGAGGTCATAGAGCTTATACTGATCAGCTGTTAAATGTTCTTTTATATTCTGAGGAATTATAGCTATATTTGTTGGATGTATTGACTCATGCGCTTCCTGAGCGCCTTTAACTTTTTTTAGATAGACTGGCGTCTGAGCGGGAGCATATTGAGGTCCATAATTTTTTCTTATGAACTCTGCAGCTTTTTTTTGCATATCAGCTGAGACATTGAAAGAATCAGTCCTCATATAAGTTATAAGACCTGTCATTTCTCCCGCCAAATTTACGCCTTCATACAGGGACTGAGCAATTCTCATAGTTCTTTCAGGGGTAAAACCAAGTTTTGTGTATGAATCTTGCTGAAGAGAGCTTGTGATAAATGGAGGTTTTGGCTTTTTTGAAACTGTTTTTTTCTCCACTGAGGAAACATGAAAAGGCAAATCCTTCAATGTCGAAACCAGTTCTGCCGTTTCTTCTATGCTTTTAAATGAAGATGTCTTATACTTGTAATCCTCGGCAAAAAGTTTAAGAGTAATAGTTTCCTCAACATTACTCCCCTTCCACTTGACCATTTTGGCAGAAAATCTCTCTCCATCTTTTTCAAATATCCCATCTATTGTATAATAATCGCTTTCCTTAAAAGCCGATATTTCCAAAGCCCTTTCGCTTATAAGACGCACAGCTACAGACTGAACTCTTCCAGCTGAAAGACCTTTTTTTATCTTAGACCATAGTATAGGAGAAATCTGATATCCCACAAGTCTATCAAGTATTCTTCTTGCCTGCTGGGCATTGATTAAGTTCAAGTCAATATCTCTAGGAGATTTAATAGCTTCCAGAATAGCTGATTTTGTTATTTCATGAAAACTGATTCTTCTAAATTTGCTTTTATCAACTTTAGGCAAGGCCTCAATTAGATGCCAGCTTATCGCTTCCCCTTCCCTATCCGGGTCGGTTGCCAAATAGATTTTTTCAGCTGATTTAGCCAGTTTTTCAATTTCAGATATTACTTTTTTCCCTTTTTCAACCAGCACATATGTGGGTTTAAATTCATTTTTTATATCAACTCCAAGGTCATTTGCTGGGAGATCCCTTATGTGGCCAAAGGAGCTGCGAATAATAAATGAAGAATCTAAAAACTTAGATATGGTTCTTTGCTTTGTTGGAGATTCAACTATAACAAGATTTTTTGCCATAGTATAATATTCTACACTTTTTTAAAGTTTATTTTTTTAAAAAACCCGCCTTTTTTAACAT
>DYLH01000017.1 GCA_020722185.1 Candidatus Avelusimicrobium gallicola | reverse complement strand
CATTAGCGCATAAGTTAGAAAGTTAAAAATACTCTTCTATGAGTTCGCAGAGTATGTGGATAGCAATTGCGTGAATTTCTTGAATTCTGGCTGTAACTGTTTCATCTATTGAAATAGATACATCGGCCATACTAGCTATCTTTCCGCCACCATTGCCTGTGAGCGCAATGTTCTTAATAGACATCAAAGAAGCCTTTTCCATTGCCTTTATGACATTCAAACTATTTCCAGAAGTGGAAAATGAAACCAAAATATCGCCGGGACGGCCAAGAGCCTCAACTTGCCTTGCGAAAACCTCATAAAAACCGTAATCATTTGATATTGAAGTCAAAGCCGAAGTGTCCACAGTCAGAGACAAAGCTGGAAGACCTTTCCTTTCCTTTTGAAATCTGCCCACAAGTTCTGCGGCAAAATGCTGACAATCTGCGGCGCTCCCGCCATTGCCGCACAGAAGAATTTTATTTCCATCTTTGAGACATTTAGCCAGTAAAACAACCGCTGATTCAACAGAATCCAATTTCTTTTCAAATTCTTCAACTGCTTTTTTATGGCTTATTATTATTTCATCTATCTTGCTCATTTTATCAAAGTCCCCACTTTTTCTCCTTTAATCGCTAGGGATACATTCCCTTTTTTATGGAGATTTAGCACCCTTATAGGTATATCATTTTCCATACACAAGGTTAAAGCGCTGGCATCCATAAATTTAAGCCCCTGTTTTATGGCTTCCATATAGGAAATCTCTCTTATCAACTTTGCTTTAGAATCTTTTTTAGGATCGGCTGTATAAACACCATCTACCTGAGTTGCCTTTATTATCAAATTAGCATTTATCTCGGCAGCCCTTAAAGCGGCAGCTGTGTCTGTTGTGAAATAAGGATTGCCCGTTCCGCCAGCAAAAATCACAATTCTGCTCTTTTCAAGGTGACGTATAGCTCTTCTTCTTATGAAAGGCTCTGCTATTCTTGAAATTTCTATAGCTGTCTGAACTCTTGTATTTATCCCCAGATTTTCAAGGGCTGACTGAATGGACATGGCGTTTATCACTGTTGCCAACATTCCCATATTGTCCGAAGTTACTCTATCTATCTTCCCATGTCCATCTTTGGCGCCTCTCCATATATTTCCACCGCCAACAACTATGGCTATCTGAGTCTTTCCGTCATATGCAGATTTTATTTCTCCCGCTATATAATTCAAAGCCTCGGGTGTTATAGATTTTTTCTCATCTGAAAACATTGACAAAGCTTCGCCTGAAAGTTTTATGAGTACTCTTTTCATTTTTTCACCTCTGTATTAAGAATTTTTGGGGGAGAAAGAAAAAAGCCGCCCTTTTCATCATAAAAAAGGACGGCTTTTTTATATTTCATTTTATTTATTCTAAACCCACCATATAGCTGACGAACCTTTTTATGGAAAGATCGGTAGAAAGTTCCTTTCCTTTTGCTTGAACAAGGTCAGATATTTTTATCTTCTGGTCTCTTATGAAAGGCTGCTCATTGAGACAATTTTCTTCATAGAACTTTTTTATTCTGCCCTCAAGCATCTTGGCTAAAGCTATCTCATTTTTTCCCTGAGCTTGCGGAGTGGATTTATATATCTCCTTTTCTTTTTCTATGACTTCCGCGGGGACATCCTCTTTATTTAGCCATTTTGCGCCCATTGCCACGCACTGCATAGCGATATCTTTTGCGAGTTGGCGAATAACTTCCCTATTTGCCACATCTTTAGAAAAAGATATTTCCACCATAGCAGTTTTCTTAGAATCTGTGTGGATATAAAAACCAATTTCACTATTTGAAGAGGATTCAAAAACAATGCCTCTCCTTATGATCATATTCTCGCCCGTTTTCATAGCCAAATTCTGAAGCTTTTCTTTAGCTTTCTCATTCTCGGCTGGATTTGAATATGATGCGTCAGATAGCATAAGCCCTGCCAATTCCACAGCAAAATTTTTCACATCTGGATTTTTAGCAACAAAATCTGTCTCGCAGTTTATCTCTACCATGGCGTATTTATTGCCTGAATTTTTCACCTCTACCACACCTTCTTTCATTGTTCGGCCTGCTCTTTTAGCCAAACCGGCTATTCCTTTTTTCCTGAGTATCTCTACGGCTTTCGCCATATCTCCATCGGCCTCTTTAAGAGCGGCCTTGCAATCCATTATTCCTGCTCCAGTCTGAGATCTCAAAGACATCACTTGTTCTGTAGTTACTATTGCTGGCATAAAACTCTCCTTATTTATTCTCTGTTTCAACTGATTCGGGCTGTACTTCTTCTTGCTGTTCCACAGTCTCCTGCTCAGTTAACTCATAGCCCTCATTTTGATCGGCAGTTTGCTCTTGAATAGATTGTTCTTGATTGGATTCACTATCGCCTTCTTCCGACACATTCATTTGCGACTCAACTCCGCCCTCTGAAGCGCCGTTTTTTTGTTCTCTGCCAGATATAACAGCATCTGCTACTACAGAGCAGAAAAGCCTTATTGACCTTGCAGCGTCGTCATTTCCCGGTATCACCCAATCAACCAATTCTGGATCTGCATTGGTGTCACACACAGCCACTGTGACTATCCCAAGTTTTTTGGCTTCTCTTATCGCTAAAGCTTCCTCAACCGGATCCACCACAAACAAAACATCGGGAATAACTTTCATAGCTCTTATCCCAGAAAGGACCTTGAGTATTTTATTTTTCTCTTTTGTGAGGCGGGAAACTTCTTTTTTCGCCATAACCTTGAAATAGCCCTTATTTTCAAGCTCTTCAAGTTCTTCCAGTCTTCTGAGAGATTTCCTGATGGTATCAAAATTAGTGAGCGTTCCACCCAACCATTTTTCGTAGACACAAGGAACATTTGCTCTTTGAGCTTCCTCTTTGACTATATCTTTAGCCTGTTTTTTAGTGCCTACAAAAAGAAAATTCTTGCCTTCTTTGGCACACTGTTCAATAAAGGAATAAGCTTTTTTAAGTTCCTTCATTGTCTTCTGCAGATCCATTATGTGTATTCCGTTTCTTTCTCCAAATATGAAACGAGACATCTTGGGATTCCACTTATATGTCTGATGACCGAAATGAACTCCGGCTTCCAGCATAGATTTCATTGATACATTAAGCATTATTTGTTGCCTCCAATAACTACATCTTTAACTAAATTTAACAAGGGCCTTATCGGCCTTATTGCTTCCCTATAATGATAGCATATTAGCTATACACTTGGCAAATGTTATATAATTCAATTGTGAAAATATTCGCTGTACAATTAAATTCCAAAGTGGGCGACATAGATATAAATCTAGAGAAGATGCGCTCATTTTATGAAACAGCATGCAAACAAGGCGCCGAACTCGTGGTATTCCCTGAGCTATGCGTGATTGGATATCCACCTCTTGACCTATTGGAAAACAGAAATTTGATAAAATCTGCCCGAAAAGCATCTATTAAATTTGCCTCACTCACATCAAGAGGTCCTGCCTGTATTTTTGGTCTGCCAGTTGAAAATACATCAGGGCAGGGCAAGCCATTATACAACTGCGCAATTTTCGCAGAAAATGGGAAAATATCGAAAATTGTTGGCAAAGCGCTTTTGCCCACTTACGACATATTTGACGAAGCAAGGTATTTTGAATCATGGGATGGAGATAGAATTGTTAATTTGAACGGCGCCAAAATAGGCCTGACAGTTTGCGAGGATATCTGGGGAGACACTGCTCTATTGCCAAATTCCAATCTATACAAAAAAAATCCTCTAAAAGAAATTTCTCAGAAAAAACCAGATCTGATAATCAATATTTCAGCCTCTCCTTTCCACAAAGAAAAGCCTGAAAATAGAGAAAAAATTCTTTCAAATCTCGCAAAAAAAATAAAGACAAAAATACTCTATGTAAATTGCTGTGGCGCCAATGATGAATTGATATTTGACGGCGGGAGTTTTCTATTCTCTTCCAGAGGAGAAGTATTACACAGGGGCGAATTCTTTATTGAAACAGCGGCCATGATAGACACCCATAACTCTAAAAAACAAGGGACTAGAAACACTGAAGTTATCTCAGACATAAAGTCAGCGCTTGTCATGGGGATAAAGGATTACTTCCATAAACAAGGCTTTAAGAAAGCTGTAATAGGTTTAAGCGGAGGAATAGATTCTGCAGTGGTGGCAGATTTAGCCTGTGAAGCTATAGGCAATGAAAATGTCCTTGGCTTATTGATGCCATCTCCATACACCTCGCAAAGAAGCATAAACGATGCCTTAAAACTTGCCAAAAATCTCACAATAAAATCAGAAATTAAATACATATCTAAAATTTATTCCTCTTTCTTAAAAGAACTTGGATTTTCGGGCGGGATAGACCTCTCTATGCAAAATTTACAGTCAAGAATCAGAGGATCCCTTCTAATGGCTTACTCAAATAAGTATGGCTATCTTGCGCTTACAACAGGCAATAAATCTGAGATAGCTATGGGATATTGCACTCTCTATGGCGACACAGCGGGAGCTATTGCTCCAATAGGAGACTTATTAAAAACTGAGGTATATCAACTTGCCGATTTTATAAATCGCCAGAATGAAAAAATACCGCTCTCTATAATAAACAGAGCTCCCACAGCGGAACTGAAACCTAATCAAAAGGATCAAGACGACCTTCCTCCATACGATATTCTCGACAAAATAATCAGATCTCACATAGAGCAAGGACTTCCTTTTGAAAAAACAGCCAAAATATGCGCCAGCAAAGAATTAGCTAAAAATGTGATAAGAAGAATAGAGTCCAATGAATACAAAAGAAAGCAACTTCCTCTATGCCTGAAAGTCTCATCAAAATCTTTCGGCTCGGGCAGAAAGATGCCCATTGTCAAAAAAAATGATTTCTTCAAATGAAAATACTCTTTCTAAACTTACTAATCTTATTTATACCTATTATAAATGCTTTATCCATTGAGAACAAACAATACATTTACAAGGATCAAAATCCCTCGCTTGCAGTCGCAGACAAAGGCAATATTATCACAAAAATCCTCGACAGACTTTCCTTTGAAATATCCGGGACAAATGTAATATTGATACCCATTTTCCAAAACAACAAAGATCTGGGCTCTTCATACGGCATAATGCCCATAGCGGCAATAAATTCAGGGAAAGAAGAAAATCCAATAAATTTTGTAATAGCGCCATCTTATCACAGAAATGAAAAATTGGGGGATACTTTTTCATACAGACACTATTACTTTCCCAACAACAAATCAATAGTTATGGGCAGAATCTCTTCTTCTTCAAGGGCGCAAAGAGAAGCCATATTCTGGTATTACAGATCCATTGGCGATATAAAAATAGACCTATCCGCCTACAACTACAAGGATCCGAAGTATTCTTTTTATGGATATGGCCCTGATTCTTCCAAAAGCGATAAAGTCAACTACCTGTTTTTAAACAAAGGCATAGACACAACTTTTTCTTTTCCATTTTCCAAAAAAATTAGAGCTTCCTATTCTCTTTCCTACTATACAAAGAGTATTGAGAATGGCATTTTTTCCGACATTTCCATAAAAGATGCCTGGCCTCAAGATTACGATAAAGCTCATTCAAAAAGCGATTTTTTGACCAATAAATTGGCCATATCATTGGACACAACCGATCATCCCTTCCTTCCTAAATTGGGGAATTTACTATCCTTCTCTTTTCTGCATTCTGCCAAACCATATTCAGACTACTCTTACTCACTCTACAGTTTAGAATCAAAGAAGTACTACAATTATGGCAAAGGGCGGTATGTCACAGCTGTCAGATATCTTCTTGAATGGCAAACAGGGGAAAAACTTCCATTTTATGAAAACAGAATGATGGGCGAAAGCTCAGGTATGAGAATGGCGGGAGAAGGCAGATTTAATGACAGAGCTAAATTTTTAGCGACAATTGAGCAGAGGATGACACTATCAAAACACAAACTTATGAAGTTTCTAAGCGAATTAGAATTTACCCCTTTCCTTGACATAGGGACAGTTGCGCCATCTCTAAATGACCTAAAAATAAACAAACTCAAATATGGCCCAGGCGCCTCATTCAGACTTATATTGAGGCCGCATATTGTCGCGACCTCTGACATAGCCTTTGGCAGCGAGGGATACAATTTCCTCATAAAGGTCGGTTATCCATTTTAAAAACCGCTTTACAACTCTGACTCCCCAATCTTTGATATATCGGCAAGTCCCTCAAACAAAGCTTGAGCATTTGAAAGCAAAGCCAGCCTATTCTTTCTAACTGACTGATTTTCACACATAACCATCACTTCATTGAAGAAATTTTCAAGAGGACTTTTTAGACTCTCCGCAGTTTTCAAAGCCTCTTCAAATTTTTCTTGCATATTCAAAGAACCCATTTCTTTCTTGATTTTAGATAAAATCTCATAAAGAGCTTTTTCCTGCTCCTTCTCAAAAAGAGCGACATCCACTTCATAAGACAGCATCTGATTTTTCAATATATTTTTAAGCCTCTTATAAAGCTGGGCCACATTCATCAAATCCGAAGATCCTCTCAACTTTTTCAAGGCTTCAGCTCTTTTAACAGCTTTTACAAAATCACCTTCTTTGACAAAAATTTCTTTTATAGCTGAGAATTCTCCGCTTTTAAACTTCTCTGAGAATATATTTTCAAAACGCATCCACAAGAACTCAGCAATCTGATCCCATACCTTTTCATAATTTTCCACCTGAGCATCCTTCCCAAGTATTGAAAGAGCAAAAACAAAAGAATCCTTCAAATTCAGTCTAATATCATTTTCGCAAACTATCCTGACAATTCCATACGCCAATCGCCTTAGCCCATGCGGATCCTGACTGCCTGTTGGAATAAGCCCGAGAGCAAAATCCCCAGCGAGTGTATCTATTCTGCCAGCGAGAGAAAGCAAGCTCGCCTCCTTTGAAGAAGGCAGAGAGTCTGTAGGGGAAACAGGGACATAAAACTCTTTCAATATCAAAGAAGCTTTTTCATCCAAGCCCCAATATTTCCCATAGTATCCGCTCATTATTCCTTGAAGTTCGGGAAATTCTCTTACAACATTTGACGCCAGATCAAGATAGCAAAATGAGGCCGCTTTTTCCATCTCCTCAGACACAAAATTTACCTGCTCAGAAATGTTTTTGAGATTCCTAACAACGCGCTCTTTTTTGTCGGCCATAGTGCCCAACTTTTCCTGAAAAGCTATAAACGAAATTTTCCTTCTCAATTCTTCCGCCGGCGTCTTGATGTCTTTGTCATAGAAAAACATAGCATCCCTGCATCTTGCCGCAAAAACATTCAAAAAACCCTCTTCAACATTTTTAGTTCCTCTTGATATACCATCCCTTATCCCGATGAAAAATGGTGCAGTTTCTTTTCCTTTATAACAGGGGAAAAATTTGAGCTGATTTTTCATCACAAGAGAAATCAATTCCGCAGGCAATTGCAAAAACTCATTTGGATACTTAACTGGCACGCATGAAGGATATTCAGTAAGATATACATTTTCTTCGACCAGTCCCTCATCCCTGTCAAAAGAAAGACGCATTGTAGACGCGGCATTCTTTAAATCTCTCAATATCTTTTCTTTTCTCTCAATGTCATTCACTATCACCTGAGCCTTTTGCATAGCCTTCGTATAAGAATCGGCATCCTTAATCTGTATCTTAGGCGAGCCCAGAGAAGCCAAACCATAAGTAAATTTTCCAGATTTAAGCCCGGCTATTTTAAAAGGCACAGTCGAATTTCCATAAATAGCCAGAAGATTCCTTATAGGTCTTGCAAATCTCAAGCGGCTTTCTTCCCAGACCATACTCTTTGGGAATTGAAGATTCTTTATTATATGAACGCAGAGATTGGAAAGCACCTTAACTGCCGAAATAGGCTGAATTCTTTTCTCAAAACAGAGCACCTCGCCTTTCTTTTCCAGAATGGCTATTTTAAGTTTTTCTGGTGTAGTATTAAAGGAAGAGGCAAAGCCTATAGCTTGCTTTGTGTAATTGCCATTTTCATCCTTAAGCAATCTCGCTGGCGGTCCATAGTGAAACTCTGTTTTTTCGGCAGTTCTCGACGGGATTAAGTCTATAGACAGAATAAGTCGCCTGTATGTTCCAAATGTTTTTATTTCTCCAAACTGAAGATTATTCTCTTTCAAAAATGCCGCGGCCAATTCTTCTTCCTGTTTTAAAGCTGGTATTATAAAGCGAGCCGGTATATTTTCCACATATATTTCAAAAACAAATCTCTTTGTCTTATTCTCACTCATATTAGCCTCTTATTTTGTAGGTTCATTAGCTTCCACATATTTTTTGGCGCACATCCTCGCCATATTTCTCACTCTTCTTATCATATTCGCCCTTTCTGAAACCGATATAGCCCCTCTTGACTCAAGCAAATTAAAAGTATGCGAAGATTTAATCACATAGTCATATGCGGGATAATAAAGCCCCTTTGAATTTAACTTCTCAACTTGCTTTTCATAAAAATCAAAATCAGACTTCAATCTTTCCACATCCGCTTCTTCAAAACTGAAATGCGAGAATTGTCTCTCTGATTCCTTATAAAGAGCTCCATAATCATGCCTGTCATTCCATTTTATTTCAAATATATTTTTCTTTTTCTGAACAAACATAGCGAGCCTTTCAAGTCCATATGTAATCTCCACGCTTATAGGGAAAAGCTCATACGAAGCCATCTGTTGAAAATATGTAAACTGAGTTATTTCCATGCCATCCAGCCACACCTCCCAGCCTATACCACTGGCGCCAAGAGTGGGGGATTCCCAGTCATCCTCTATCCAGCGTATATCATGCTTCTGGTAATCTATTCCAATGGCGCTGAGAGACTCAAGGTATACCTTTTGTATATCCTTGAAAGGCGGCTTTATTATGACCTGATACTGATAATACTTGCCAAGCCTATTGGGATTCTCTCCATATCTGCCGTCGGCGGGCCTTCTCGAAGGCTCCACATAGCAAACCATATTCTCTCTGGAAGTCAATGAACCAAAAAAGGTGGCAGTATTAAATGTCCCGGCCCCCTTTTCCATATCATAGGGCTGTATTATGGAACAACCTTTTTTAGACCAAAAATGATCCAACCTTAGAATCATATCTTGAAAATTCATATCCTCTCCTAAAAACCTAAATCGCTTTAATACAAAAATTAAATTTTAACAAATTTGAGAGAATTAATCTCTCGACCTGAATGTTCGCGTATCTTTTCAAAAACAGACGAAGCCAGCAATTCCAGAGTTTTCCTATCCTCCTTTATCCCGCCCAGAAGAGAAAAATCGGGCATATGCATCCTTTTCCACAAGTCCTCAGAAAAACCAATATTTGATTTCATAAATCCCACACCGCAATACTCAAGAATTAGCATGGCATAAGATATGAGCAAAGGGAAAGATGGTTCATTTTCTTCCAGATAGTGCAGAGCATTCCATATTAACTCAAATTTATCCCTTGAAGGCAAATTTATAGGCGTCATATTTATCAAAAGCTCGCAGAAATAAAAAGCAGAAAACATCTTTTCCTGTGAAAGCCTCAAATGTGGAAACACTGTTATCACTTTCCCGCCGGTGCACACGGGAAGAGCAGAACCAGACTTTTCATAAAACCTATAATCTCCAAAAACAAAAGTTTCGCTCAAAGGACGCAATTTTGCTTTTTGCTTTCTCACACTCTTAAAATTCACCTCAAGCCTTCCCCTATTCTCAGTAAAAATCGTAACTATTCTGTCATTGTCCCTTAAAGGTCTCTGCCTCAAAACTATACCCTTCTCGCAAAAGTACATAGGTATATTCTATATAATAGCGCAAAAAATCGTAAAGCAAAAATATATTTGCGAACAAATACCTTATCATTTTTTTTACTTATTTTTGGCTCATACCGTATTAAATCTTGCTAATTTTTTGCTATAATTATTTTATTATGCTACCAACATATAGACCAAATGTAAGAAGAAGAAAAAAATCTATAGGCTTTAGAGCCAGAATGAAAACAAAGGGCGGAAGAAAAGTTCTCTCCTCCAGAAGAGCAAAGGGGAGATGGAAACTTATCCCTTGAAAAAGTGAAAACTTTTTCCTTTGGTAAAGAGTATAGAATCAAAAGTCGCTCTTTGTTTGAATTGATTTTTGAAAAAGGGAAAAAAAAGGCGACTTCTGCCATAGTTTTGTGGCATTTGAATGCGTCTTCTTTTCCACAATTGAAAGAAAAATCCGGGGTTAAACTCGGGATTATAGTGTCAAGGAAAACAGGCCCGGCTGTGGTCAGAAATAGATTAAAGAGACTACTGCGCGAGGCATTCAGAAGAGAAAAGGGAGCCTTGATAGATGGTTCAAGGGTTATAATATACCCTAAACCGGGCTTTATGCCAGCTTCTTTGAAAGAGGTTGCTGAACAGCTAAAAAAAATACTAATCAAGGCTGATTTGATTAAATGAAGAACTTTGTTGTAAACTTCTTTTTCAATTTTTACAAAGCCTCTAGCATTATTCTTGGATCTGGAGCGTGCAGGCACATTCCTTCCTGCTCAGAATATGCCAAGCAAGCCTTCATAAAGCATTCAGTTTTGTATGCTTTATTCCTCTCCCTCAAAAGACTTCTGAAATGCAATCCGTTTTTCAAAGGCGGATATGACCCTGTACCTTGAGACTTTAAGTTGAATCGGAGGTAAGCTATGAATAGAAATATGATTCTGGCTATTTTATTGTCTTCGGCGATATATATATTTTGGTTTGCTTATGTATCCCCGCCAAAACCTGAGGGTGCCAGTCAAACGATAAATCAAACTCAAGTTGAAAAGAATACTTCTAAAACAGTTTCTCAAAAAGAAATAGCGCAAGCTGCAATTCCTGTTGCCATAGATAAAGAAAAGAAAAAAAATCCGCCACTTATTGTAAAAAGCCAAAAAGCAAATTTTATAATAGACCCATCAAGAGCATCCTTGATAGATGTGGTCTATCATGGTCCTATTAGCGATGTAAATCTTTCTCTTTCTGAAGATGCTAATATCCTTTCCACTCTTAAAGAACTTGACTGGAAAGTTTTATCAATAAAGGAAGGTTATGCTTCTTTTTCAGCAAAACTTTCTAAAGATATTTCGGTAAAGAAAACTTTCAAATTTGCAACAAACCCAGCCATAAATGAGATGGAACTTGAGTTCAAAAACAATTCTTCTTCAAAAATGATTATCCCTTCCTTTCCACTCTCTATGGGGCCTGGACTTGGAACTGTGGGAAGCGAGCTTAAAGAAAATCCAAAGATATGTGAATCAGACTACACCTTTCAAGAATCAGGGAAAAAACATCCCACATTAGCCAAAATTAAAGATAGCGTTGAAAAAGAAGATTGGATTTGGGCGGGAATTAATAATAGATATTTTCTTATGGCTGTTATAAATGACGGAGAGCTTGGACGAATGGCTGTGTCAAAGGAGAAGATAGGAAAAGAGGATTACCCGCACTTGAATATATATACCAAAGAATTTAAGTTAAACAAAGGTGAAGCAAAAACAATCAAGATTCCGTTTTACGCCGGAGCAAAAGATTATAAACTGCTAAAGGCACTTGGTTTTGGCTTGGACAGATCTGTGGATTTTGGTTTCTTTTCTCCTCTGGCCAAAATGGCTGATTCTTCTTTACAGTATTTTTATTCAAAGACAGGAAATTATGGCGTAGCGATAATTATTCTCAGCGTGGTTATACAGCTATTGATATTTCCTTTGAGTATGAAGTCTTATAAAGCGATGGCCGTGATGAAAAAGCTACAGCCCGAAATGCAAGCTTTACAACAAAAGTACAAGGACGATCCAAAGATGATGAATGCGGAGCTTATGCAGCTGTATAAAAAATATGGAGCCAATCCTTTAAGCGGATGTTGGCCAATGCTTTTACAATTGCCAATATTCTTTGCTCTTTTCACGGCATTGAGAAATTCTTGGAATTTGCATGGAGCTCATTTTGCTTTTTGGATAAAAGATCTTTCAGCAAAAGATCCATACTATGTCCTACCTATACTTATGGGCGCTTTGATGTTTTTGCAACAACATCTAAATCCTCAAACCGGCGGAGATCCAACTCAGAATAAGATAATGAAATGGATGCCGGTTTTGTTTACATTTATGTTTCTCTCTTTTCCTTCAGGACTTGTAATATACTGGATAATAAACAGTCTTTTCAGTCTTGGACAAACATTGTACCTTAAAGAACAAGAAAGCAAATAAATTTTGTAAGGAGGAATACTATGAAAGAATTAAGAATAGAAGGGAAAACAGTAACAGAGGCAGTTGAGAAAGCTATGAAAGAACTTCAACTCAATAGAGAGCAAATAGAAGTTGAGGTGATTGAAGAAGGGAAAAAGGGCGTTTTTGGACTTGGCGGGAAAAATGCCGTTATTCTGGCAAGGGAAAAGAAGTGGATTTCAGAAACTTCAAAGAATTCTTCTACTGAACAAATCAAACAGAAACACATACAAGAGAAACCTAAATCTCACAAGTTTGACCTTAAAAATTATGAGATGAAATTTACTCCTACTGGAGATGATTTGAAGGACGCTGAAAATATACTTTCACAAATATTAACTTTCTCAGGCATAGCATTTAAGGATATGAAATCCAATATGGATGCCTCTTCAAAAACTATTTATCTTTCTTTTTCAACTGAAGATTCCGGGTTATTTCTATATGATGATGCTAAGGGACTTTTTGCCGTGCAGTACATCATAAATTCCATATTAAATAAGGGGAAAAGTGAGAAAGTAACGGTGAGGCTTGACACCGCCGATTTTTGGGCAAGGGTTCAAGAACGTCTATCAAGAGATGTAGAGAAGGCCGTATCCACAGCTAAAAGATCTGGCAGACCTTATAGGCTTAGACCTATGCCAAGCCAATTCAGAAAAATTATTCACGATATGGTTAAGGAAAAATATCCTGACTTTCAAACATTCTCTGAAGGGGAAAACAAGTGGAGAAAGGTTGTAATAAAGCAAAATAAATAGAAATAAAGGGACAAAGCCCCTCTATGCCACAATTTATGTCGGCAAAAAATGAAAAGGACACCATAGTTTCTTTGTCTTCAGGCCTTGAAAAAAGCGCTATAGCTTTGGTGCGTCTTTCTGGAAAAGACTGTTTTTCAATAGGAACTACTTTTTTAGCTCCCCCAGAAAAATTGAATTCAATGGAAGCGGGAAAAATAGTCAGATTATCTGCCGTCAATACAGATGGATCCCTTCTAGATAAAGTGCTGTGCGTAGCTTATTTTGCCCCCAAGAGTTATACTGGGGAAAATATGCTTGAAATATTTTGCCATGGCTCCAATTATATAATCAGGAATATTATTTCTCTCTGCATAAAAGCTGGCGCCAGACAGGCAAAAGCGGGGGAATTTACTCTTCGGGCTTATCTAAATGGGAAAATGGACCTTCTTGAAGCTGAAGCAATAAACGATCTCATAAATAGTGAAACCTCAGCGCAACATATGGCAGCTATATCGCAATTGAAAGGGGATTTAAAAGATAAGATATACTCCATAAAAAAGGGAATAATCTCTCTTTTATCTGAAATAGAGGTTAGAATAGATGACTCCTATGAAGAGATACCGGATCTTGACAAAAAATCTTTTTTTAAGAGACTACTAGATGTCAAAAATGAAATTTCTGAAATGGCTACTTCTTTTGAGAAGGGGAAATTTATAAGATATGGAATAAATGTCGTCATATGCGGACTGCCAAATTGCGGAAAATCTTCATTTCTAAATGCCATTGCTGGATATGACAGAGCCATAGTATCTCCAACTGCTGGCACCACGCGGGACACTCTTGAAGAAAGTCTGGAAATAGGCGGATTCCGATTTATTTTTACAGATACTGCTGGACTTAACACAAACTCCTCAGATCCACTGGAAATTGAAGGCATAAAGAGAACTCAAAAAGCTATTTCCAAAGCAAATTTAATTCTTTTTCTCAAAGACTCTTCAACAGAAGAAATTCAAGAAGAGAAAGAAGCCTTCCTAAAAGTAAAAGAAAACAAAAACCAAAATGCTATTATTTTAACCTTACTTTCAAAATCAGATCTAAAGCAAAAAAGAAAACCTAATAAAGGGGAAATAAAATTCTCAGCTTTCACCAAAGAGGGGATCGACGATATAAAAAAGTCTCTTGAATCTTTTTGCCTTTCCATGCCGTCTTCATCCTCTGCTATTATAACTTCCATAAGGCATTTTAATTGTCTTTCAATGGCAGAAAACAGCCTTGCTGAGACAATGAAAATTGTTGAAACAGAGGGTTGGAAGTATGAAATACTGGCTGAAACTTTGAGAGAAGCGCTGAAATCTCTTGAATATATAGCTGGCGAGACCAATCCTGAAGAAATACTTGATGAAATATTTTCAAATTTCTGTGTGGGAAAATGAATATGGGAATAAAAGCGATATTAAAAAAAATTATATTCTCTCCGTCTGCAATATCTGAAACAATTGAAAATATTTCACTAAATAAATTTGCATTCATATTTCTTATCTCAATTTTGATAGAGTCTATTCTTTTGTCTCTTACCCCTGATTATTTTTTACTTTCGTCATATTCAGTTTCTTTTGAGGATATGCCTTTTTATTTAGTTATTCTTTATTCTTTTCTGGCAAATATTTTCACTTTGTTTAATATGCTGATTTTACTTTCATTGTTGTTCTCTGTTTCATTGAGCCCAAAGAAGGCGGTTTTTTCGCTTTTTACGCTGATAATGATTTTCTTTTTAATTTTTTCTGTTAAGAATAGATTATTTTCTCTCTTTATTCTTTTTGTTTTATATTCGCTTGCGCTATTTCACATCAGAACCCAAAAAATTATTGTAAAAAAAATTTTTAAAATTTCCTCAATTTGCGGATTGCTTGTGTTTTTCTACATACCTTTTTGGGCTATGGCCTTAATTCTAAGCAGCTATAAGATTCTTGAGATATCTCAGGTTATTTTTGCGTTGTGGAATATTTTTGTGTTTTCCTCAATTGCTTCTAGATCTTTTTCAATAAGCATTCCAAAATCAATTTTTGCTTTATTTACTTCAGCCTTAATTTCCACTTCAATTTTTTATGCGATGAAAATAACAGGATTGGCAGATCAGCAGTTTTTCAAATTTTTGATATTACAAGGTTGAAATGAACAAATTTATACACCATGAAAATTACGACATAATAGTAGTTGGCGCGGGGCATGCTGGCTGCGAGGCCGCCCTTGTTTGCGCAAAGATGAAATTTAAAACTCTTCTGCTAACTCAAAATCTAGACACTATAGCTCAGATGTCTTGTAATCCTTCGATAGGAGGAGTGGGCAAGGGACAAATAGTCAAAGAGATAGACTCTCTTGGCGGCATTATGGCAAAAAATACTGATGCCGCAGCCATAAACTATCATCTCTTGAATACTTCCAGAGGCCCAGCTGTTCATTCTCCAAGAGCTCAATGCGATAAAAAACTTTACCACATCTTGATGAAACAAAATCTAGAAAAAGAACCATTTCTTCGTCTTATGCAAGATGAGGCTGAAAGCCTCTGGGTAGAGGGATCTAATATAAAGGGGGTGAAAACTGCAAGAAATGTTTATTACAAATCCAAAGTTGTCATAGTAACGGCAGGCACCTTTATGCGAGGGGTAATACACATAGGGCTCTGCTCTTTTGACGGAGGCAGGTACAATGATCCTCCTTCCAGATATCTTTCCCTCAATCTGGAAAAAATGGGACTTAAAATGAAACGCCTTAAAACAGGCACGCCTATGCGTCTCAATGGGGAAAGAATAAATTTTTCTCTATGTGAAAAACAAGAGCCAGATTCTCCAGCCGAGCCATTTTCCATTTTCACATCTAAAAAAGATTTGAATAAAAGAAATTTTCTTCCCTGCTGGATAAGTAGAACTGAAGAGAAAACCGGAGAAATAATATCAAAAAATCTTTCCACAGGTGCCCTTTATGGCGGAAAAATAAATTCTATAGGGCCAAGATATTGCCCATCAATAGAGGACAAAATAGTGAAGTTTCCACACCATAAAACACATCACATTTTTTTAGAACCAGAGGGCTGGGATACAAGCGAGTACTATGTAAATGGCTTATCCACAAGTCTAAGCGAAGAAACTCAAAATGCCATAATAAAAAGCATTCCAGCTCTATCCAATGCCGAAATAATTCGTCCGGGATATGCCATAGAATATGACTATTTTGACCCTCAAGATTTGCTTTTCACATTGGAATCAAGAATAATTCCCGGGCTATATCTGGCGGGGCAGATCAATGGAACAACCGGATATGAAGAAGCGGCGGCGCAGGGTTTGATGGCTGGAATAAATGCCTGTCTGAAACTAAAAAATGAAAAACCATTTATACTGGACAGACATGAAGCCTATATAGGAGTGATGATAGATGATTTAATTTCAAAAGGTGTTGACGAACCATACAGGATGTTTACTTCCAGAGCGGAATTCAGACTTATGCTTAGAAGCGACAATGCAGACTTAAGGCTTGCTGAATATGGGTTCAGTTTTGGCCTTCTGCCAGAAAAATTTAAATCTTCATTTGAAGAGTATAAAAAACTTTATGAAGCTGCCGTCGAAAAAACAAAAACAGATCAAAGAGAAATACCCTCTCCGTGGCTGGCAGAAAATGCTATTCGCGCAGCGGCTAATGACAGGGAATATTCTGTGTATATAGAGAGAAATAAAAAGGAAATTGAGAAAAACAAACTGCTTGAAAATATTAAAATTCCAAAAGATTTCAAGTACGAGAATATAAAAGAATTGTCAAATGAGGCAAAACAAAAGCTCTCAAGGGCCAGACCTGAGAATTTGATGGCTGCATCCAGAATTTCTGGAATAACGCCATCAGATATACAATTTCTAATAGTTTTGGTAAACAAAAGACAAAAAAAATGAATGAAATTCTATCCAATATTTCAAGAGAATGGAAAATTCCACTTAGCGAGACACAGGCAGAAAAGCTAAATCTATTCGCCAATCTTATAACTTCAAAAAATGAAATAATAAATCTAGTGTCAAGGAAAGATATATCCAATCTATGGGGAAGGCACATAATTGATTCACTCGCTTTTTACCCGCTCATTGAAAAACTTAATTTGCCAAAAACTTCCGTTTCAATAGCGGATATAGGCGCTGGAGGTGGATTTCCATCCATACCGCTGGCATGTCTCCTTGAAAATTATGCTTTTTCTCTTTTTGAATCAAGTTTAAGAAAATATGAGTTTCTACTCTGGGCTGTGGGGGAATTGAAACTTTCAAATGTTTCAGTTTTTAGAAAGAGAGTAGATAAAGCAGATAAAGGAGACTTTGACCTTTGTATTGAGAGGGCTGCTGGAGAACCAGAGGAAATAATACCTCTCTGCCTGAATCTGTGTCATCATCGTGGCTACGCTGTCATATGGCAATATGCCAGAAACTATTCAAAAATAGAAAAGACAAATGCGCCATACTTTATATATAATTACAGTATTGGAGAGGACAAGGATAAAGGTCTTTTTGTTTTCAGGAGGAGCTGATGCATGTTTTCAATTATTTTTTCACGCCTTTTGCGCTAATTTCAGTGTTTTTCGCAATTTATTTTTCAGAACCAGAAAAAGCTATCACTCTTGAAACTATTGGCATAATATTGTTCCTATTCACAGTAAATTTCTTTATTTCCAAGAATATATACAAATTTTTTAAGCATATGCAGAAAGTTAGAATTGGGCTGGTATTGTTCAATACTCTTGGAGTATCTGCGATTTTTTATCTTTTGTTTGCATATTGGGCGCCAATATGGCTGCTTTATACAATACCGCCTGCTGCGGCTGCGCTTTTTATGAAAAAATATGGCACTTTTTTTATATCTTTTTTTTCAGCTTTGTGCATGCTTGCGGTGTATCAGATAAAAAGCATAGTGCTTGGAACTCAGCTCTCGCAACAACTATGGGCAATGGCTGCCTGTCAGGCAACTTTCATAATAGTATTTTCAATGTTTTTAAATTTTATGTCAGAGACTATGACCAAAATGAGGGATGTAAGACTTGCTAGATAAACAGGAGCTGGGTCTCACCTACTATCTGAAAATTCAAATAAGTTAAAAGTATGAAAAAAGAAAGACAGTGTCAAAACTTGTATGGATATTCTTCATAAGCTTAGAATTTTATTCTGGTTTCTTGTAACCGCTATATGGGGAATTTTCCTGTATCAGTACATGAGCGATGATTTAAATGCTGTCCCTAAAATAAAACTTTCTCACAATACTTTCTCAAATGGAAGGAAAACTATCATTAAAAGAAAGTATATAGAAAGAGAAAATATTCAATCCTCAGAAATATATACATCCTCAGCTGCCCAACAAAATATTAAAATCACAACAGAAACTATGCCAACTGTTTTTCAATCATCTTCATCAAGAATATATGTAGATTTAAAAGAAATTAAAGATATACCGTCAATGCATATAGAAAGAGAAAAATCCAATATTTCTCAGCATATACCGGAAACAACAGATGAAGATGCCCCTCCGCCGCCACCGGGCTTTGAGATGGCAAAGACAAAACACTTTTTTGTCTATCAAGAGGAAAAAGTTGAAAAATCTCTTTTAGAAGATATTGAAAACCTTCACGGGAATATAATACTTGACTTAGTTGCTTTCTCCCCATGGCAAAGAGATAAAAGAGTAAGCATTTATTTCGCCAAAAACCCCCAAACATACCAGAAGTTGACAGGCAGACCGGCTTGGTCTGGGGGAGCGGCAGATTCAGTGGCTAGAAAAATATATCTGTATGAAAGCGAAGAAGCTTTTGGGATACTAGCTCATGAACTCACACATATTTATTTTGATAGCTTCTTTGATAAAAAGATTAATCCTCTCTGGTTGAGCGAAGGCATGGCTGTCTACATACAGGTTGAAAGGGGCGGCTCATATCCAAGATGGCTTAAGGAAAATCTGGAAATTTTGAAAAATGGTGGGGGATACAAAGTAAAAGATCTTATGAGAATAGAAACCCTCGAAGGCGCTGATGACAAAAGTGTAAAGCTCTGGTATGCGCAAAGCTACAGCCTTGTCCTTTTTCTTATGCGAGCCAAAATGGGCGATGCCTTTTACCAGTTTTGCAAGAATATGAACAATGGCGACAATGTGTCTTTAGCTCTTTTCAAGGCATATGGAGCTCCCTACAATAAAATCTCATCATTGGAAGTGGTCTGGCGCTACGACTTAAAGACTGGAAAACTCTCACAGTTTAATCATTGATAAAGTTAGTAAGCGCAACAGTTCTTAAGAGCTTAAGACAACAGTGAGAAAGTTCAAAAGTTAGAAATCCTAATTTTAAAAGTTTCTAGTATTCCGACTTTTTAATATTCAAGCTTAATTTCTTAATACCTATTGTCTATTTTCTGTTTTTTAATCTCTATTTTCTATCATCTATTTTATCAAGTTTTTTGCTCTTGACAAAGATCAAAATATGGTTTATACTTTATTTTTCAGTGGTTTAAAGTGGTGAATAATGGTTTATAATGGACTAAAGTGATGAACGCTTTTTACGGAGAATATAAATTCGTGATGGACACAAAGGGGAGAATCTTTGTTCCCTCAAAGTTCAGAGAAGCGTTAAAAAAAGAAGAAAAAGATTTTTTTATGCTCACAAAGGGATTGGACTCGTGTTTATACATGTTTTTGCCGTCTAAATGGGAAGACCTAATAAAAAATAATATGGAAATATTCAAATCCGAGAACAAAGAGGAAGAAAGAGCTTTCAAAAGATTTTTTTTCTCAAACGCTTATGACTGCCAAATAGATGAGCAAGGCAGAATACTCATTGGACAAGGACACAGAGATTATGCCAGCCTAAAAAAAGACATTGTGATAATAGGCGCCGGCAATAAGGCGGAAATATGGGATGCTGTCAGCTGGAAAAAGTACGACGAAACAAAAATGCAAAAGTCCTTTCAGAAGTTTTCAAAAATACTGGACATATGATAAACGAATACCGTCATGAGCCTGTGCTTTTAGAAGAAACTGTAGATCTGCTTGTGACAGATCCGGGAGGGCTTTATATAGACGCCACCATAGGTATGGGAGGGCATTCAAGAAAAATACTTTCCAAACTTGATAGGCATGGCAAAATTTTAGGATTTGATTGGGACCCAGAAATGGTCAATATTTCTAAAAACAATCTCACTGAATTTGGAGAAAAGGTTAAAGTCATAGGAAGCAACTTTTCCAATATGGATGAAGTATTCAAAAGAGAGGGGATAATAAACATTTCAGGAATAATTTTTGATCTCGGTGTTTCATCGCTTCACTTTGACAAGCCTCAGAGAGGATTCAGTTTCAAACATGAGGGGCCTCTGGACATGAGAATAAATCCCGCTAATCCAATCACTGCCCATACCATAATCAATAAATGGCCATATGAGCAAATTGAGCACCTGATAAGAATTTGCGGAGAAAAATATTCTCATAAAATAGCAAAAGCCATAGTAGAGAGAAGAGAAAAAAAGGAATTTGAGACCACAACTGAATTGAGAAATCTCGTAGAAGAAATACTTCCCAAAACCATGAGGAAAAGCAATCCAGCCACAAAAACATTTCTCGCTCTTAGAGTTGCGGTGAACTATGAATTTGACAATTTAACAAAGGGAATTCAAAAAGCCTGTCAATTTTTAATTCCCGGCGGAAGAATAGCGATAATAACATTTCACTCTCTTGAAGATAGAATCGTCAAAGAAACATTCGCTTTTATGGTCAGGATGGGGGGATGGAAAAATGTGACAAAAAAACCTGTGATTCCCGCCCAGGAAGAAATTGAAAGAAACAATAGAGCAAGAAGCGCAAAATTGAGGGTAGTGGAAAGAACAAAATAGTCAGAATTAATGGAGGTGTTATGAAAAGTTTCAAATCAAAACTTGGTATTAACTTGATCTCTCGCAAAACAAAAAAAGCTATAAAGGATTTCAAGACGAGCATAAAACCCAAAAAGGTGCTTTATTTATGGGAAAAGAATAATTTAATGAAAATAGAAATGTTTTCAATGGAGTAAACTATGAAAAGATTTTCCTCATTCAATACTGGTATGTTTTTGATCCTAGGAACTATTCTTTTTGCTGTTTTCTTAAACCTGTGTTGTCTTAAACTTGGCTATAGCATAGAAAAAACAAAAAAACAGACAGCCGTTTTGCGCAATGAAAATAATTATATCTCCAAGCAAATAGCCAAATACTGCTCTCCCAAAAATATACAAGCTTACGCTTTATCCGCTGGGCTAAAATATCCTGAACCATATTCAATAGTAATACTCGAAGAAGTCAAAGAAAAGAAAGATAAAAAACAAATGTGGTTTGCCAATCTTTTGAGACATCAAAGAAAAAGCTGAGAAAATTTTTTAATGAATTTTAATTTTAAAAAAAGGGCAAAGTTAGTTTCCATTCTCATTGCCATTGCCGGTATTTCGGCAATTATTAGACTTTTTTATCTTCAGATAATATCTCACAAACAGATTAAAAACATTGGTGAAAAAGAATTTAAAAGAACAATAACAGAGATAAATCCAAGAGGAAGAATTTATGATTCTTCCGGAGAACTTTTAGCAGATTCAATAATGGCATGGGATTTAGCCGTGATGAAAAAAGAACTTGGAAACCCAAATGATTTATGTTCATTTATTTCTAAACTAATGCTAAAAGACAAGAATACATGCCTCAAAAAGATTTCATCGGCTAAAAATTATGTAAAAATTAAAAAATACATTGAAATGGACAAATATAAAGCGATTTCTGACTTTGCGGCTAAAAATAAAATTAAAGGTCTAATTTTTGAACCGCATCAAAAGAGAATTTTTCCACAGGAAACAGCCCTTGAAATAATAGGAATTGCAAGGGAAGATCGCGGACTAACCGGAATTGAATTATTATATGACAATGAATTAAAAGCATCAATAAGCAAAAAAGAGGTGATAAAAGATAGAATAGGTCAAACAGTTTTTACCGGTAAAGAAATTGAAACCAAAAAACCAGCCGATATATATTTAACTATAGATTCAAAAATACAATTCTTCACAGAAGAGATATTGAAAAAATACACCAAAGATTCTGGCGCTAAAATGGGCGTAGCTATAGTTCAAGAAGTAAAGAGCGGAAAGATTGCCGCTCTGGCTTCATGGCCCACTAACAGAGTGAATATTGTTCCTTTTGAGTTGGTTTATGAGCCCGGGTCAACATTTAAAACCATCACATTGTCAGTCGCTTTGGAAGAAAAAGTTTCCAATGAAAAAGAAGTTTTTTATTGCGAAAAAGGAGCATGGAAATTCAATTCAAAGGTGACCCTAAGGGACCATAAACCTGAGGGAAATCTAAATCTAAGAGAGGCATTTGAAAAATCTTCCAATATAGCTTTTGCCAAATTAGGCCTAAGAATAGGTATAGAAAAGATGTATTTATACATAAAATCATTTGGCTTTGGCGCAATTTGTGGACTGGGATTTAATGGGGAATCACCAGGGATTTTGAAGGATATAAAAAAATATAGGGATATAGATCTTGCTGTAAACTCATTTGGACACTCCATAGCGGTAACGCCTATTCAGTTGATAAATGCCTACACTGCAATAGCAAATAATGGAATATTGCTAAAACCATATGTAGTCGAAAGGATAAAAGGAGAAAAAGAAGAAAAAGTATTTAGCAAAGAGGAAATAAGAAAAGTGATCTCTGAGGAAACAGCAAAAAAAGTGATAAATTTTCTTCAGGGAGTAGTGGACAATGGAACTGGGATAAACGCTTTTATAACTGGATATTCTGTGGCGGGGAAAACTGGCACAGCAAATAAATTGGACCCAAAGACCGGGAAATATATGGAAAAAAAGAATATGGTTTCTTTTTGCGGATTTTTTCCAGCTTCAGATCCGATGTACACAATACTTGTGATAATGGACAATCCTCAAAAATTTCATTACGGTGGAGAAATTGCTGCGCCAGCTTTTAGGGAAATAGCCAAGAATATCATCAATTTGAAAAATATTAAGCCAGACAGAGATTTTGATTACAAAGAGGCAGTCAAAACATCTTATAGCAAAAACATAAGCGATTGAAAATATTTTCTTAGCAAAGCGAAATTAAGCACTTTCTAGTTTACGCGACTATGTGTTCTGCGACTGAAGCTTTATAATGGTATAATTTAGTTTATTATGAGGTTGAAGGAACTTCTTAAAGACACTGATATTGACTCTGAAAATTTAAAAGACTTAGATGTGAAGGGCATTTCTAGAAATTCAATGGAAATGAGAGAGGGCTTTCTGTTTCTTGCCTCGAAAGGCTCAAAAAGGGATGCCAAAGATTTTATACCTCAGGCGGCGCGCCTTGGCGCTGTGGCGGCAATTACAGATGCTGAAATAAAGAATACTCCTATACCATGCCTTTACTCTGAAAATTTTGAAAAAACAATTTCCAAGATTTCTTCAAAATTCTACGGTTATCCATCCTCTTCCATTTATACCATTGCTATAACAGGGACAAAAGGGAAAACCTCAGTTTCATATATGTTTGAAAAAGCTTTGGCCGACCTTGATATGAATCCATCTGTCATTGGCACCATAAATTACAGAACATGGAAAAAGGTTTTGATGGAAGCTCCAAATACAACTCCTCTTGAGCCATTGCTTTCAAGAATCTTAAATGATTTCAAAGATGAAGGATGCAAATCGTGTATAATGGAAGTATCTTCACATGCTCTCGCTTTAAGTCGGGTAGATAGCATATTCTTTGACGCGGCGATATTTACCAATTTACAAAGTGATCATATGGATTTTCATAAAACAAAAGAGGAATATCTCAAAGCCAAGAGAAAGCTCTTTGAAATGCTTTCCAATTCCCCAAAGAAAAATAAGATTGCAGTTATCAATAAAGATGATGAAAAGGCTGAAGAAATAGCATCGGCATGCTCAAATGAAGTAAAAAAAGTATTTTATGGACTTTCAAAATGCGACTATATGGCTGAAAATCTCAAAGAAAGCGAGGATGGAACTTCCTTTAATTTGAACACGCCTCGTGGAGAGAAGTATTTTTTTTCCACAAAACTGATAGGCAGACACAATTTGTTTAATTTTCTCTCAGTCGTGGCGCTTTTGCTTGAGAGGGGATTCCCATATGAAAAGATAAAGACTTCGCTTGAAAATTTTTCAGCTATACCGGGCAGGCTTGAAAGGATAAAATCTTCATGTGGATTCAGCATCTTTATTGACTACGCTCACACTGAAGAATCTCTAAAAAGCGCTCTAAATGCCCTTAAATCTGTCGGACCAAAGAGAATTATCACTCTTTTTGGCTGCGGAGGAGATAGAGATAGGACAAAACGAGCCCCTATGGGTTTTTCAGCCTGTTCTATGAGCGATTTCGTTATAATCACTTCGGATAATCCAAGAAATGAAGATCCAATTTCAATAATAGATGAAATCGAGTCTAGCATAAAAAAACATTTTTCAAATTATAGACGCATAGCAGATAGAGCGCAAGCCATAAAGGAAGCAATAAAAATGGCTGAGAGTGGAGATTTTGTTTTGATAGCCGGCAAAGGCCACGAGAATTACCAAATAATTGGCAATAAAAAAATTCATTTTGACGATAAGGAGCAAGCAATAATCGCTCTCAAGGAGATGGGGAAAGAATGAATCTTAACTTGTCTTTGAAAGAATTTCAAAAAGCAATTGGAGCGAAAATACTTAAAGGATCAGGATACATCATTAAAAGTTTTTCCACAGATACAAGAAAAATCAAGAAAGGGGATGTTTTTTGGGCATTGAAAGGCGCAACTTTTGATGGGAATAATTTTATCAAGCAAGCCATTGATACTGGAGTTTCTGGAATAATATGCAGAAAAAATGCCTTTCCAAAAGAATACCTAGATAAACTTGATTTTGTGATTGAAACAGAAGATACCTTGATTGCTCTTCATCGTCTTGCTTCATACTTGATAAAAAAAAGTGGAATGAAGGTTGTCTCAGTAACTGGATCAAATGGCAAAACCACAACTAAAGAGATGATAAAACATATACTTTCTGCCAGAGGTCCTGTGTGTTCCAATTTCGGAAATTTTAACAATCAATTTGGTCTGCCCTTATCAGTTTTGGAACTGGAGAAAAAGCATAAATTCGCCGTTTTTGAACTTGGAGCATCTAAAAGAGGGGATGTGGCCGAGCTGGCTGAAATAATCAGACCTGACATATCAGTGATAACCACAATAGGGCCTGAGCATTTGGAGTTTTTTGGCAGTATGGAAAATATTTTTAAAACTGAGACTGAAACTTTGGATTTTCTCAAAAAATCTGGATCTGTGATATTCAATGGAGATAATGAATGGCTAAGAAAGCTAAAGAAGAAAAAAATTAGGCAATTCTCTTTTGGCTTTGACAAAGATAATAAACTCGTGATTTCTAAAGAAGGCGAAAAATATTTTTTCCTTTTCAAAGGCAAAAAATACAGTATAAAGCTTGCTATGATGGGCTCTCACAATATGCTCAATGCGGCAGCAGCTTTTTTGGCCGCGACAGAGCTTGGGATAAAACCAGTAGAGGCAATTTCACAGCTTTCATCATTTAAGGGTGTAAAGATGAGGATGCAGAAATTTAAATACAAAGGAAATGTAATAATATTTGATGCATATAATTCAAATCCTCAGTCTTTGGAGGCTTTCCTTAAAGAAACTTCCAACATTGAGCCACAGATACTTGTTCTTGGCGATATGAAGGAACTTGGAAAATTCTCCGCAAAATATCACAAAGAATCAGCCCAAAATTTGATGAATAGAAAAGCAAAAGTCATAATTCTCATAGGTCCTCATATGAAAGTCGCTTTTGATTTTTTGAATAAGAATAAAGAAAATGTAAAATATTTTTACGAGACATCTCAAGCCAAAGATTTAATCGATAGATTATTTCGTATCTCTAAAAATAGTTTTTTTCTTTTCAAGGCATCTAGGTCAATGAGATTAGAGAATTTGCTTCCTGAAACTGTTGTTAAGAATTTTAAGCTCTAAAACCTGAAAATGGAGACAAAATGCTTTATTATTTAAGCTATTTCAAAGATTTTTACAGCCCGCTAAATATTTTTCAATACCTAACCTTTAGGATAGGCGGAGCCATCATAACATCTTTTATTGTGGCGCTTATAATAGGTCCACACATAATAAAAAAGTTGAAGACATACAAAATAAATCAAATACAGAGAAGAGACGGACCACCTACACATTTTTCAAAAGACGGAACTACAACTATGGGTGGGATAATAATACTCTTTTCAATCCTAATTTCCACTTTTCTCTGGACACAATTAAACAACCGTTTCATACTGCTTCTGCTTATTTCCACCATAATACTTGCTTTTGCGGGCTGGATGGATGACTATATTAAACTTGTCAGAAAAGATCCCAAGGGAGCCTCTTCTTCTTTTAAGTTCTCTCTGCAAATAATAGTGGCAATGATTACTGTTGTATATCTGGCGGTGAATCCCCCAAATCCCCAATACGCTACTCATATTTTGGTGCCATACACCAAAGAAATGATTGTCAATATGGGCGTTTTCTACTTTATTTTTGAAATGATTATGGTGATAGGCACCTCAAACGCGGTAAATTTGACAGATGGGCAAGACGGACTTGCAAGCGGACTAATAGTATTTACCGCCCTTACCTTTCTAATAATCGCTTATTGTGCTGGAAATGTCAAAATTTCATCTTATTTGAAAATTGTCTATGTGAATGGGGCGGGAGAGATATCGGTTTTTCTTGCCACTATAATAGGAGCCTGTCTTGGATTTATGTGGTTTAACTCATATCCTGCGCAAATATTTATGGGAGATACCAGTTCCCTTTTTCTCGGCGGTTCAATCGGAGTATCCGCTATACTGATAAAGCAAGAATTACTTTTGCCAGTTGCGGGAGCGCTTTTTATCCTAGAAACTTTATCTGTCATAATACAGATGGCTTCATTTCGACTTAGAAATAAGAAAAGAGTTTTTCTTATGGCGCCAATACATCATCATTTTGAGCTAAAGGGCATACCAGAACCCAAAGTGACTGTCAGATTCTGGATAGTTGGAATTATGCTTATGCTGGCCGCCTTGGCCTCACTTAAGATAAGGTAAAGCAATGAAGACAAACAAAAAAGTTCTGATAGTGGGCGCGGGGAAAAGTGGAATAGCCTGCGCAAAACTTTTAATAAGAAATGGATTTGAGGTATTAATATCTGACAGGGAAAAAAGGGAAGAAACCTCTCAAGAACTTCCTTCAAAAATTTCTTTGATAAATGAGGGAGAAGCGGCACAAAAAGCGGATATATTCAGTTTTGCAGTAAAAAGTCCTGGCATTGAAGAAAGCAATATAGTGATATCCTCTCTCAATAAGTCTGGCATACCAGTAAAAAGCGAGCTTGAAACTGCTCTTTCTTTTTCTAAAACCTCTAAGGTGATAATGATAACTGGAACAAATGGCAAAACTACCACAGCAACTCTCTGCGGAAAGATAATGAATGGGTTTATGAAAAAAAAAGGAGCTAAAGCTTTTGTATGTGGCAATATAGGATATCCCGTTTCTCTTGCCGTGATGAAAGCTACCTCAAAAGACGCTCTTGTGATAGAGGTTTCAAGTTATCAACTGGCGGATTCTTACACCGTAAAACCGACAGTCTCTTCAATACTAAACATAACCCCTGATCATATAGAGCATCACGGATCAATGAAGGCGTACATATCTGCAAAAAAATCTATTTTCCTCTCTCAGTCAAAAAAAGACTTTTGCGTGTTAAATTATGAGGATAAAATTTTAAGAAAGGCCTCAATTTCTTGTCCTTCAAAGATTCTTTTCTTTTCATCAAAGAGTTTAATAAAAAAGGATGGAGCATTTTTAGAAAATGGGAAAATCGCAATAAAATTTGGAGGGGAAAAAACTCTTCTAAATCCGCCCTCTATTCCGGGCATTCACAATATGGAAAATGCCATGGCGTCCGCTCTATGCTCCATAGCCTGCGGCGCGGATGTAAAATCAGTTCAGGAAGCATTCGCATCTTTCAAAGGTATAGAGCACAGAATAGAATTTGTAAGAAAAATAAATGGCGTTTCTTATTACAATGATTCAAAGGCTACAAATGTAGACTCAACAGTTATAGCATTGAAAGCTTTGGGCAAAACAAAAAATATATGGCTAATTCTTGGCGGCAGAGACAAAAAGGCCCCTTATAATCCGCTTTTTCCTCTGGTCAAAAAATATGTTAAAAAGATTCTGACTGTGGGGGAAGCGGCTGAGATAATAGAAAAAGCTTTTATGGGAAAAGCTGAAATAATAAACTGCGACAATATATTCAATGCTATAGATACAGTAAATAAAAACGCGCAATTTGGCGATATAGCTCTGCTTTCTCCCGCCTGCGCATCCTATGATCAGTTTTCTAACTTTGAAGAAAGAGGGAAAAAGTTTAAAAACTATGTTCTCAGCATCGAAAAAAATACATAAAAGAAAAAGCCTGGTTAGAAAAGGCTTGAATATGAAATTTTTTGACTATACGCTTTTTTCGCTTATAGTTTTTCTTTTAATTCTATCTCTCATAACTCTACTTTCGGTCACTTCAGTCACTTCGCCTAACTATTTCAAAAAACAGTTGATATGGCATTCTTTGGCTTTTTGCGTAATGGTAATTACGACATTTGTCGATTTAAGAGTCTTGAGAGAATATATACCTTTCATTAATTTTGGAATTATTTTTCTTTTGCTAATAACTCTATTCATGCCACCGATACAAAATGTCCACAGATGGATACCTCTTGGTTTTATGAGACTGCAGACATCTGAACTTGTGAAGATTTCAGTTGTATTTTTTTTGGCGGACTATCTTGATAGAAACTATTCTAAGATAAACACTTTAAAGTTTCTTGTCAAACCGGCAGTAATTTTTTCTGTGATGCTGTTTTTAATAGCTCTACAACCTGATCTAGGGACTCCGGCCCTTATATTTGCAGTGATATTATTTTCTCTTTTTTCTGCCGGGGTAAAGCCTCTCTATATATTGGCCCCGATTATAGCGGCAATACCTCTTGTCATAATAGAGCTTTACAGACATCCATACAGACTTATGAGATTAAAGACTTTTCTTTCACCATGGGAAAACGCAAAAAAAGAAACATATCAACTGGCGCAATCTTTGATTGCCATAGGAAGCGGAGGATGGTTTGGCGTTGGAGCTGGAGCGTCTTCTATGAAACTCAAATATCTGCCAGAGGCTCACACAGATTTTATATTTCCAATAATAGCAGAAGAGTTTGGTTTTATTGGCTCTTTAACCATAATATCTGCTTTTATTTATATCCTCAAGAGAAGTATGGATATATCATTTTCAGCCAAAGATTATTTTCACAGGTATCTGTCGGCATTCTCCGCTTTTATGCTGGTATCTCAGGCATTTTTTAATATATCAATGACTGCGGGAATGATTCCAACCAAAGGTTTGCCATTGCCTTTCTTTTCCTATGGTGGAACTTCAATAATTGTTACAATGACACTTTGTGGTTTTATATTGAATTCTTCCAGAATGAGGGAGATAAAATGAGGGAGGTATTTTGAAAAGAATATTGATAGCAGGCGGTGGCACTGGCGGACATTTTTATCCCGGACTTTCGCTGGCTACTTACCTTAAGAAAAGGGGCTGGCAGGTGGTATTTGCAGTTAAAAAAAATGATATCTGCCTTCAGTCCCTATCTCAAGCTGAAATTCCTTCTGTGGAAATAGACATGGTATCCTTTCCAAGGGGATTAAATCCCTTTTCATATCTCAAATTCATTTTCAAGCTTTTAAAATCCATCTCCTATTGTTTGAGGATAATAAAAGATTTTTCTCCTCTTGCCACGATTGGGATGGGCAGTTATGTGGCTTTTCCAGTTATACTGGCGGCAAAAATCAAAAAGAAAAAAACTTATGTCCATGAGTCAAATGCTGTAATGGGGCTTTCAAACCATCTATCCGCTTTCTTTTCAGATAAAATATTTCTCGGACTGCCTGTTAGAGAAAATAATTTTTCACACAAAACTTTGCTGACTGGCACCCCTCTTAGAGAATCTTTCCTGAGAGAGGAGACAAAAGAGGAAGCAAGGAAGAAATTAAATCTTCCATTAGATTCTTTCATAATTTTAGTTTTCGGCGGGAGTCAGGGGGCAGTGAATATAAACGAGGCTTTTTATAAACTTTTGCTTGAACTTGATTTAGAAAAGAAAAAACCTTCTTTCATACATCTTGCTGGAAAAAATAATTATGAGAGCCTCAAAGAGAAATATGAGAAAGCGCAACTGCTAAAAGATAGCCTGATTCTTCCTTATTTTGAAGATATGCCTTTGCTTTATTGCGCCTCAGATTTGATTATAAGCAGAAGTGGGTCGGGCACAATTTGCGAGCTGATGAGATATAAAAAACCTGCAATACTTATACCACTTAAAAACGCCGCCGGGGATCATCAGACTTTTAATGCCCTTGAACTATCCAGGCATGGCGGAGCGCTTATTTTAAAAGATGATGAGCATTTATCTAGAAATCTCAGAAAATCTATAGAGTCAATTCTAAATGGAGACAATCTCTCAGCAATGAAAAAAGCGTATGAAAGAATCGAGATACCAATTGGAGAAAAACCGGCAGTAGTGATTACTGAAGAAATAGAAAAAGACACAATAAGCAAAAAATTATAATTTTTTTTTACACAAATCTTACATCTTCTTTACATTCCTCAAGCTACGGAAATTGTATAATAAAGCTATGAAAAACTATCCAAAACACACTACTTCTTACCGTCTTAGAAGAGCCTTCAATTGGGTGCCTCTCGGTTTTGCCTATGCCTTTATGTATATGGGAAGGTATAACCTTACTGTTAGCAAAAGTGTCCTCGGGGATGAAGTGATGAGCAAGGCTCAATTTGGAGATATATTCGCGCTTGGCGCATGGGTTTACTCTCTCTCTTTTTTAATTACAGGACCTCTTACCGATAAATTTGGGGGGAGAGCCTCAATGCTGATAGGAACCGGTGGAACCATACTTGCCAATTTCCTTATGGGTTTGGTTCTGTATGGGAATTATTACTGGAATTGGAATATTTCTATATTCAACTCTTTTTTACTTCTCTATGCCCTGAATATGCACTTTCAAAGTTATGGCGCAATTTCCATAGTTACTGTAAAAGCTCCATGGTTTCATGTTAGGGAAAGAGGAACATTCTCTACGATATTTGGCTCAATGATAGCCTGCGGACTTTATTTTGCCTTTGACTGGGGATTTGCGCTGGCAGAAGCATCAAGAGCGGTTAGAGGCGAAAATCCTTCTTTGTTTGCTAAAATTTTTGCCCATGTTTTTGGGTTGGGCGGAACTGGAGTCAATCAAAATTGGTCATTGTTTTTTGTTCCGGCAATTATACTTGTTTCTCTCTGGATAATAATGTTTCTATTCTTGAAAAACAATCCTTCCGATGCAGGATATGAAAATTTTGACACGGGAGAAGACTCTCTTTCCACAACAGGTGAAAGACTGCCTATGAAAGAGGTTTTTATAAAGATTCTCACACATCCAGTTCTGATAGTGGTATGTGGAATAGAATTCTCAAGTGGAGTTTTGAGAAATGGAATAATGCACTGGTATCCAATTTTTGCTTCTGAAATAGGTTTTAAAAAGACTTTCTGGGTTACACAAAATTGGGGGCTAGTACTTCTTATCACTGGACTTATTGGAGCTTTTTTATCCGGGTGGGTTTCAGACAAGTTCTTTAATTCAAGAAGAGCTCCTATGGCAACTATTTTGTATGCCATAATGTTTTTTAGTATAGTGATAATTTCATTAACTCTGGGCAAGAATTTATGGTGGGCTGGAATCTCTACAATGATGCTTTCTATGGCTGTGACTGGAGTCCATGGCATAATGTCTGGCACCTCTACAACTGATTTTGGTGGCGCCAAAAATGCTGGGGCGGCTACTGGTATAGTGGACGGGATGGTCTATCTTGGCACAGGACTGCAGTCCATAGTAATAGGCCGTATAACCCCAGTAGGTGAAGCGGCTAAGGATCCATCTAACTGGACCAGCTGGCCTGTGTTTTTGATTCCTTTTGCGATAATGGGCTTTTTTTTAGCCAAAAAGATATGGTATGCTTTGCCTTCTAAGACTAAAGCTTAAGAAAGAATTGCTAAACCTAAAACTTAAAGTGAAAAGAGCGAATTATTTGGAATTAGCTTTTAGTGGCAACCCAAAATGTGCTTCACATACTTATTTACTTTCTGCTTTA
>DYLH01000060.1 GCA_020722185.1 Candidatus Avelusimicrobium gallicola | reverse complement strand
ATTTCCCCGGCAATTGTACATTGTATTTCTCTGGCCGCTCGAAAAATAGCGCGCCAGGTTCCATTTCTATGCGATTGATAAAAAATTCAAATTTGTCCGATATATCCTTTAGCTTTTTTGCCAGAGCAATAGTTTCATTCATATCCTCTTTCGTTTCAAGTGGTATTCCGGCCAAAAAGCCAAATGAGACTCTTATACCAAGAGCAGAGGCATGTCTTGCGAACTCTAAAAGCTGATCATTAGAATATAAAAATCCTCTGGTTTTTCTTCTTAGAGTTTCACTGCCGGTTTCAGGTGAAACAGTAATATCGCTTTTATTATTTAAAGTGTCAGCAAAGGTTGCCGCAAATTCGCGCAGAAAGGAATAGGAAGGGAGTCCAAAAGACTCAAATCTAGCCGCAAAGGATATTTTTTCCTTTCTTAAAATTCTAAAAAGAGCAATGTAGTATTTTGAGTTTGGCAGTGCATCGAATGGAAGATATATTTTATTCCAGCCATTTTTTACAAGTTGAGATATGTCCTTTACCGCCGAGAACAGACTTTTGTAAACTGGTTTTGCCCGGCCCATAGTTTTAAGCTGGTTTTCTGCGCAACCGCCACAGAAAGAACAATTCCAAGCGCAACCACGCCCTGGTGAGTAAAAAAGATAATTTTTAAGTTTTGAAACATCAATTTTACGACTATCAAAAGAAAAGTCCCATTCCTCTGAGATAAGAAATGCATGTTCAGGATTTAGGATGGTGGAATGATCTGAAAAATCTAAATCATCTGACTCCTCGCTTGTGGCTGTATAAGAAAGTGGATTATGTAAAATTTCACCTTTTGTCGTCCTAAAAGATAGATTAGGTATATTTTTAAGATTGGCAATACTGCTATTTTCTAAGAGTTTTATCAGAGGCATTTCAGCATCGCCTCTTATGATAAAATCTATCTGTGGAAAATCTGCCATAATTTCTTTATAAAAGTATGAGGCCATAAAGCCTCCTGACACTATTTTTATATGAGGGAATTTCTTTTTTATTCTAGAAGCTAAAATCAATGTGTCTCTAACCTGTGCATGCCAATATAGCGGTAGCCCAATAAAAGATGGCGAAATTTCATTTATTAACTTCAGGACATCGTATTTTGGTTGAAATATTTTCTCAGTAGCAAGGTTTATTATGACAGCTCTAAAACCTTTTTTTTTAAGCATTGATGCCAGCCCCACAAGCGCAACTGGCATTATGGGAAGTGAATGTTTATATCGTGAATGCCTGCCTTCATGAATGAAAAAAATATCTGTTTTCTTCTCCATGGTAAAAATTATATAAAATAAGCTATTATGGAATATATGCAGAGAGAAAGCTCTAATAATGTAAGATAAAAACAGGTGTTCGAATATTTAAGGAGACTAAAATGAAAATAGACGCTAATGCTCTTAACGAGAAAATAAAATCATATGAGAAAGATATGGTGGCTTTCGCTAGAGACATAATAAGGATCCCTTCTTTTTCATGTCAGGAAGGAAAGCTTGTGGAAAGAATAGAAAAAGAGATGATAAAGGTCGGTTTTGATAAAGTCAAAATTGATTCAATGGGAAATATAATTGGTTTTATAGGCAATGGGAAAAAGAAAATAATGATAGATGCCCATATTGACACTGTGGGCGTGGGAGATCCAAAGGCCTGGAAAATAGATCCTTTTGCCGCCATAGTGAAAAATAATTCTATATATGGAAGAGGAGCTAGCGATCAGAAGCTTTCTATGGCTTCAATAGTTTATGCTGGCAAGGCAATAAAGGAGCTTGGTCTTGCGAACGGTTATACATATATGGCTGTCGGTTCTGTTCAAGAAGAAGATTGCGATGGCCTTCCCATAATGCATATAGTAAAGAAAGAGAAATTAAAGCCAGATTATGTAATTATAACAGAGCCTACCAATCTTGCTGTATATCGTGGGCATAGAGGCAGAATGGAGATAAAAGTTGTGGTAAAGGGGCGTTCCTGTCACGCCTCAGCGCCGGAAAGAGGAGACAATGCCATAACCAAAATGTCTTATATAGTTCAAGAGATAGATAAACTAAACAATAGACTCAAAAAGGATAAATTTCTTGGCAAGGGAACTGTGGCCGTAACTTTCACAGAGGCTAAAACTCCATCTCTCAATGCCGTTCCTGATGAATGCACTATATACCTTGACAGGCGTCTTACAATGGGTGAAACAATGAAAAGCGCTGTGGGGGAAATAGAGAGGCTTTCATCGGTAAGAAAATATAAAGCCAAAGTGGAAGTTTTAAATTATGAAGCTGTTTCATGGACAGGGCTTAAAGTGTCTCAAGAAAAATACTTTCCAACTTGGGTTTTGCCTGAAAATCATGAGCTTGTTAAGGCTGCGGTAAAAGCCGCCACTGTGGCTCTTGGCAAAGATCCTGTAGTCGATAAATGGGTTTTTTCCACAAATGGCGTGGCCAGCGCGGGACGACTTAAAATACCTACAGTGGGCTTTGGGCCTGCCAATGAAATATATGCCCATTCTGTAAATGAAGTTATGCCAATAGATCATTTAATTAAAGCCGCCTCTTTTTATGCTAGTATAGGCGGTTTTTTGATAAAATAAGTCTATATTTAAGGGTATATAAGGAGGATAAATGAAAACTGCCCAGAAAAGATCAAACTCAAAGTCTGTGAATTTCAATATTGAAAAAGAGCTTTCCAATCTTGAGAAACTTGGAGCCAATTTGTATGGAAAAGATTTTCTTCTCACTTGGGAGAAAAATGACAAAGAACTCCATTTTGTTCTTAAAATAGCTGAGCTACTAAAAGAGATGCATGCCAGAAATATTGATCTTACAATGTTTAAAAGCGGTTTGGCTGTTTCAAATTTCAGGGATAATTCCACCAGAACTCGTTTCTCTTTTGCCAGCGCCTGCAATCTTCTTGGCCTTGCTGTTCAAGATCTCGACGAGAAAAAATCCCAAATAGCCCATGGCGAAACTGTAAGAGAAACGGCCAATATGATATCTTTTCTAACGGAAGTAATAGGCATAAGAGACGATATGTTTATTGGCAAAGGTCATACCTATATGAGGGAAGTGGCTCAAGCTCTTGACGATGGATATAAAAACGGTGTATTAAATCAGCGTCCTGCCATTGTAAATCTCCAATGTGATCTAGATCATCCAACTCAAAGTATGTCAGATTTACTTTTTATAAAAAATTACTTTGGTGGATTTGATAAGTTGAAAGGCAAAAAAATAGCAATGACATGGGCATATTCTCCAAGCTATGGCAAGCCTCTTTCAGTGCCACAGGGTGTGATATGCCTGATGACTCGCTTTGGTATGAATGTGGAGCTTGCTTATCCTAAAGGATATGACCTTTTGCCTGAGACAATTAAAATAGCGCGGGAAAATGCGGAAAAATCAGGCGGAAGTTTTAAGGTCTCAAATAGCATGGAAAGCGCTTTTAAAGATGCGGATATAGTTTATCCAAAGAGCTGGGCTCCTTACAGTGTTATGCAACAGAGGACAAAACTCTTAGAGGAAGGATATAATTCAGGTCTTAAAGAATTGGAAAAGCATTGTCTGGCTCAGAATGCCAAATACTCAGATTGGGAATGCAATGAAGAAAAGATGAAGCTTACAAAAAATGGAAAAGCGGTTTATTTGCATTGTCTTCCTGCCGATATAACAGGGGTATCCTGCAAACAGGGTGAAGTGTCTGCCGAAGTTTTTGAAAAATACCGAATAGGCACCTATAAAGAAGCTGGATATAAGCCTTTTGTCATAGCTGCTATGATAGCCGCATGCAGTAAAAATAACCCTACAGCTATACTGAAAACGCTTTATAAAAAGGCCTCTAAACGCGCCATTTAATCATTTTATTGGCAAAGGTTTGGTCTGGGGCAGAATAGGTGATTGTATTTTTTGTATGATTAACCTTATTTTTTTTATTTCTTTTTCTGTTTTTGCCCAAGACTTGAATTTCAATAGCTTTTTTTGCGAGGAAATTAAAAAACCCTTTTTTAAGACAGTAGAAGAAAATGGGGTCAAATATGTTTTGCCCAATAGATCCTATTCTCGTGATTTCAAATTCCCAATAAACAAGGACAAATCTCGCAAGAGAATTTTTATAATTGGAGAATCTGCTGCCGCTATACTTTATTCCAATAAAGATCGTCCCAAAGGGCAGCCTTTTAATTCGCAGAAAGATTTTGAAATAATTGATTTTGGTATGCCAGCCTACGATAGTGGAAGGATAAGGGATGTATTTTTTCAAAGTCTGGATTTTAACCCAGACGCCATTGTGCTCTTAAGCGGAAATAATGAAGCTTTCAATGAGCCATGCCCTGGAATTAAGGCTGAATTAAACAGGAGATATCTTAATCTCTTTTATAATATAAGCAGGATTTTTTCAGATGAAAGGGAGAAATTATTCAATTATAGCCTGGAAATACAAAAGAAAAATATTTCAGATATGGCTGAGGCGGCCCAAAAACATGGCATTAAATTTTTTATTACAACCTTGCCTTCAAATCTTTTTCTTCCTCCAAATGGGGAAAGACCATATTTCCCGGCATATATAAAAGGTTATTCTTTTTTTGATAATGGTGAATATGAAAAATCTTTTTCCGTTTTTAATGAGATAATATCTACTAAAAAATATAAAAATGAACCATTTGCAAATTACTATGCCGGCCTTTGCTTATTTAAGCTTTCCAGAAATATAGAAGCTCTAGAATTTCTTTCCAGAGCTGCGGCTTATGATTACAGAATGGACAGGGCATCCAAATACAGGAATGAAGCTTTAAAAAATCTTGCCCATAATAAAGGAGCATTCATCGCCGATTTGGAAGGCTTTTTTAGAGGGCTTTCATCTAGTCCGCTGATAAAAGAAGAATTTTTTTCTGATGGAGTGCATTGGTATAAGAAGTACAATTTTCTTGTTCAGAATTTTTTTCTTGGAATACTATATAAGAATTTTAATTTGAAGAAAGGGGATATAAGTGTTGGCTATGATTTAACTAAAGAAGAACCAGAAATATCTTTTTACTACGCTTTTTCTAGTTTTGCCGGCCAATCTGATCTTGAAAATAAGATAAATGAAAGAACTCTTTATTTTATTTCAAAAATTATGAAGATAAGTGGAAAATACGAAAAAAATATTAAAATTGCTCAAAAAAATCTTAGAGAAAAAAAATTATATGGAATAAAAAAAGAATCTCTTCTTTCATCTCTTAAAACCTACTTTGCAGAATTCTATAGGAGAAATGGAGAGGAAAAGAGAGCTGTAGATATACTTAACTCAATACCTGAAGCAGATAGAGGAATGTTGTGGAAAAAAATACATTTTCTTTGCGCTGTGGATCTTAAAGAAAAAAAAGAAATAGAGAAAAATGTCAGAGAGGATTCAGATAAAAAAGGTTTTTTTGCATCTTATTCTGGACTTGTTTCTGTTGAAAGTTTTTATAATGAAGAGGAAAGCGAAGAGAAAAGAGAAGAGGAAAGCTTAGAAAAAATCATAAAAGGCGATCCGCAAAAAAATTCAAAGGCGAAAAAATATTCAGATGCTGGAGTTGAAAAACTCAAAAAAAACGATATTAAATCAGCTGTAGATGATTTTTCAAAAGCTTTGGAAATAAATCCTTATCATGCTGAGAGCTTGCTTAATATGGCCTATGCTAAAAGAATGCAAAAAAAATTTCAGGAGTCTTTGAACTATTATTCCGTGATAACACACAATGCTAATTTTTATAAAAAGGAAATAGTTTGTTCGGCATATCTCGGGAAGGCGGGAATACATTCAGAAAATAGAGAAAATAATATAGAGAAAGAGGAATTAAAAAAAGCGCTTAAATTTTGTTCGCATGAGTCTATTAAATGGTTAAAAGATAAACTTCAAACAATGGAAAATAAATCAAAATGAAATTGTTTTTATTTTTT
>DYLH01000059.1 GCA_020722185.1 Candidatus Avelusimicrobium gallicola | reverse complement strand
CGATTCCTGGTGGGGGTATGTGTTCTTTATAGGTAAAGCAGCAAATACACACCTTTGGGATCAATTACTGCCTTTTTATGAAAAAATTTTTTTTACTTATCCCCCTCTTTTTTGTCTCTTGCGAAAAAGACTACTACAGGGAAGCTCAATTGCTGGATAAAAGCGGTAAAAAACTGGAAGCGGCGCATTACTATGAAAAATATTCATTAGTTTCTAAAAAAGGGCCTGAATTTGAAAATTCTCTTATGCGAGCGGGACAAATTTATAGAGAATTTGGACTTTGTTCAAAAGCTGCTCCTTTTTTTGAAAAAATAGCTCGCTTAAATGCGGGATCAGAAATTTCCTCTAAAGCTACCAAATATCTCTATCTTTGTCCTCAATACTATCCAGATGAATCTGTTAAAATCCTGACTTATGGAGATTCTCAGACTTATGGCAAGAATGCGATAGAAGAGCTTTCCTTCAAAAAAAGTTTGAAGGATAAATCTCTTTGGATACAAAAGATATATGCAGGCAAGAAACTTATTTCTAAGTCTTATATTGAAATAGGAGTTGAGGGACTTTTTATTTTTGAGAAAAAAGGCGTAGAAAGACGTGAAATTATAAAATATCCTATAAGAAAGAATTTATCCTGGGTATACAATGGAAGAACTTTTAAAATAGGCGATTTGGGTATTCAGGTAAACACAAAGGCTGGATCTTTCTCTGGATGCATTAAAGTTTTGGAATATTATGGAGATTCATTTAGACAGGTATTTTACTATGCTCCCAGAATTGGCCGAGTTCTTTCCACGATAGAGCATTCAGGAAAAGAAACAAGAATAACGGAGTTGATTTCCTATGAACGAAGATAAATATATTCAGGGTGAGCTTTTTCAAGACAATAACAAAACAGTTCAGAAAAAAAATACTGATGGGAAAAAATTTCTCTTTTCCTATTCAAAGATGTCGCTATACAATGAGTGCCCTCTTAAATACAAGTTTAAGTATGTAGAAAAACTTCCCGAAAAACCCAAATATTTTTTTGCTTTTGGTCAGGCTATACATGAATCGCTTGAATATTTTCATTCCTATAGTCCTCATCCATCAAAAGAATCTTTAATTGAAAAATTCAAGTTGATCTGGAGTGAAAAAGATTATATTCAGAAAGGCTATGAATCAATAGAGAAACATGAGGCGGATTTTATTAAGGCTTGTGATTTGCTTTCAAAGTACCAAGACAAACATGGTCTCGAGACTGATACTCCATTTCTTCTTGAATATAAAACTGAAGTCGAAGTTGATGGCCTCAATGTCATTATGGTTGCTGATAGAATAGAATATTTGGGTGATGGCTTGATAAAGATAATAGACTATAAGACAGGAAAGCCAGCTGGGCGAACACCTGAACAGCTTTATATGTATCAAAAGATATCCGAGTTGGATAATAGGCTTTCTGAAAAAGTTTTTACTAAAACTGGAGAAAAAGTAGATCATGTTAAAATTGACAGTCTTATGTATTACTACATAGAAGGATTGAGAGAAAAAAACTATTCCAGAGCTTCAGAGAAAGAAATAGAGGTTTTTTGGGAAAAAGCTCTGCTTACAGCCGAGAATATAAGGGCAGAAAAATTTGACCCAAAACCTTCTGAAAGATCATGTTCATTTTGCGACTTCAAGACATATTGCCCTGTCTATAAAGAAAAATCTTTACCCAACTCGAATGATTTTATTTCTAAAGAAAAAAATCCCAAGGCCCTCGCTATAGATTATGCCAGAGCTTTAATTGAAAAAAAAGAAGTTGAGGAAAAAGCAAAAAAAATTGAAGATGAGCTGGTTAATATGCTTGATTATGGAGAATTTTCATTTGAATCAGAAGAAATTTCGGTAAATATTAAAAAAGAAACTAAATACGATGTAAAGGAAAGAGAAAGCCTTATAAGAGCTTTAAAGGAAAAAGGAATTTACGAAAGAGTTCTTTGGCCGACTAAAGAAAAAATTAATGAGCTTATCTTATCTCTCCCAGATGAAGAATTAAAAAAGGAACTTATAAAGTACTTAGTGAAAAAAGATTTTATTAAGGGCGAAGCAAGGAGAAAGTTTTGAAATGAGCGCTTTTTTAGTTATAGATGGCGGCAGTAGCAATGTAAAAGGCATTATCTGCGATGAAAATGGCAAAATTTTGGCTTCTGCCGAAACATCTCTCATGCCTTGCTATCACAAAGATAGAGTGGAATATGATTCTAAAAAACTATTGCAGGCTCATCTCTATGTCCTCTCTTCCCTTCTCTCTTCATGGAAGGGAGAAATAGATTCATTCTCAATAACAGGTCAACGCTCAAGTTTTCTTTTCATGGATGAAAATGGAATGCCACTTACTCCAGTTTTAAGTTGGCAAGATGGAAGGGCAAGTGAATTTATTAAAAAGTTTGACATATCCAATGAAGAAATAAATCAAATAACAGGTCTTTACAAAACCCCATATTATTCAGCCTCCAAAGCATCTTGGCTTATTGAAAATTCAAAAGAAATTTCTTCCAGAAAGATTGGTAAAAATATTTTTTTTGCTCCTCTGCCTACATATATACTTTTTCATATAAGTCGTGGATCTCTTTTTGCCATAGACCCAACATTTGCTCAGCGCACACTGCTTTTTGATGCCAATTCAGCAAAATGGAGCGATAAGCTATGTTCTATTTTTGGTATTGACACTGAGATGTTGCCTGAAATTGTTCCTAGTTTTTCATTGAGTCCCATTGAACTTGAATATGAGGGTAGAAAACTGCCTCTTAATTCAATAGTCGGAGACCAACAAGCCGCCGCCTTGCCTTTTTTGACAAAAGATTATGCAGTGTCAAACTTTGGCACCGGCGCTTTTGTCCTTTCCCCTTGTGGAAATAAATTTGAAAGACTTAAAGGCATACTTACTTCTATTGCTTATTCATCAGATAAAGATATTTCATATATGTTTGAGGGAACGGTCAATTCATGTGGAACTTTTTTGAAATGGCTTGATTTGAAAATGGGTATAAAATCTGATTTGTCTTTGCTTGAATGCAAGCCTTATGCCTGTTCAAGTGGTATATTTGCCCTACCTGCTATAGGAGGCATAGGTTCTCCTTATTGGGATTATTCCACCAAGACAACTTTTTCAGGCTTTAATCCAGAAAGCGATTCAAATATGATTCTCAAAGCTTCTCTTGAAGGTATAGTCTTTTTACTTAATGAGTCTTTTGAAATTATGAGGGAGAAAAAAGAGATCTCTAGAATAATGACATATGGCGGCCTTTCTTCAATTGACTATATACCATCTTTTTTAAGAGATATAACAGGGCTTAAAACCGTAAGGCCTATGCAAAAAGAAGCCACAGCTCTTGGTCTTGCTTTTTTTTGCGCTTCTTCAATGGGTTTTGATTGTTCAAATTGGAATCTTGTCCAAATAGAAAAGGAGTTTATCCCTTCTATAAGCTTGGAACAATCAAATGAAATGAAAAAAAATTGGAAAAAATTTTTCAATTTAACCCGCTCATTCAATAAATAGGGTTACTTGTTTTCAAGATGTTTTATTGCATTCATCGCAGCCATACATCCACTGCCAGCCGCCACTATTGCCTGTTTATATATGCGGTCGCATACATCGCCGGCGGCATATATCCCCTCAACTGAAGTCTCAAAGTTTGCATTAACTTCAACATATCCCTCATTATCCAATTTAACTTTGCCTTTGAAAATTTCTGTATTAGGAGTATGTCCTATTGCCACAAAGAAAGCTGAGGCATTCAAAGTTTTCTTATCTCCTGTTTTCACATTTTTCAATATTGCTCCTTCTACTTTATTTTCTCCAAGGAATTCTTCTACAACATGGTCATATATCATTTCTATTTTGGGATTGCTCTTTATTTTTTGTTGAAGTAAAAAAGCGGCTCTCAATTGATCTCTACGGTGTATCATATAAACCTTTGTTGCAAATTTAGTCAAAAATAGAGCATCTTCAGCAGCAGTATCTCCCCCTCCGATAACTGCGACTTCTTTTCCTTTATAGAAAAATCCATCACAAGTGGCACAGCCTGAAATGCCCTTCCCCATAAGTTTGCTTTCGCTTGGCAATCCAAGCCATCTGGCTTGCGCGCCGGTAGCTATTATTATGGTCTTTGTTTTATAGTCTTTCTGTCCCGCTCTTATTGTGAATAAATTAGAAGAAACTTCAATCTCTCTTACATTCTCGTTTATTATTTGAGCTCCAAGCCTTTTGGCTTGAGTTAAAACTTTTGTCATCAAGTCAAATCCACTTATAGGATTTGCAAATCCGGGAAAATTTTCTATATCCATTGTCATTAGCAATTGCCCTCCAGCTGCTGGCCCGGCAAAAACTGCTGTATCAAGCCCGCCTCTTGCTCCATAAATGGCCGCGGTAAGTCCTGCAGGTCCTGCTCCTATAATGGCCATTTCTAAAATTTTTTCTTCCATATTTCCTCCTTAATTTTTCTTGTAAGATGCTACTGAAGTTTCATTTTCCCAAAATTTTACTGATTTAATATCAAATCCAAGCTTTCTGATATTTTCATAAATTATTTTGCAAAGAGCTTCGGCCGTGGGATTTTCATGAGTTAAAAACATTTTTTGTTTGTGTGATTTTAGAGCATTTACAAGCGGATCTCTATTTGAAAGTATTGTTTTATGGTCCAAATTTTCATTAAGCCACACTCCAGCTTTGTTTTTAATTTTAGTGAAGTCTTCAACCATTTTTTCTGAGTTTAGTTTTGAACTTTCTATCTTTATTTCTATTCTGGCATTATGCCCATGAAGATTTTCACATTTTCCGTTATAATTTAGCAGTCTATGTGCATAAGATATAAAAAATATTTTTTTAACAGAAAATTTTTCTTTTTTTGTCATTTTTTCTCCTTGTAAAGCCCTGCTTTTTTAAGAAATTTTCTTACTACTTTCATCGGAAGTCCAACCACATTGTCGAAATCTCCCTTTATTCTTTTTATGAAATAATCCTCTTTATCTTGTATTGCATAAGCTCCCGCCTTGTCAAGATGGCGAGTTGAAATCCTTTTCAGTTCTTTTATATTTAATTTTCTTGCATAACAGAAAGACTTTGCGGTTTCACAAAAGTTTATATTTTTGTTTTTCCACAAAAGGCAAACTCCTGTAAATACTGACTGTTTCCTTCCATTTTGAATTTTCAAAAGTCTTAAAGCGTCTTTTGAATCTTTGGGCTTGCCAAGAATTTTTCTTTTGACATATACCACAGTGTCTGCAGCCAAAATAGGCCTATCTGGATATTTTGTGGCCGCAGATATAGCTTTTTTAAAAGCCAAATCTGCAACTATTTTTGATGGATTTTTAAATTGACTAGTTTCTTCAATGTTTGATGGAATTATTTCAAAATCAATTCCTTCTTTTTTTAATAGCTCTATACGCCTTGGCGATTTCGATGCTAGTATGATTTTCATCATTTGATTAGTTGTTTGTATATAAGAGCCGATATGAAAACTCCCACGATAGTGGGTATATCAAATTTAAACAATAGTCCTATAGTAAATTGCACAACGCTTAAATCAACTGTGGTTGGGTTGAGTCCAGTGTTTATAGAAGTGGAAAGAAGAGATGCTACATTACCTTGAGGAAACCATATATGAGTAAGTTTTGAAATAAAAGTTCCAATCAAGGATCCAGTTACAATAACCACAAGTATGTGAAGAGTTGTTTTCATTTTCCCCTCTCTTTATCACTGGATATATTTGAGCTGAAAAGTCTGTTTGCTCCAATAAAGTTTAAGTATTCTTCGCTCCCATCGGCTATGTCAAGAAATATTATTTCAGGAACGGAGTAAGAATGTTTTTCTTTAACTGGCTGCATAATATCCTTTGTCAGCTTTTCCTTTGTTTTTATAATCAGCATGGTTTCCTGTGAATTTTCAATCTTTCCTTCCCA
>DYLH01000016.1 GCA_020722185.1 Candidatus Avelusimicrobium gallicola | reverse complement strand
TGCACATACCCAGCCGCCGCAGGAAACAAAATTACCATCTGGCATAAGTCCCAAAGCATTGCCATGAGTTAAATAGGAATATGAAGGGGACAAGAATAGAGACAAAATGGAAACAAACAGAAAAAAACAATCTTTGGCAATAAACCTTTTCATTTGCAGATATTTTAGGAAAAGCATATTAAGATTATATTAAATATTTGTTAAATAAAAACCTCATCTAATAACTACTAAAGATTCCCCCATAGGGGTTTTAGACGCAGTAGGGTCAAGAGTTTTTTTCCCGTCCACAATAAAGTGGTAGAAATAATTACCTGGCAATATATACTCTTCCCTTTGCCACTCTCCGTTTTTATTTTTCATAGGCTTTTCTTTCCATTTAAGAAAAGAGCCTGAAAGATAAACTTTTTTTGCCTTTTTGTTTTTGTATTTAAACAGAGTTTTTACGGCTTTTACTTTTGTTTTTTCTTGTGTTTGAATGACAGAGTTGTCTGGTAACTTTTCTTCAATGTTTACATCTTGTTCTTGCTTATCTTGAACAGGTTCTGGCACACTGGCAGTCTTTATTGTTGTTGTTTCGGCATCAACAGCGGCAGGATTTATTTCAAGACTGTCGCCATAAAGATGAAGCTTTATTTTTTTGTAAACTTCTCTGCCGGACCATACGCCGCTTACAAGAGAGAGCAAAATAATTACATACAAAAGGTTTTTGTTCCTCATACATTGAAATTCTACTATATTTAGGAGGTAAAAACAAGGATCTTTTATCAGGAATTAGAACTATGTTAGACTTTTTCAGTGTCCCTTATTAGAGACAGAAACTCATTTCTAATTTTAGGATCTTTTTCAAAACAACCAAGCATAGAACTTGTCACAGCTGTGGCGGTTTGGTTTTTTATGCCGCGCATAGTCATACAGAGATGTCTGGCTTCTATTATCACCCCAACACCTCTAGGTTTTAACTTCTTGTATAGAATATCTGCAATCTGAACTGTCAGCCTTTCCTGTATTTGTAGCCTTTTTGAAAATACCTCGACTATTCTGGGTATCTTTGATAAGCCAACTATAAGGCCATTTGGTATATATGCCACATGTACTTTCCCCATAAATGGCAACATATGATGCTCGCACATGGAATAGAAATCAATATTTTTGACTATGACCATTTCCTTATAATTAACTTTAAAAAATGCTTTATTAAAGACATCATCTATGTTGGATTTATACCCCGACATTATTTCACTATATGCTTTAGCTACTCTAAGAGGAGTTTTCTTTAAGCCTTCTCTTTGCGGATCTTCGCCTATTTTTTTAAGTATTGATTCTATTTCTTTCTCTATCATAATTATGAGGACTAGCGGGCGATGGGAATCTCCCACAAATAAATTTTGCTCACCGCAAAATTTTTCGCGGGCCGCCCCTCGCTCGCTATATCAGCTTAAGCTCGCTGCGGTCTTCGATTCCCTTGCGAAAACAAACCATTGTTTTCGCTTAGCGTCGCAAGCGGGCGATGGGAATCGAACCCACGTCTAATGCTTGGGAAGCACTCGTTCTACCATTGAACTACGCCCGCGCAAAAATTAGAAAACAAAACCATCTCTTCACTTAGATTTTACATAAATTGCAAGAAAAATTACAAATGGAAAAATAATTTGTTTTTATTTTTTAGATAATCACTACCTAGGAAAAAAGGCCTATTAAGATATGGGTACTCAAAATCAAAAAAATTACACTTAATGCCCTTCCTATATGGCTTAAGCAAAGCTAAAATATTATCGATGAATGGAGGGAAAATGAAAAAAATATTTGGAATATTCTTAGTATCCTTTTTTATCTATTCGCCTGTTTTTGCCGGATCTAAAAACGCAAAGGAAGTTCCCACATCTCCTAATCAGTCAATATCCGCTTCTTCAAATCTAAAAGATATACTCTACAAACTTATTAAACAAGATGAGTATATGGACGAAACTATAGAGAAAATAAAGATTTCCAAAAAAATCAGTGACACAGATTCTATAATTCAAAAAGTAAGACTTATAAAGAAAAGTCTAAATGAAGTGACTGCTCTAAATAAAACTCAATTATCAAATATAAGACCTGATGCCGAAACTGCCAAATATACCAGAACAATAATGGTTTATAGCAATAGGATAAATAGAAAAATAAATGTTATGCGTTTTCTACTGGTGAAAGATTCCACTTCCTCATTGAGAAATGCCCCAATGTCTTCAGGAAAAGTCAAAGGAAAAAAACTGCAACAAATTATCAAGGAAAAAGAGATTTCTGAGAGTATAAAAAAGGAATTTATATCTCTTGAAAAATCTTCCGCACGACTTAAAGCTTCTAGTAAGTGGCTTTATATAGCTTCTAAATAGCACTGTAAAAAGCAGAGAATATAAAATAGAGAACAATATTGAGTTTGAATATTAAAAAGTCAGAATATTAGAAACTTTTAAAATTAGAACTTATGCGCTTACAAACCACATCTATTAAACTTTAAGGATTTGAGATATCTTTCAGCTTCTTGTCTGTTTTTTATTTTCCCTTCCAGTTGCATGAATCTTAGTTTCCTTAGGGCATTCCCAACATTAGGCCCCGGTGGCAGATTTAATATTTCCATTACTTCATGCCCATCTAAAATAGGTTTTGTATTGAGCTTGTCTTTGTTTTTTAGATAGTTTTTTGCTATAAGATTTACAACCTGTATAAATCTGAGAGTTTTTTTAAAGCCTGTCTTAGGAAGCCCGCGAGCAGGTATAGAAAATGGTTTTTTCTTCATTTCTGATATTGAAGATATAAGTTTTTTTTCTGATATGTAGCTTGCATGATCTGCCCATGACAATATCATCAGACCAGTTGCGACATCTCCAAGATCTGAGTATATCCTCATCATCGCTCTTTGGGTGATTTCCTGGCTATTAGCTATATTCCCTATTCTCAAGTGCTGTCCTATTATCTTGCATATATACTTTATCTCTTCATTTGAAAATTTAAGTTCTTTGAGTATTTTATAAGAAATTGAAGCGCCTCTTTCTTCATGACCGAAAAATCTCAATCTTCCATTGATCTTTTTAGCAGTATGAGGTTTGGCTATGTCGTGGAGCAAGGCCGAAATTTTTATAAGTTTTATTTTTTTTTCGTTTAAAGAAAAACCTTTATATGCAGGCATGTATTTTTTAGGGGATAAAAAGAAAAGGTCCATCCTTTCAAGAACCCTAAAAGTGTGTTTTAAAACCCCCCCCTTGCCATAGTAAATTTCGGCGCACTTTTCTTGTTTTTTTAAATCAGGAAAAATCATATAGAGCAATCCACATTTTTTCATTTCCTTGAATGCGCAAGCGCTATTGCCAGATGAGAGTATGAGAAGAAGCTCTTCTCTTATTCTCTCTTTTGCCGAGTCATTTATTTTTCTGAAAGTTTTCTTTATTGCTGATATTGTTTTATTCTCAATTGAAAAATTGAGAGTGTAAGCGAAGCGAAAAGCTCTCAACATTCTAAGCGGATCATCCACAAATGTCTTTGGATGAACAACTCTTATTTTTTTGTTCTTTATGTCTTGAATGCCATTTGATAAATCCAATAAATATTTTTTGTTGATTTGAATCGTAAATTTTTCCTGATTTAAAGAAATTTTTTTAATTCCTATCAAGGGAATGCCCAAAGAGTTAATTGTAAAGTCTCTGGATATTAAATCTTCAGCTATTCCTGCTCCTTGAATAGGACATATATCAATTTGAAGACCATTGCTCATTTTAAGTCGCCATATTCCTTTTTCAATATCTAATGGAAACGCCGAGGCATTTATTCCTCTAGCCAACTCTAGGCAATATTTTTCGCATTGAGATGCTTCAATAGCTATCACGAAATCAAGGTCTTTTATAGGTTTTTTTAGAAAATAATCCCTTAAGGCTCCGCCTACTAAATAGACGTCCTTTTCCATTTTTAAAAGTTCTTTGACAAGATCAGACATTTTTTAGGCAGGCACTTTAATGCGCATTTTCCTTTCAATTTCTCTCTTTAGCAATTCTCTTTTAAGCACTTTTTGTAGGCTGTTTTTAGGAAGAGAGTCAATTATTTCCACTTCTCTTGGGCGTTTATAAGCGTCCAGGTTATTTTTTATAAATAACATTATCTCTGACTTATCCAATGATTCACCCGGCTTTGTAACACAAAAACATTTCATTGTTTCATTGCCAGAGGAATCTGGTATACCTATCACAGCATTTTCCTGAACTTTCGGATGTGTATTTATGACTTGTTCTATTTGGGCTGGAAAAACTTTCAAACCTTTGACTATAACCATATCTTTTTTCCTGTCTTGTATGAAAAGAAATCCTTCTTCATCTATTATTCCTATATCGCCAGTTTTAAGCCATCCATCTTTCGTGAAAAGATCCTCAGTGGCTTTTTCATTTTTATGATAACCTCTAGTAACATTAGGCCCCTTTACGCATATTTCTCCAGGATGATTATTCCCGATATCATTTCCATTTTCATCTATAACCTTTATTTTCACTCCCGGAAGAGCTTTGCCCACAGAGCCATGCTTTACTTTTTTAGGAGGTGTTATTGTTACAATTGGGCTGGTTTCAGTAAGGCCATATCCTTCGCAAATTTTTATGCCAAAAGCCTTTTCAAAAGCATGCGCAACTGTTTTATTTAGCGGAGCTGCTCCTGAAACTGCCAGCCATACCTTCCTAAAAGACCAATATCTTAAAAATATCTTTTTGAATCCTCTGGCTTCTTTTGCCAAGACTGCATATATTTGAGGCACTGCTATCATTATCGTTACGCCCTCTCTCCCCATAGCTTTTAGCCATGGTTTTGGCGGGGTTATATTTCTGACTATCAGTGTTTTTGCTCCTAAAACTATCGGAATAATCACATTGGCAGTCCAGCAAAGAGTGTGAAACATAGGCAACAATGCCATGAAAACTTCTTTATTTGATGGGTTTATTATATCTATCGCTGACTTGGCGTTTTCCAGTATATTCCTATGAGTGAGAATAACACCCTTTGGATTCCCGGTGGTTCCAGAAGTGTAAAGTATGGATACCACATCGTCCGGATCTGCCAATACTCTAGCGGCTTGGAAATGGTGATGGCTGTGTTTTAGATATGTCCAGAAATTGTGTGTGCGTTCCTGGTGTGAATCTGTCAAAATCGTAAATTTTAAATCGGGAAGTTTTTTTGTAAGTTTCTCATAATTTTTGAAAAAATCTTTTTCAGTTATAACGCCCTTTGCTTTGGAATTTTCTAGTATATATATAAGTTCATCTGATTTGGAAATCATGAAATTTATTGGCACAGAAATGGCGCCAAGTTTTCCAAGCGCTATGGATGATATAACAAATTCCACAGAATTTCTAAGACAAATTGCCACAGAATCCCCTTTCCTTATCCCAAGTTGCCAAAACATCTCAGCGCATCTATCACAATAATGCAGTAATTCATTATATGTAAATCTTCTTTCCCCATCCACAAAAGAAGTCTTATTGCCACACTTGGAAGCGGTCAGTTTGATTTGTTCGTATATAGTCACCATTTAATTAATCATCCTAAATATACATAATACAAATAATAGACTGCTGTGGCAATAAATCAGTTCTTAAGCCCCTAGTCCTCTCGTCCTTGTTCTTCAACTTTTATCTGTTTCTTATATATTAGAAGTCCTATTGGTGTTATCATGGCCATTGCGGCCACTATGAACCATAACATCTGTGTATTTCTAGCTCCTTCAGCCGGGCAGTATTTTTCAAGAAGGAATCCAGAGATAGTCCCTACAAAAAATTTTGCAAAAAAGTATGGTAACATTGAAAGGGCTAGATATGAGCCCTCCTGTCCTTTTGGGGCTATTGCCGTTGGATATTCATAAAGTCGTGGGGAGTAGAAACACTCTCCTATTGAGTAAAGAACAACACACAATACTATCGCGCAATAAAGCGGATTTACTTGCCCTGACAAATCAAGCCATTTAGCTATAGCATGTCCAAAGTATCCATTTGCCAGCGGCAAAAATATTTGTGGGTTTATAGCAAGTAGAAAAACAGAAAGGGAAGATATTGAAGTCCCTATAATAACAGCCCTGTAAGCGCTTATCTTTGTAGTCAAAGCTCCAATTATTGGCGCTAGAATTATAACTATAACCGCATTCAACATCCCAAATATCCTTCCAACTGGAGCCCCTTCGCCAAGCTCTCTTATGGCAAATTTGGGAAAAGTATAATACATGTGGTATAGTATTAACTTTGTGAATACCACTAAGGCGAAAAATGCCAAAAATTTATAAAATCTTGTTTGAGTCCATAGACCTGAAAAAATTCTTAACCAATCTGCCAAAGCGTCCTTAAAGGATAAAATTGAGGCTTCTAAAAAACTTTTATCTTTGTATTTTATCTCTTCTGGAACTATTACAGGCCCTTTGTCTGTGACTTCTATCCCATTCCTTATTAGTAGCCATGCTATCAGTATGTTTGGCAGTGTAAAAAGCATTCCAAGAAAAATTATTGTTTGGTATGTGCTTATCTGAAGGCCTATCAAAGGCAAAGTGTAATGCCCATATTCCCCAAGTCCGGCTCGTATTTTATCAAATGTCCATCCAGCGATTGCAAATCCAACATTCATCATCGCATAGTATACTGAAAATGCCATTGATCGCTGTTTTGTTGAAGAAAAACGCTTTACTGCGGCCACCATTACAGGTGTTTGTAAGGCTTCTCCCAGAGCAAGCGGCAGAAGTCCAAGAGGAAGAGCAATCCATTTTATAGCAAATATGGCCATTACAAGCCTAGATATCGCCGCTATGGAAAAACCGGCTATAAGAGATTTTCTTATGCCTACCGCGTCTACAAGAGATCCGACCATTACAGTGAATATTGTCAAAAATGTGGACCAACTGGCTATTATAAATCCAGCGCCGCTGTCGCTCATTTTAAGATCTGAGGAAAGCCATAAAACGAGAGTTGAATTTACAAGTGAGTATGCCAGTATGGTAAATATTTTTGAGATGAATATTAGCCACAATTCCCTTATGGCTCCTTTCAATGTCAAAAATTTATCTATTATTGTCTCTCTATTATTTTCTTGCATTTTTAATCTCCTTTAACTTTGAAATTATTCTCAGAGCTAAATCAGAGCAATTGAAAAAATCTTTCAAATCCAAATACTCCTCATTTGTGTGAACTTTTCTCATCCCAGTGCTAAGTATCGGCGTTATTATTCCCTTGCTATTGAAAATATTTGCGTCTGTTCCTCCACCAGAGGATGAGAATTTTGCCTTAAATCCCATTTCCCCCATTGTTTTTGAGAGTAAGATTGGAATATAGTGTTTTTCGTTTATATCTAGATCTGGAAATTTTAAGCTTGAATTAAATTCAAATGAAGGCTTAATTTTACCCTTACACATCAGGGTAGAGTTCTCAAGGCATTTTTTAAAATGTTTTTCTATTCTCTTTATCTTTTCTGTTTTTTTACTCCTTATTTCACCTTCAAAAAATGACAGTGAAGGTACTATATTTATCCCTTCTCCTCCTTGAATAAATCCCACATTTGCAGTGGTTTCACTGTCTATTCTGCCAAGTTTCATTTTAGATATGGCATAAGCAGCCGTTTTTATGGCAGAAACTCCATCTTCCGGAGCGACACCTGAGTGAGCGGCTTTCCCCATAACTTTTACTTCAAATCCTACAGCGGCTGGAGCCTTGAGTATTATGTTTTCAAAAGGTTGTTCATTGTCAAATATTAGGCCAGTTTTGGCTTTTATGACTGAAAAATCAAGGTTTTTTGCCCCAAGTAAAGCATTTTCTTCGCTTATGGTAAAAACAAGTTCTAGCGGTGGGTGAGATATTTTTTTTTCTTTAAGAATTTTTATAGTTTCAATAATTATGGCTATCCCGGCCTTGCAGTCCGCGCCAAGTATTGTGCTGCCATCTGAGTAAATAGCTCTTGGTGTCGCTCTTGTTTTTATAGATTTGTTTACAGCTACAGTATCTAAATGGGCTGAGAGAAGAAAAGGTTTTAGATTATTATCGCCATCTATCTTAACTATTAGATTGCCAATTTCTCCGCCTGTTTTTTCTGCAGCTTTGTCTATGAAGTATTGGGATGAGTATTTCTTGAGCTCTTTTATCACAAGCTTTGCCACTTTTCCCTCTTTAAGCGATGGGGAAGGGATCTCGGCAAGAGAGATAAATGTTGAAATTAGCCTTTCTTTGTTAGGTTTCATATATTATCGTGACTGGTCCATCATTCTCAAGTTTTACCAGCATATCTGCGGCGAATATACCTGTTTCTACTGGTAAATTTCTTTTTATAAGCTCATTTACGGTTTTTTCATAAAGTTCTCTGGCTTTTTGTGGAATTGCCGCTTTGGTAAAATCTGGCCTCCTGCCTTTTGAGGCATCTCCATAAAGAGTGAATTGAGATATTATAAGTATTTCTCCTTTTATGTCTTCAATGGAATAATCGAATTTACCGTTTTCATTTGAGAATATTCTAAGCTTTGATATTTTATCTGCCATCTTAATACAGTCATCTATTTTGTCCTCCTGTCCTATGGCGAGGAAAACAAGGAAGCCTTTTTTTATTGAAGAGTAAATCCGCCCTTCTATCTCTACAGATGCAAAATTTACTCTTTGTATTACAGCTTTCATATTTTTCAATTATATAAAATAAATCTTACCTTAATAATAGAAAAAATGGCAGTTAAAAGAAAGCTTAACTTTTGCGCTTTTTACTTGCATCCCTTTGAATAACTAGAAATGCTAAGCTTAAGTCCTTCAGTTAATTTATATTTTGAGGCGGTGTCTGCTTTCAGTTCAAGCACATAGGCAGCTTTTGATGAAACTCTTGGAATGGAAAGATCGTCGTCATTTTTTTGGGGTGGCTCAACAGAGTGAAAAATTTTTCTTATCTTTAATTTTTTGTCCAAGAATACTATGTCTAATGGAATAAAAGTGTTTTTCATCCAAAAAGTTCTGTACTCATCATCTTTGAATACAAATAACATTCCTCTATCTTCAGGAAGATCTTTTCTAAACATCAGTCCAAAGGCATGTTCATGGGGAGTTTTTGCAAGTTCAAGACTTATCTTAAATCCAGAATCTGTTTTAAGCATGGCGCACTCGGAATGTGAAAAATCGATTTTTTTATTTGAATTAAAGAAAAACAATGAGACAAAAAATAAAATAAAAAGGGAAAAATAAATTATTTTGAGTTTAGTAATTTTCATATGTATCAGAACTTATGGCAATGCCAAGTTTATTCAAATCATCCCCGCTTTTTTTTTCTATTTCTTCTTTTATTTTTATAGCTTGCTTGAAATTTTTTTTAATGTCAAATTTATTTTCAGTAGCTATTTTTTCTATGCTTTTTACAGATTTTGCCTTTAAAAAAAGCGAGTAAAATGATGTTTTATTTTGTTTTGCTATCATCGCAAGCATCACGAGTTCGCTTCTTTCTAAACCACTTTTTTCAAATAAAAGGTCAGATCCATTAAATGAATCAGTGGAAAAATCTACACCCCATGTCTTGAAATATTCAGTAAAAGAGCTTTGAAACAAGTTTTCAAAAACAGGAATGGTGGCAGATGAGGAAATAAGTGAAGACGGATCAATGACAGCGCCTGTATAGAAACTTTGAGCCTTTGCCTGAGATAAAAAAAGGACAAAAAATAAAAAAAATAAAAACTTCATTCTTTATGCTTTTATAAAGAAGTGGTCACAAGAGTTTCTGTGGAAATGACTCCGGGTATAGAGCGTATTTCCTGTACAACTATGTTTGAAAGCGTGGGCAAATCTTCTGTTTCCATATCTAAAACAAGATCCCATCTGCCAAAAACAGCAGACATATGCACCACGCTTGGAATGGCCTTCAATTTGGCCAGCGCCAATCTCTCTTTGCCCGGCGCAAGTTTAAGCAATACCAGTCCAGTCACCATAATATGTTCCTCCATTAAAAAGAATATAAATTTTCTTCCGCGACTCTTTTTAGTCTAGGGTTAGGATATCTCGAGCTTGTGAATGCTCTCAATGGGATAGTTCTGACAGTTGTAGAGTTTAATGAATAATTGACCTTAGCTTTGGCTCTTATATACCCTTTAAGTTCCAGTTCAAAGGGCCTGTCTATTACATTAGGTGGATATACTGGATTATCCATGAGTTGCTTGTTCCCATTGTATCCATTTACGGCATAGTACTTGCCATAATTGGAAGAGAGATATTTTAACAAACTATCTGTAGGAGTGAATTTTATTCGCACAAGACAAGGACGCCACTGACCTATTACTTTATTATCAGGACAATTTGTGTAGGAAACAGAAAAAGCCGAATTTTCTTTTCTACTTGAGTCCTTTACAAAGTGTAGACCGTAAATTGGTACGTCGCTTACGAATAAATAGTTCAATTCCAGAGAATGTCCAGATGTAACAGTGCCAAAATCCATTTCTGTTGTGGCTTCATATCTATGCAACCATGTATACCACCATTTCTCCGACGGTGTCCTATTCCAGTAAGAGTTATAACGGGGACGACTGGATGACGATTTTCCAGAAACTTCTATATAATTGGAGTAGGGAATTCTGTCTGCATCATTGCTTTCTATCTCAAAACCGTCAGATGCTGTCCCGCTGTGATATGGCCTGAAAACTATCTGAAATGTGCATTCTGTGGCAGGTTTCAATGTCCTGTTTGAGCAGTTGTTTTTAGTCACATAAAATGAATTATCTTCATAATTGAGCTTGTTTATCCTACCTATTCGTAAATCCTTTTTCCCTACATTCATTACAGTAACAAGTCTTCTAGCATACTCGTAGAGGTTCACATTTCCAAAATCATAAACTTGTTTGTATACCATCATTTGTGGTCTGGGGATGTCTGGCTTGGGCTTATTTGCTTCATCAGTTCTGCCAGCTGAATTCGATGCCGTATTTGCGTCTGATGAAGCGTAGCTTCCTGAATTGCCTTGAGATCCCATTGAAGAGTTTAATCCGAGATTCCCTGATGAGTTAAAATTAGAATTTAGATATGCGCCATTTGAAGTCTGTTCAAAGGTCTGTGAAATATCTCCACTATCCCCCTGAGATTTAAAATTTTTCCCAATCCTCAGTTTGTTGAAATTGTTTATAGCGGAAAGATGGCTTGTAAAAGCTGACTTTTTGCCTGAGAGAGAGCTTTTAGATCTGCTCTGATTTTTCCTAGCGCCTATGTTGGCTATGTTTTGCTCCTCAGCCAGACTTTCTATTGATTTTGCGCTACTTCCCCCTATATCTTTTTTTGCCTCTTGAGGAGTTTCAGCTTCTCCCAATTCAGCTAGAGCCTGTTTTTCAAAGTCTGAAATAGCGCTTGTGGATGTATCTTTCATTGCGGATGGCAATTTTTCTTGTATTCTATTTGAATCAGATTTTATTGCCGAAGAAGCATATCCCTCATTCGCTTTTAGTAGGATAGATATAGAGTCAGAGCGCTGAGATGGAGATATTGATGAGGCAAAAAGTTTGCTCTCTCCCTCTTTTTCAAAAAATGAATGTTTTCCATTAGAATCTGAAATCACATGAGCGCTTCTTTCTGAAAATAAACTCTTTACTGTTATAAAAAGCGCTGCTGAAACAATCACGATAGTAGCCAAAAAAATCGCTGGTTTTGAAAAATTATTATTTTCTTTTTTAAACACAAAATTTCCCCTCTTTTTGCCGCTAAAAATTAAAAAAGCGGTCAAATCATAGTATACATCCACTTTTTGAATCTTTCAAGCTTTTTTTTTGCAATTAATTTATGTAAAATAAAAGCATGGGAATATGGAAAAATGCTTTCAAGATACCGGGCAAAACACCTATTAGTCAGCAGGATAAAGATTTTATACTCAAAGCCTGCGCGCTTATAAAGAGGAGAAATCTTTCTCATTTGGCCGCTATGGCAGTTGATGCTACATTGCCCCTACACAACCTAACTTCCCAAGCCGTGATTTTCGGTATGCCTTTTTTGAATATGATTTTTTCAAAGGAAGACATTCAAAGACTTGCCGATTTGCTTCAAAATCCATCTGCTTTTGATTTTTTTAAGGAGAACATTTAGATAAAAGGAGAGCCTATGCAAGACAAGGACCTTAATGTCATAATAGCTACAGACTGTGGAAGTACAACCACGAAGGCCATTTTGATAGAAAAGAAAGGAGATACATACAGGCAGACTTTCAGAGGAGAAGCTCCCACCACTGTGGAAGCGCCTTTTGAAGATGTAACAAGAGGGGTTCTCAATGCCATAACTGAAGTTGAAGAACTTTCTGGCAGGAAGATACTTGATGGAGAAAAAGTTATAACGCCAAATAATGGAAATACCGGCGTTGACGTTTATGTCTCGACCAGCTCAGCTGGCGGTGGACTTCAGATGATGGTTGCTGGAGCTGTCAAAGCTATGACTGGTGAATCCGCTCAGAGATGCGCGCTTGGCGCTGGCGCTATAGTAATGGACGTTTTAGCTTCAAATGATGGAAGAGCAGATCATGAGAAAATAGAAAGAATAAGGCAGCTTCGCCCAGACATGGTACTTCTTTCTGGTGGAACGGATGGTGGTACGGTAAATCATGTTGTTGAATTGGCAAACTTTATAAGAGCCGCTGATCCAAAACCCAGACTTGGCGCTTCTTATAAACTTCCTGTGATATATGCGGGAAACAACAAAGCCCATAAAGAGATAAACGATATACTTGGTTCAAAAACTGCTCTTGTAATAACAGAGAATCTAAGGCCGGTGCTTGAGAGAGAAAATCTAATGCCAGCTAGGCACAAAATACACGATATATTTCTTGAGCATGTTATGCAACAGGCTCCGGGGTATCCAAAGTTAATGAAGATGGTGGGAGCTCCGATAATGCCAACTCCCGCCGCTGTGGGCCTTATGACTGAAAAATTTGCAAGGGCAAACAATTACAATGTGCTTGCTGTTGATATAGGAGGAGCCACTACTGATGTATTCTCTGTCTTTAGTGAAATTTTTAATAGAACTGTTAGCGCAAATCTAGGCATGAGTTATTCGGTTTCCAATGTGATGGCTGAAGCTGGTGTCCAAAATATAATGAGGTGGTTGCCTTTCAAAATAGAAGATCAAGAAGTCAGAAATAGATTGAAAAATAAGATGATTAGACCTACGACTATTCCTCAGACTCAGGAGGATTTACAGGTTGAACATGCTGTGGCAAGAGAGGCATTGAGACTTGCTCTGGCTCAGCACAAGGCTTTGGCCGTTGGATTGAAAGGCGTTCAACAAGAAAGATCCATATCTGATGCCTTTGATCAGACATCAAGCGGACAGAGTTTGATAAACATGATGAGTCTAAATTACGTGATAGGTTCGGGTGGAATTCTTGCTCACTCACCAAGGAGAATACAATCCGCGCTTATGATGATAGACGCATATCAGCTGGAAGGTGTTACGATGCTGGCTGTTGATTCTATTTTTATGATGCCTCATCTTGGTGTTTTGGCTCAGATAAATGAAAAAGCCTCGCTGGATGTTTTTTACAATGATTGTTTGATAAAACTTGGGACCAACATTGCTCCAAAAGGTCTTGCCAAAGAAGGAGAAAAAATACTTGATTGGGAAATAAAAGCTCAAAGCGGAAATCAAAGCGGAGAATTGCGTTTTGGCGAGATATTTATTGTCCCTTTAAGCGATGAGAATGCTGAAGTAATTCTTAAGCCCGCTAAAAGTTTTGATGTCGGCGCGGGCAAGGGATCAAGGTATGAGGCTAAAATACAAGGCGGAACTGTTGGAGTTATTTTTGATGGCAGAGGACGTCCTCTTGAATTGCCAAAAACTGAAGGCAAGAGGGTGGAATCGCTTGAGAAGTGGTATAAAAAATTGAATATGTACCCTTGATCAAAAGTCAGAGGATAGTGGAATAAGAGATTAAGGAAAAAATAAGAAGAGGATGTACAATTAAATGATCGGTTCAGACACCGAACGACACTTAAAGAGTGGCAAAATACAAGACCTGTCTTTGACAGGTGTTTGTGTGTATGGTCGAATGACTAAGAAAATATCGGAGGAAAATTATGGCTCACGCTTATTCACCTGGACTTAAAGTTGTGCCTTTTATTACTTTGAGAAAAAAAAGAATGCTTCCCATTCCCGGAAAGGTTCTCTATGAGAAAGGAAAGGAAGTAGACGCTCTTGACACAGTGGCGCAGACAGAATTGCCTGGTAAGGTTTTTTCTGTAAATGTGGTAAACAGGCTTGGCATTGAACCTTCTGAAATAAGAAATTATATGCTCAAGAAAGAAGGCGATCAGGTCAAGAAGGACGAGGTAATAGCTGAGACAAAACCTTTTCTGGGACTGTCTTTTCTTAAATCATCTATTTCTTCTCCTATAACGGGAACTGTGGAGTCAATCTCTGAAATAACGGGACAGGTGCTTTTTAGGGAGCCGCCAAAAATATTGCCCTTGCATGCTTATATCAAGGGAAAAATTGTTGAAGTGGAAGAAAATTTTGGCGTGGTGATTGAGGCTGATGGGACATTTATTCAAGGTATTTTCGGCATTGGCGGAGAAGTAAATGGTGAAATAAAAGTTGCCGTTGATTCTCCTGATGTGGACTTGAAACCAGAAGATATAAAGGAAGAATACAGAGGCAAAGTTATTGTTGGTGGCAGGCATGCCGGACTTGAGTCAATTAAAAAGGCGATAAAAGTTGGGGCAAGCGCCGTTGTTGTTGGTGGAATACACGACAAGGATTTAAGAGAGATACTTGGATATGATATTGGCGTTGCAGTAACTGGAACGGAGAAAATAGGCATTACTCTTATTGTAACAGAGGGTTTTGGTCACATACCTATGTCTGATTATACTTTCAAATTGCTCAAGTCAAGGGAAGGTGAAAAGGCCTCTGTGTCGGGGGCAACTCAGATAAGAGCTGGCGTTATGCGTCCAGAGATAATAATACCTGGCGCTCCAGGATCTGATGTAAAGAAGAAAGAAGAATCTCGCGGTTGGATAGAGGTTGGCGATCAAGTTAGAATAATAAGAGAGCCTCATTTTGGAATAATAGGAACAGTTACTCAATTGCCATCTGAATTACAGGCCATTGCCACTGAAAGTAATGTAAGGGTTCTGGAAGTTAAGCTTGAGAATGGAAGTAAAATAGTCATTCCAAGAGCCAATGTTGAAATAATTGAAAAATAATCTTTACGGTGTCTAATAAAAACAAAAAGAAACAGGAAAAGAGGCCGGCTGTTCAAAAGCCGGCTGTTTCCTTATTTGCATGGTCTATTCTGCTTATTCTTTCTTTTCTGGTTTTGAAAGAGTATTTTTCAAAATTTAAACCAGACATTGATTTCTTAATTGTCGCTGTCTCTCCATACCAGTATATATCCTCAGGAATTTTCAAAGCGATGTATGTGAATGCCTTGTTGTCAATCAAAGGTTTATTTTCTTTTCTTGGCATATTTGGTTGGGGATATCTGGCTACGAGATTTATTAAATTAGAGGAATCGCATTTCTCTTCATCCATTATTTCTTTATCTCTGGGACTTATTATAACTGCTATTTTTTCCGCTATTGCAGGAATTTCTGGCTTTTTGATAAAAGAAGCGTTTATCTTTTTTGCGTTTTTAGGTTTTGCTATTTCCATTTTATCTCTCTACACTGAAAGAAAAAAGATAAGTCAGTATAAAGATATTTTTTTTGTTGATTTCCCCCTTTTTTGGCTCTTTCTCTCTGTTATAGTCGTTCTAAATTTGATACAGTCTCTTTCCCCCGAAACTTTTTATGACACAATAATCTATCACTTAGCCGTGCCTAATTATTGGAAAATAGAGGGAGCGATAAAGGATATGCCAAACCTCATATTTTCTAAAATGCCATTTAACCATGGTTTAGTTTATCTTTATTGCCTTCAAACCGGATCGGTTCAATCAGCCAAGCTTGTAAACTGGGGAATTTCACTCTTTACCCTTTTTTCTTTTTTTGCTTTCTTTAAGGAGAGGTTTTCTAAAAAAACTCTTTTTGTGGCCGCAGCTGTTTTTTTTAGCATATTTCATTATATGAACGTCTCATGGTATGCTTCAAATGATGTTATGCTTTCTTTTTTTCTACTGTGCTCATTTTATCTCTCCTTAAGATATAGTGAAACTTTGTCGTTTAAATACGCTATTATTTCTGGTCTGGCCGCAGGTTTTGCGATGGGAATAAAATATACATCCGCGATATTTGTATTTGCAATGCTTATCTCACTTTTATATACGCTCAGACCCAATTTGCGTTCTTTTCTAAAATTTACGGTCATTTTTTCAATAGCTGCCTCTTTACCTGTTCTGCCATGGCTTGTGAAAAATTTTATTCAATATGGCAATCCTTTTTATCCTATGCTTTATAAGGTGTTTCAGAAAGGGCTTGCTCCTTTGGATGTTTCTCATATAGAATCCTTTATGAGTGAAGTAAAGCAGTTTAACTTTAATTTAAAAGATTGGCTGATACATCCACTTTATGTATCCGCCGGAAAAATAGCAAATGATGAGTACTTCACTCCTATATTTTTAATTGTATTGCCATTGGCCTTTTTTAGCAAAAAAGAAAATCCCATTGTCAAACCTTTAATGATATATTTCGTATCCTCATGGCTTATGTGGTCTTTTTCAAGTAATGTGGTAAGGTATTTAATGCCAGCATGGTTTGCTGGAGCCTTGCTTGTTTCATTTTACGCTTTTGAATCTTTCGAAGGACTTTTTGGCAAGGCGGTGAAATTTTTGGTTTTACTTACTACAATTCTTTCCTTGTACTGGTCATTTCTGTTCTTTTATATGGAAGCTAAGTGGAAAGTTTTTTTTGGAATTATCTCTGCCTCAGACTATCTCTCTTCTTCTAGAGGCAGGTATCCATGGCCATCCTATGGTGTGTTTAATCATATCAAGGAAGTATCAAAAGACAAAGAAAGAACTCTATTTTTAGGTGATTCAAAAACACTTTATTTTGAGAAACCTTTTGATGCTTCAAGTGTATTTGATAGAAATACTCTCATAGACATATGTATTGATTCCAGAGACGAAGAGGAGATATATCTCAGGCTAAAAAAGCTTGGAATAAAGAGGATTATTTTCAATATTAAAGAAGCTATGAGAAATAATGCTGTTTATGGTATTCTTTATTTTGACGATAAATCGATGGAGAGATTCGACAAGTTTTTTTACAAGCATATGAAAGAGGAATATGTGTACGATGAAAAAGCTCAGGACCAAATTGTAAATAGAGTGATAGTTTATGAAATAACTGAGAAAAATGAGAAAAGTTTTGTAAATTATATAAAAGATGTTTATCTAAAAACTTCAGGGAGAAAAATATGAAATCTGACGCCCTTATAATAGGCGCCGGTCCGTGTGGCATATCTGCTTCTTTTGAGCTTTCTAAAAAAGGCGCATCCTCAATAGTTATTGAAAAAAATCCCTACATAGGCGGATTATCGTCAACATTGCAATTTGGGAAGTTCAGAACTGATATAGGTCCGCACAGATTTTTTAGCAAGAATAGATATCTCTATGATATGATAGAGGATTTATTGGGTTCAGATTGGATAGCAGTAAATCGGCTGACCAGATTTTATATAAGAGACAAATTTTTTATGTATCCAGTTGATATAATGGACACATTGAAAAATCTTGGTTTCTCAGGTTCTCTCTCAGTGATTTATGATTATGCATATGAAAAGCTTAAAAATAATTTTTCTCCACGAAAGATAAAATCTTTTGAAGACAAGATAATAAGCGACTTTGGCCGCTCTCTGGCTGAGTTGAATATGCTAAATTATACAGAGAAGATATGGGGTTTGCCATGTTCAAAAATATCTCCGGATTGGGCTACTCAGAGAATAAAGGATTTGTCTATTTTGGAAGTGATTAAAAAAGCTTTAAATATGGGATCTTCAGCCAAAACTCTTGTGGATATGTTTTATTATCCTAAATATGGGACCAAGATGATATATGAAGCTATGGCTAAGAGATCTTTAAATTCTCGTATAATTATGGAATCCTCCCCTGTATCTCTAAGGCATGAAGGTGGAAAAATAAAAGCTGTCAGAGTTTTGTCAAAAGAAGGTGAAATGGACATAGAGGCCGATAATTTTATTTCAACCATGCCATTGACAGAACTTGTTAAAATTATTACCCCCAGCTTAGATAATAAAGTCCTTGAATCTGCCGAAAAACTTAAGTACAGATCCCATGTCTCGCTTTTTCTTGCCATTGATAGACAATCCCTTTTTAATGATCAATGGGTTTATCTACCTGATTCTTATATACCTTTTGGAAGAATGATGGAGCCTAGGAATTTCAGTCATGCCATGAGTGAAGATGGAAAGACTTCTCTTTTGCTTGAATTTTTCTGCTGGTATGGCGATGAGGTATGGCAAGCAAGTTCAGAAAAACTGCTTGAATTAGCCTTGCCCAGACTAAATAAAATATTTAGCCTTAAAAGAGAAGAAATATTTATGCGCGAAGTTCACAGAGAGCGTTTCGCCTACCCTGTATATGATCTTGACTATAAGAAAAATCTTGAAATAGTTAAAAAAGCTGTCTCTTCTTTTTCAAATCTTCAGGTGGCAGGTCGAGGCGGAGCCTTTAAATACAATAATCAGGACCACGCTATAGAAATGGGGTTATTATCTGCCTCAAACATAATTGAAAGTCCAAAGTATAATCTAGACGATATAGGAAGCGAACAGGCTTATTTTGAAAAAGGATATGTTAAATAATCGGTCCGAAACTGCTTATTGACTTTTACGCGGCCTTTTTATTCTGCGGATTCAGCTTTAGTCAATGTTTTTACCAATTTTTCTGCCACAAAGAAAAGTGTAAGTCCCGCGGCTATCCAGCTTGTGGCATAAAGATATTTGGCTGATGAGTAATTGACAAGAGTGTCAAAACGTCCATATAGCAGAGAAAATCTGGCCATTACAGTATTGCCAAACGATGCTCCAAAGTATACCATAAGAAAATATATGCCTATATTGGATACCTTTTTCCCCACACCTTTATGCTCCACTGAAAAGAAGAAATAGAATAAGACGCATACGGTCCCTATTGCTATAATCAGAGCATTGAACATTTCAAATCCGCTTAAGGAAAAGAAATTTGCAAAAGGCTCTATAGTGCCAAGTACCTGATTCATAAAATCTGTGGCGAGCCCCACAGGTATTGCCATACCGGCTGAGTATCCCATTAGGAATGTAAAGCCATAGCGAGATATCCATGAGATTTTAGGTATGAACTGAGTTATAAGAGAAAGCCCAAGGATAGAGGGAATAATAACCATAGCTATTTCAAACCCTGTTCCACTGTTAAGCGGTTCCAGAATTTTGGGCACCATTATTTTGTAGTACACGGTTTGAAAATACCATCCCATTCCAGCGCCTATGAATAGATGTTCAGCTACTTTAAAGAAGGGATTGTCCTTGTAAAGAAAGCTGAATAAAAATAAAGTAAGAGCTGCCGCAACCCATGCTCCAAAAATTATCATTCCTTCTGACATAATTTCTCCTTATTTGAAAATCACTAAAATCAGATTTGACATTATTATGAGAGCAAGGACAAGCAAATGCGCCACATTTAGCGCGTCTATCCCACTTGTGCCTTTGCCCGGTTCATTGATAAGAGTTTCATACTCCGCCGCGCCTTTCATTCCACCGAGCAAACCTTTAATTTGCCCTTTTTGAAGGTATGGCCCATATCCGACCTGGCTTATTGCCGTAACACCGCCTAAAACCGGCACTCCAAATTTATCCCCTACATAAGCTACCCAGATATCTAATATGGCTGTGCCTGTGATATTCACAATTCCACTGATATTCTTGTAATTATTGATTCCCTTCATAATAGGCATGCTTTTGAGATCTTTACCATCCTTGTCTTTGTCATAGATGGAGTATATGTTTGAATTCATCTGTGTTAGGACTGCCACTATATTGGCCATATATGGGAAAATTACATAATCTTCTCCGTACTTTTTCCCATATTGTTGAGGTATTTTCTCAAAAAGTTCATCTATAAGTCCAGTAGACCCTGGAATAAAAGTCACAACTATTACCTTTATATTCTTCTTGAAAGCATGTTTTACTATAGCTGTGGCTTGAGGATGAAGTTCCGGGGCTGTGGAGGGGTCATAATCAAGCGAACATATTATGGTAGAGCCAGCCGGCAAATTATCTATGAAATTATATAAATTCTGTACATCTTTCGATATTGATTTATTGGGTAGACCCAGCGGTTTTATTATAGGTATAAGAATAGATAAGGTCAGTAGAACAAATAAATACCTTCTGTCTATTTTAAGAAGTTTATGCATTATCTCTTTCATATTAATCCTTCCCCATGTATTGTCTTTCTATTCCAAAAATTATTTTAAGAGAGGTTACTATAGCGCCTATGGCCACTCCTATCATTATGCCTCTCTTGCCTGCTGTAGATGGCACTCCTATCACCCAGTCTATAGCCTGTCCAGTTGTAACTTTGGTAAATCCAAACAGCTGATCCCATATCATCTGACCCACAGGTATTCTCCCCAAGATAAGGATAAATGCTGCCACAAAAAGGACAAAAGCTTGAAGAGATTTTATCCTGAAAGATCTATATGCAGTGGATATTATGTAAAAGGCGAGTATTGAAAACATCGTGGCTTGCAGAGGATTATATATGTATCTGTATGCCCATCCAAGCCATGTGATGGAGGCATCTGGATTTATCTGCTTGCCATTGCTATATACGGCCGGGATGACCATAAGCAAAAATCCAATGTAGACAAATAGACTATATCCCCACCCATCAACTTTGCGTTTTATTTTGTTATAGTGAGCGTAGAATAAGCTTATTAGTCCTAAAAAAAAGCCAAAAGCTGATACTATATTTTCCCATGAGTTCATTACATCTAGATATTCTTCCGAAGTTCTATGTGGAACATAGTATGAGGCCAATGTAACGAGGCCGAAGACAAATACTATGGCAAGCGGGATCTGTTTTTTAAATAGTTTCATATTAATACACCTTCAATAGATCGGTAAGGATTTGACTCAATCCATCCCAGTTTAGTTTGTCGCCAATTAAAAGCAGTATAGAAAAAATAGTTACGGAAACCATAAAAATTAGCTTTCCAAAGTCCTGAACTTTTAAGGCGCTTACAAGCATAGGCTCTCTTGAAAGATATGCCCCAGCTGCATAAAGCTCTTCTCCTATCAGAGTGTAGTCGCAGGCTGTGAAAAAGAAAGGCAATTGATGATCTACATCTGTGCCTGCTATCTGTATAGCGCCCGTAGAAGCGCCAACTTCAGCCAAAAGAAGAGATTCAGCCATGAAGTATCCTATATAGAAACAAGCCGCTGGTTTTTCTCTGCTTATCATTCCGTCCACATTGGCTGCATAGGAGAACTGATCTGAGCTAATAAAGACATTTATATCCTCTTTATAAGAGTCGGGCCTTTCAGCTTCTGTATAGGCCTGTTTCACTATTTCTTTAGATACAGTCATCACTATTGGATCATAGTGAGGGACTTTTATGTATGAATCGTATTGCGCTACTTTCTTAGATACTTCTCCAAGCACAAAGGTAGATGCTATCGTTGAGATCTGAGACATTGCTCCGATACCGGGCACATAAAATATCGGTTTCCCCATCTCAGTGGCGCGGCCTATGGCTTCATCTATGGCGTCAAGGCCAGCTATTCTTCTGATAAAAAGGCCTTTTTTCTTGGCATGAGACACTGCGATAAAGAAAACCGCTGAGACTACAAGGAAAAATAGTAAATTGTTGAGTCTATCCGCCCTGAACCAGTTCCCCTCTATTCTAGATGAAAGGACTGAAGTTTCATATTTTTTACCGCTTTTTAAAACTTCCACTTTTGCGTAATAAGAAAGCGGCTCTTTTATCTCAGATGAGAGTATATTGTTAAATTCCAGTGGAACAGCGTAAATTTTCTTATCTTTCTCAAAAGACCAAAAAGGCAAATTTATCTTTTCTGCGGTGCTTTCCCCGGACTTAAAGGAAGTGACCTTAATCCAACCGCTATTGTCTGATAGAGTGGAAACATACACCGTAAACTCTGCATCCATTATATCTGAAGTATTTTCCCATGTAAGCAGGCCTGATTCCCCTTTGTCATATGGAAAGTCAAGCGCTCTAAAATTCTTCAATTCTATAGCCGATACGGTTTTAGAATTTCCCGTATATTTCGGCGAACAGAATGAGAAAGAACTTAGAGATATAATAAAAAAAACAGAAAATAAAAGTTTAGTAGTTTTCATATTACTTATGATAATATATATATTTTTTGACTTTCAATCAATAGGATTATTCAATTTTTTTGCAATATCAAAGTTTGAGTCGGATACGCAAAAGATATGCCCTCTTTTCCTAGAGCAGAGAGAATTTCTGAAAAAATTTTTTCCTTTACTTCCATGAATAAATTATAATCTGGACTGGTTACATAGTAGACAAATTCAAAATCTATTGAATAAGCTGAAAGATTGCTCATATTTGCCCTGTCAAAGCGGACATTTTCAGTAGAGGACACCACTTGTTTTATTATCTGCGTTACTTTGCCAATTTTTTCTTGATTAGTGTTATATACTATACCAATAGATGAGACAACTCTCCTTTCTTTCATAAGTGAATAATTTTGTATTGACTCTGAAAATATTCTCGTATTGGTTAGAGTAATTAGCTCTCCAGACAGACTTCTTATCTTTGTTGACTTAAGCCCTATCTCTTCCACGGTGCCCATTATTGCATTGCCTAAAATTATAAAATCTCCTTTCTTAAAAGGTTTATCAAGCAGTATTACAAAGAAATTAAAAATATCCCCCAGTATCGTTTGAGCCGCCAGAGCAACAGCCACTCCTCCTATCCCAAGACTAGTGAGCAGTGTGGATATATTCAGTCCAGCATTGTGTAAGATAAATAAGATGGACACAACCCATATAAGTATTCTGAAAACTATCCTTATACTTTCAAGAGCAGATAGCGGATTTTCTTTGTCTTGTTCAAGCTTTTCAATCCAATAAGAAAAGATTTCCTCTGCTATTGTAGTCAACCTATAAGTGAACACAATTATCATTATCACTTTCAAAGCATAGTCAAAAGAGTAGGTCCTATCGATGTGTCTTATGGCGAAGTAAAAAGCAATCAACTGATATTCGGGCGATTTGATTTTTTTTAGCAGCTTAACTAAAAGGTCATCAATGTCGGTTTCTGTTTTGAGAGAAAACTCCTCAAGTTTTTTTAAAACTACATTTCTAAGTAAATATAGAATTGATAAAACGACAATAAATGTTAGCGCTGATATAAAATAGTCTTTAATGGTGCCGAAAGGAAGTTTAATTGCAAGAAAAGTATTAAAATTTTCCATAAAATTAATTCTATAATTTTTGGAAATAAAAAGGAATAAAAAACAGACATAAGATAGAACAAAAGCGTGGAAGACATAAACACCACAGCATCACGAATTTTCACGCTTATGAACTGATTGGAACTTTCTAGTTCTTATAATGCAGTCTAAGTTTTTTCTTTTCTATCTGAGCCAGTTCAAAATCCTGAGTATAGGCCAGGGCTTTCTTGGGACATATCTCAACGCATTGCGCGCAGTAAATACATCTGTCAAGATTCATTATACAGTTAAATATTTTTTTTACTGGCATAGGCTTGCCGTCAGGCCCGATTTGAGGCTGAGGTTGATTTTCCGCAGGTATTATTTCTATAGCTTTGGATGGACAAACTCTCATACACATTTTACAACCTATACATTTTTCCACTTCAAAATTTATTCTGGCTCTGTATCCCGCATAAAGCTTAGCTTTTTCAAATGGATACTTGCTTGTAGCAGGTTTCTTGAAAAGCTGTTTCAGCGCTTCAGGTAAAATTCTCATTGGTTTTCTTTTCATATTTCCTCTTATTTCAGTAATGTGTATTTAAGGCAAATGTCTACTATTATCTGAATCATGGCAAGCGGAGCAAGATATTTCCAGCAGAACTTTACCATTTGATCTATTCTAACTCGGGCCATCATCGCTTTGATGGCAGTAAAAAGAAAAACTATTGCGAAAGTTTTTATCAGGAAAAGAACAATAGATGCCCACCCGCCCAATTGCCAACTTCCGCCAAGGAAAATAGCATTTATTAAAGCGGCGCATACTACCATTTCCATATCTATAGAGAGATTGAAAAGGCCAAGAAGAATGCCAGAATATTCAGTAAATTGACCTCCAACTATTTCATTCTTCGCGTGTGGAGTGTCAAAAGGGACTCTTTCAAGTTTGCCTTGAACAGAAAGAAGCGAAACTATAAACCCTATAATCTGAAAAAACAGCATTTTGGGATTTGTGGAAAAATAAGCGGATATGTCATATATGGACCATGATCCGGCAAGTATGGCTGGCCCTACTAGAGACAGGAGCATGGGAACCTCATAGCCAAACAATTGAGTCATAACTCTCATAGAACCAAAGCTAGCATAGGGACTTGTGGAAGACCAGCCAGCAAGGAAAAAAGTGGCTGTTGGAATAGTTAGAAGATATACCACAGCTATCATATCTCCTTGAAATGAATAAATGGGACTAGAAGTGATGGGGATGAATAGCATTGCTGTTATCACAGCCGCCACAGCGATATATGGCAGAGCTTTAAACATTTTCACATCCGCGCCATCTGGTATTATCACCTCTTTGGACGCCAATTTTATAAAGTCTGCCAGAGTCTGATACCATGGCGGCCCAACTCTATTTTGCATTACTGCGCATATCTTTCTGTCTGCCCATTGAAGTGCAGTGCCATATACTGCCAGAAAGAAAAAGCCTGGAAATATGGCTATGTAAACTAAAGCTGTAATCATCTCCATTTTTTTCTCCTATTTTGTCGAGAAATTCACTCCCTTTTTTTTGTAAAACTCTATTGAATATTTTCTGAGTTCTTCCCAGTCAAAAGTTCTGGTTTTGCCATTTTTAGCATCATAGACCACGGCTCTATCAGTGCAAGACATACATGGGTCTATGGCAGCTATGGTTATCGGCACATCAGCCAGATAATCTCCCTTTAACATATAGGGTATTGACTGAAAATTAGAAAGAGTAGGGGCTCTCACTTTTACCCTCTCTGGGATCTCGCTTCCATTTGATTTAACATAATGTATATCCTCGCCTCTAGGCGCTTCATATCTGAATACAGATTCTCCGGCTGGTATTTTCCATGGAACCTTTACAGATATCGCACCCTCTGGAAGAGCTGAAAGCACTTGCTTTATTATTTTATACGACTCGACAAGTTCTAGAACCCTTACGACCACCCTCCCAAACACATCTTCGCTGTCATAAGTGATCATCTCAAAATCCAGCTTGTCATATATGAAATATGGCTCTTGCTTCCTTACATCCATTTTTACACCGCTGGCTCTGGCTGTGGGGCCAAGAGCATTTCTTTCTAGCGCTACTTTGTAAGGCAATTTCCCCACATTTTGAGTTCTGGCCAATACGGTAGGTTCTTCAGTGGCCAGATTTACATAGTATTTTGTCCTTTCCTCTAAGTAGTTTATCTTTTTAATTATCTCTTTGGCCTGTTGTGCATTGATATCACGTCTGACTCCACCTAGGGTGTTTATTCCATAGTGAACCCTATTTCCGCTTAGCATTTCAAGACAATCAAGCACCTGTTCTCGGTCTCGCCATGTGTACATAAACATTGTTTCAAATCCCATTTCATAAGCGGCAACGCCAAGCCAGAGCAAGTGGCTATGAATCCTTTCAAGCTCAGCAACCAATGTCCTTATGGCTTTCGCCCTTTGAGGCACTTCCACTTTTGCTATTTCTTCCACACATCCTATATAACAGCTCACATGAGAGTGTGAACAAATACCACAAATTCTCTCCAGTAGGTATATGTCCTGTATATAGTTTCTGTTTTCAGCCGCTTTTTCAATCCCGCGGTGATTATAACCAAGATTTACTGTCGCATCACAAATTTGCTCTCCATCGAGCACCAGCATAAAATTTTCTGGTTCCTTTAATGCCGGATGTTGAGGCCCAAGGGGTATAGTTATTTTTGCCATATTACTTTCCCTCCTTTTGGGAATCTAGCTGTTTTACCAGCTCGTCAAGTTTTACTTCTTTTCTCAATGGATGAACTCCTTTGGGAAAGCCTTCGGGCAGAGGATAATTCCTGCCTTCCGGAAGGCCTTCTATTTTTATACCGAAAAGATCTTCAAGCTCTCTTTCAAAAGATTCACACACAGGATAAATATCTCGTACTGTTTTAAGCGATGGAGAAGTCTTGGGTGTTCTAACTCTCACATTTACTATTGTGTAGTAATCTGTTATGTGATAAATGGCGCCGAGATTCTCCCCTTCATCAAAACCCGTTATGGTGGAGAGATGAAAGTATCCTTTTTCTTTTAGAAAAGACATGAGTCGCAAAGCATCTTGGGGATTAACAGATATCCACATCCTATTCTTTCTTGCAATTTGAATTTCATAAATAGATCCAGCAAACTTATTTTCAAGTTCTTTTTTTAATTCTTCTTCTTTTAAAGTTTCAGACATGTGTCCTCCAGCCAGCTATTTAGCTTCAATCTCTTTTTTGGCTCCAGATTCTAAAGCGCCTATGAGCTTAACAACTCCGTCTATTATGGCTTCTGGCCTGACAGGACAGCCAGGAATGTATGCAGAAACCGGGATTATTTTGTCCAGCCCGCCAAGCACGCTATAACATCCGTCAAAAACACCGCCAGAACATGCGCATGCGCCAACAGCCAGCACAAACTTCGGTTCTGGCATCTGCTCATATATCCTTTTCAATCTTTTAGCCTGCTGTCTTGTCACAGGTCCACTGACCACAAGGACATCGGCGTGCCTTGGAGTGGCTTTAAGCACAAGGCCAAATCTTTCCACATCGTATTTTGGAGTTAATGCGTCTACTATTTCTATATCGCATCCATTGCAAGCGCCGGTGTTGAAATGAAGTATCCATGGAGATTTAAGCCTGGACCAGAGTATTATTTTTTCTTTTATTTTCATTTTTTGTCACCTTAGGAAAAGGACAAGAAGTATAGTCCCGATTAATAAAACATATATAACTGGCACCGCGAAACTTATAGAAGTGGCGGTTGCCATTGTGGCAAGCATAAGACCGGCCACATGGAGTATGGTGAAGAAAATAGCAAAAGGATAAAACTCCTCGTAATTTGGAATAACTTTCTCAGCAGGGAAATCCTCTCCGCAAGCATAAGTCTTTGTCTTTTCAGTATTGGGAGTCGATTTAGGCGCCCAACCTGAAAAAAACATAGAGAAAAGATATACTACGCAAAGAGCGATTATAAAAGCTATCGGTGGATAGAGAATTATTTCCATTTTAACCTCTCAGATTGTCAAGTTTTTTCACATCTATATTTTCATTCAGCCTGTAGCCCTTTACAAGCAGGGCAAGCCCCGTCGCCACTATTACAGCCTCTACGAGAATAACGGTTATTATTATTGCCTGGGCCAGATTGGTATTCCCGGACATAGCTCCTGAAGAGATAATGGCTATCATAACGCCTTTCGATATTATTTCAAGTCCTATAAGCTGCTTTATGAGGTTGCGGGTGAGTACCATACAGTAAGCTCCTATAAAAATTATCAGAGCCGCAAAAAGCCAGTCAAGGGAAAAAGTAGATGTAAGAGTCATTGTTCGCTCCTTTTATAAAACACAGATTTAACCACAAATACTGCGGCTGCAAGGATAGTGATTTGTCCGAGCAGGTCTGCGCTTCTAAATTTCCATATTATCTCTCCCACCTTTGGTTGAATCTCTGGATTTCTGGTAAAACCTGAAAGACTCTCAAAATAAGGCATCAGAAAAATGGCCATAAAAATGAATACGGCGCCAGAGATAAGAGGCAGAATTGTAAATTTGGCCCTGCTCTCTTTGAGAGCCATATCCTCTTTTTTTACAAGACTTACCGCGCTTATGAAAAGCACAGTGATAAGTCCCGCGCACACAGAAAGCTCAAAAAGAGCAGCCCATGGGGCTGAAAATTTGAACATAAGCAAGGATAGAGCTATGCTGGCCACTGCCAGCATTATCGCAGAAATCAGCATTTTTCTTGCCATTACCGCTGTGATAGCGACTATCGTGATTATAAGATATATGAATAGGTTGTATGTCATATTTCCGCCTTTCCTCAAAGAGTTTTCTCAAAGAATTCAAAAACAAAAGGGAAAAATATCCCTGAAACAACTATTATCAAACACATAACTATCACTGGAATTAGCATATACACAGAGGCCTCTTTCACTTCTTTTAATTCTTCTTTCGGCTTGCCGAAAAAAACATTTTTTTGAAGTAGCATAAAGTATGCCAGAGTGACTATGCTAAATATCAGAGCAAGAATGGCATAAGGTTTTGGCGCAGCTACCCACAAAGCAAGTATTATAAGGAGCTTGCTCCAGAATCCAGAAAGCGGAGGAAGTCCAGCTGTGGAAAATATCGCTATTACCGATGTCCAAGAAGTTACTGGCATGTTTTTCTCAAGGCCTGAGAGTTTTTTCATATTTGTTGTGCCGGCAGATTTTTCTATGGCCGCGCTATTTAAGAATAAAGAGGTTTTGAAAGTGGCATGATTAAAAAGATGAAGTATGGCCCCCAATATGCCTATAGGATTAAGTGTGGCTGCCCCAGCAACTATGTATCCCATTTGGCTTATGCTTGAGAAGGCGAGCATTCTCTTAAAATCTTTCTGAGCCAAAGCGGCTATAGATCCAAATATTAGCGTAGCCACACCTATCAGCATAAGAGGAGAGGAAATCTTAAATGAAGCAGGTCCCATAACCTTAAGCAGTGTACATATCTTTATTATTGCGTACATCCCTGAGACTTTGGTTACTATACCTGCAAGGTAGGCAGACACTGTAGCAGGCGCGCCTTGGTATGCGTCTGGTGTCCAGAAGTGGAAAGGGAATAAGCCCGCCTTTATTGCAAACCCAAGGACTATAAAGGCCAGAGCTGAAAATACCGCTGGAGAGGCATTCTGCATTGAGATATCAAAATACAATGAGCCATTTGCAAAGAGCATTATGGCAAGTCCAATCAGTATTAAAGCAGAAGCCGGAAAGGTCAGCAAAAGGTATTTTATGGCAGCCTCTATGCCGCTTTTCTTCTCTTCACAGGCTATAAGCGCAAAAGATGTCACCGCAAGGGCTTCCATGAATATGTAAAGACTGAAAAAATCTACTGACAAAACCATTGAACTCATAGCTGAAACTGAGATCATTATCAGTGGATAAAAAGCGTTCTTATTGAAATCTCCAACTTTGAAGAAAGTGGAGAAAAAAACAATGGATAGGGCCACAAGATAAATGGTAAAAAGCATAAGAATTGTGAACCCATCGAATGAAAAAGTTTCGTAATTATGTAATTTATTTGAGGGGTTGAAAATAATAAACATCAAGTTCCCCAGCCCAGCGAGAAGTGTGACATTGGATAGAATTTCAGTTAACTTAAAACTCCTTCTTCCAAAAAAGGGAATGGCAAGCGCCGCCAAAAGCGGAATAATGGAATAGGAAAGCAATTCTGTAGTCATTTTAATCCTCCGGCCAAAATCAGATAGATGATTGCGCCTATAAGGGATATAGCCATATATAAGGAATATGAACCATTGTGTATCGCAGATATTTTTTCAGAAGTTAAATTAAAAGCCCCAGAAGGTATATCATCAGTTATCTTATCGAAGAATCTATCTATTGAAAATATCCAGCCAGCAGAGTATTTAACAAATCTCATGCCCATTTCATATATGTCGAAGAACTTCTTTTCGGCAATATCGTAAAGCCATGAGAGCAAAGGAGCATGGTGTATGTGGTCGCTGGCTTTCGAGGCTTTATTCCCCGCAAGGTGAAATCCGAGCAAGTGATTCCCTATAGCTAGGAGTATCACAGCTATAGATATAGCGAAGAGATAATCTAAATGAAATCCAGTTAGCTCTGAGGCGGTATTTACTCCAATTTGAGAAATGGAGGGCTTTATCAGATTCTCAATAGGCCAGTATGCCCCAAAGCCAAAAGCCAGACATATAGCCGCAAAAGCTATCATTGGAAAAAGGGTTGAGAATGGCGCTTCTTTCGTATTTTCCAGATAGGATGGTGTTTTACCAAAGAAGACCGAGTGTCCAAGTTTTAAGAAAGAGGCCAAAGTCAGAAAAGAGCCAAGTTCCGCCGCCACAAAAAACCACACATAACCGGTTTCAAGCGTCCCCTTGTAGATTAGTTCTTTTGAAAAAAAGCCATTTAAAGGAGCTATCCCTGAGATAGCCGCGGCGGCTATTACGAAACATACAGCCGTCACAGGCATTTTATTAAAAAGCCCGCCAAGTTTCTCTATATTTGAAGTGCCAGTCTGCCTTTCCACTGAGCCTGCTGTCATGAACAGACATGACTTATAGGTGGCATGATTTATCATATGGAAAAGCCCGCCAGCTATACCAATTGGATTAAGTGTACCTATACCGAGTATCATATAACCAGTTTGGCTTACGGCGTGGTATGAAAGCAGTTTTTTGTAGTCTTGTTGGACAAAAGCCATCATTACAGCAACTATTATTGTTATTGATCCAAGAGCCATAAGCACTATTTGCATAGAACTGCTCAACTGATAAAGGTAAATGCTTATTCTGGCTAAAAAATAAATTCCGAGCAATTTATCTATAGCTGCGGGCACATATGACATAAATGAAGCTGAAGAATTCAAAGCCGCGTCAGGTATCCATGTGTGAAAAGGAAAGGCTCCAGCTTTAGACACTGCTCCTATGAGGAGCAAAGTATATCCCGCCGTCCCCCATCCAATGAGAGTTAATTTTGAATTTGATATTGCTGACATATTAAAGGTTCCTGAAAGAGAGGCCGTTATTATTATCCCCACCATCATCAGTAGATCTGTGGCGCCATTTATGAGGAAGGCTTTTAAGGCAGTATTTTTAGCCTCATGGCTATCTGAGGAGAGAGCTATGAAAGTATAGAGAAAGACTAGCATACCCTCCCAGAAAAAAAGCATAGTCAACAGGCTATCGCTTAGAACAGCTCCTGAGGCGAGAGACTGTGTCATCAGGATATTGAAGTAAAACCATTTAGAAGATCCTTTCTTATCTATTGAGAATGAGTAAATGGCTACAGCTAGAGAAAACATTGAGATAGCCGCCAAAAGAAATGAGGAGAGGATGTCAGCTTTAAGAGCCAGGGCGCTAATCTCGCCAAGCCACTCAAGATTGAGAGAGGTTTGAATTCCCCCAGAAGAATAAGCAAGTCCAAGCGCGGCAGCTATAAAGGAAGTCAGTAAAACGCCTATGGATAGTAGCTCTTTTAGATATTTGGTCTTATCTGATATAAGAATTATCAAAAGAGCGCAGATAAAGGGCAACAATACTGCTATAAGGTTTATAGTCATTGTAAGTTAACTCCCAATTGTGTAGATATTATTGTGGCATAGTTAAACGGATAAGCTATAAGCAAGCCCATAATTATTCCAGTAAAAGCCAGCATGGCTACACTGGCAATCATGGCAGGCGATCCCTCTTGTGGCGGATTAGCTAAAGATTTATAATCTCCAAGAAAGATCAAATAGAATAGTCTGGATAGGTATATCAAGGTCATAATTGCTCCCAATGTAAACAGGGAAAGAACAAGGATATTCCCGGACTCAACAGCTCCCTTAAATACTAAAAATTTGCTAAAAAAGCCTCCAAATGGTGGTATTCCCATCACAGATAAAGAGCAAAGCGCGAAAGAAAGTCCAGTCAGAGGCATTGTCTTGTATAAACCGCCCATTTTCATTATGTCTTTGGTGTGTGTTTTCTGCTCCACAATGCCTGCGCACAAAAACAGTCCACCTTTTGCCACGCTGTGCATGAGTATATACAATAAACCTCCTATGAAAGCAGTTTTATTTCCACTGGCAAGTCCAAGAAATATGAAAGCTAATTGACTGACCGTGGAATATGCTATTATCCTTTTCATGTCAGTTTCCACTATTGCCGCCCCGGCTGAAATTATGGCGCTAAGGCCTGTCACTATCGCCACAGTGTAGGAAAAAGCTTCTGGAACTACGAGAGTAACTCCAAAAAGCCTTGCATACGCGTATATTCCTATTTTGACAAGCACTGCCGCGTGCAGAAGGGAAGTCACTGTAGAAGGCGCCACACCGGCATCTGGCAACCATGTTGAAAAAGGCAGAGTTGCAGATTTGGAAAATATTCCAGCAAGTATCAAAAATGATGCGGCAAGAGATACCTTGGCACCTTTCATAGCGTATATATCGAAGGTCCCAAGTTCGAAATAAACCATGATTATGCCTAAAAGCATAAGAAGAGCGCCAAACACAGTTACCAATATAGTTTTATTTGCCTTTAGCACATCTTTTTCTCCCCTGAAAAAACCAACCAATCTCCAAGAGGCAAATCCAGTCATTTCCCAAAAACCATACATCCATATAAGATTTCCGGAAAAAACCAGTCCCATCATAGATCCAAGAAAAAGTACAACCATAGTGTAATATTCTGTCTGGTTTTCATAATGGGATATGTAGTCAATCGAGTAGAAAAGTATTATCATGCTCACAAATGATGAAACAGCAGCCATGAAGACTGAAAGAGAATCGGCAATAAGCACAAAATTTAATCCCAGCGGAAAAGGAATGTATAAGCTCAATGGAGAGTTCATAACCCCTGCTGGAATAAGCATCACGGCGCTAGCAAAGGTTAGGATGCCAAGAGAAACAGCAAAGGCATTTCTTACTTCTCTAGATACAAGATTTGAAAAGGGAATCAGAAAGGCGCCTATTAACGGCAGAAAAACAACAGTTTTCAAAAGAGAAACTGGGTCCATATTTTCCATCCTTTTTTATGGTTCCCT
>DYLH01000058.1 GCA_020722185.1 Candidatus Avelusimicrobium gallicola | reverse complement strand
CAAACCATTGTTTTCGCTTAGCGTCGCAAGCGGGCGATGGGAATCGAACCCACGTGATCAGCTTGGAAGGCTGACGTTCTACCATTGAACTACGCCCGCGAATTAGGAAAGAACTCCGCTTCAAAGGTAATTATATTTTATTTTCCTTTTCGTAGTCAATTACATTTTTTGATATATGCCCTGACCATATTCTTAACCTGAGAAGAAAGGTCCTTTGGAGATAATACTTTAATGCAGGGAATCCATCTCAAAATTTGTGGAATAACTTCTTCAAATTTAGATATTTTGCCAGTCAAAAATATTGAATCCTTTGTAGCTTCCTCAATTTTTTGTCCTCTAAAAAGTTCGAAATTTTTAAAATAATCCACAGCCCAGCCATCTATGTGAAGTTTTATTTCTATGCTTTTTTTTGAGGAAAGTCCCCATATATTGTGAGCTTTTAATTTTTCTCTAATACCTTTTATTGGAAGGAATGTTTTATCATAGAGATGTTCCAATTTTTTTATCCTGTCAACTCTATAAGTTCTTCTCTGTGAAGGCATGGAAAATGGCGCAGAGTATACATAAACAAATCCCTCGCTATAAACAAGGGCAAAAGGTTTTATTTCATATTCCTTTTTCTTGCTTCCAGTGGCATGATAGCTTATTCTTAAAGCATGGCCAAATTCTATGGCCTCAAATATTTCATCTATAAACCTTCCACCACCTTTATTATATCTCTTAGGCATAAGAGGAATAATCTCAGCCCCTTTATCTCTTTGTTCAAAACTCTTAACTAAAGCCTCACATGATTTAGAAAGTTCAGGATCAAGTGTTTTAGCAAAGACTCGAAAGATGTTTAACCCCTGCTGTTGTTCGCTGGTGAGAAATCTCTTTTTCATAGAAACTCCTTCAGCAAATTTCACCATACCTTTTTGGGGATACTCAATCTCATATCCTAATTTCACCACATTTTTCAGATCTCTCTGCACGGTTCTAGCATCTACACTGAAATAATTGGCAATATCTATGGTTTTTCTGGGCTTTCCGTCATCAAGCATGTTTATAATTGAAAGCACCCTTAAATTTTTTTTCTCATAACAATAATTTGGCACATTTCCTCCCAAAAAGATAATTTTTATTATAACATTTTCCGCGACAATACGTTGTCGCGGAAATCTGCAATACTATTGAGAGTTCTCTGAATAATATCTATAAAGCGGGAAAGCTGAAAGAGCAAAAAGTGAAAGTTTTTATATAGCTTTCACGCTTTTGTACTTGCCACATAGAGACTGATGCCGCTTGGAGATAAAAAATAAAAAGGAGGGCATATGACTATAGAAAAAACGTACTACGGTTTCTTAATAAGAGGAATATGGAATGGCGAAATAAGGGTTTATCGCCTTTTCTCAACGAACAAAGAGTATTCAGTAACTTTTATGGGAGAAGTCTTGGCTAAAATAACATTGAAGGGCGGTGAAGTAAAAAACGACAAAATAAAGATAATTTATTCAAGGAATATGAATGTGCCAGAAAATGAAATAGCAGACATAGGGTCTATGATAATAGATACAGCAAGAGCCTTGAATTAAATTTACATGGCTACTTTTTTACAGAGGAAACCTTGAGTTTTATGCCATGGTTTCCCTCTATTTTTACCGTGCTACCCTTTTCTATATCCTCACTGGAGGAGGGATAAGACAGCCATTCGCTGCCTCTAAATAAAACTTTTTCATCTCCTCCAGCGGGGATATTAGCGTTCTGCTCTATTATATCCGAATATTCAGATCCATCTTTTTTTCTGCCAAACATAGATTTGGCCCACTTCCTGAATGCAAGAAGAGAAAATAGCAATAGCGCGGAAAAATATAAAAGCTGGCAAGCAAATGAAGATACGATGGCTGTCCATGCTAAAATGGCGGTTAAAACGGCTCCAATTCCAAAAAAAGAACAGTACCGATGTGAAGGGTAGCATATCAACTACCATTATCAAAACACAATAATAGGGTATAGCATATTGGTTTAATCAATCCATTAAAGAGTGAAATAAAATTAATTTGATCCATAAAATATTCTGACTTTTAGCTGCCCTTGACTTTGGCAGAATTTATATTTAACATATACTTATGAGGAAAGTGATTTTACTCCCTTTTTTATTTTTCTGCCAAGTCCTCTTTTCAATGCCGCCTTATTTAATTCTGCCTGAAAAGCTGCCTGAGTTTCCCAATGCCTCATTTGACAAAACAGATCTTACAATAAGAGACGATTGCCCCAAATACAAGGAAAGCATACAGATAACGGAAATAGACAATCCCGTAAAAGATGTAAGTGTCTCTGATTTTTCAAATCTTGGAACCATTGCAGACGATCTTGATCGAAACTCTCTTTTAAAAGCCCTAGAAACAAATGTAAAATACTGGACAAATAAGCCATCTTCCTATAAAGTTAAAATAGGACCATCCTATTATTCCTCAGGACATATGTTGGAAACTTCAAAAAAACTTCTGGAACTTTTTAGTACGCAATCAGACATAGAGAAGATAGGAGAAAGTTTAAAAAAAGAATTTAAGATTTATAAAGCTGTTTCAGATGACTCTTATAGGAATGTCACCATAACAGGCTATTATGAGTCGGAGATAGAAGTAACAAGTGAAAAAACTGGGGACTCAATATACCCGATTTATTCTTCCCCCCCAGATCTTGTCAAAGCGCCTGCTGGATTTGATTTTGACTATGGAAGATATGATGAAAACGGCAATCTCGTAAAGTATTATTCATCAGCTCAGATATATTCTGGAGCCTTAAATGGAAAGGGGCTTGAGATAGCCTATAGCGCACATCCATCACAGATTATGCTTGCTCAGATACAGGGATCATCAATACTCAGATACAAAAATAGCGACTATATACGTGTTGGATTTGCCTCAGCCAATGGTTGGAAATTTAACAGTGTTCAAAAAATACTTATGGATTGTAATGAAATCCCATCGATGTCATTTAAGGATTTTATTAAATACCTCTCATCTCAGCCTCAAGATAGGGAAGAAAGGCTCGTTACCTTAAATCCAAGATATATATTCTTCTCTGTAAAAAACAAAGAGACACTCCCATATGGCGCTATGGGACAGGAACTTATACCACAAAGATCGATTGCCATAGATCCAAAATATATACCTCTTGGGATAACTGGATATCTTAAAACAAGAAAACCAGTAGCCAATGAGAATGGACAACTTGAAGGCTTTAAAGATTTTTCCAGATTCGTATCAGCACATGACACTGGATCGGCAATAAGAGGACCCGGCAGAATAGATTTATTCTGGGGACAGGGGAAAAAAGCTGAAACTGAAGCAAGTTCAATGAAAGCAGCAGGAGAATTCTATATTTTTGTTTTAAAATAAATGTAAAAAAGGAGATAAAATATGAAAGCTTTAGTAAAAAAACTACCTCAAAAAGGGATTTGGCTTGAAGATATTCCAGAACCATCTTGTGAAGACAATGATGTCAAGATAAAGATAAAAAAAACCGCTATATGCGGCACAGACATACATATATACAATTGGGATGAATGGTCTAAAAAAACTATTCCAGTACCTATGAACATAGGACATGAGTTTGCAGGAGAAATAGTTGAGTTGGGCAAAAATGTCAAAGGCTTAAAAATAGGACAAAGAGTTTCAGGCGAGGGGCATATAGTATGTGGGCATTGCAGGAATTGTAGGGCTGGCCGAAGACATTTATGCATCAATACAAAAGGTGTTGGTGTGACAAGGCCCGGAGCATTTGCCGAATTTCTGGTGATACCAGCGGAAAATGTTTTCCCCCTTCCAGATTCCATATCAGACGATGAGGCTTCTGTGATGGATCCATTTGGGAATGCTGTTCACACAGCTTTATCTTTTGATCTTATTGGAGAAGATGTTCTCATAACTGGGGCAGGACCTATAGGAATAATGGCGGCGCTTGTCTGTCAACACGCGGGGGCGAGATATGTTGCTATAACAGATCTGAATGATTACAGGCTGGAACTGGCAAGAAAAGCAGGGGTAAAAAATGTAATAGACATAAAAAGTGATTCAATAAAAGAGGCGATGAAAAGATTGGGAATGACAGAAGGGTTTGATGTAGGCCTTGAGATGAGCGGCAATCCTAAGGCATTCAATGATATGCTTGAAACAGTCAGGATGGGAGCTAAAATAGCTGTTCTTGGCATACTTCCAGATGATACAAGAATACCTTGGGGGAAGGTTATATTCAAAGCTCTGACTCTTAAATGTATATACGGAAGAGAAATGTTTGAAACATGGTATAAGATGTCGTCAATGATGATGAGCGGACTTAACATAAAACCTGTCATAACTCATAGATTTAAACTTTCCGAATATCAAAAAGCTTTTGAGATAATGGCAAGCGGAAATTCAGGAAAAGTTATACTGGATTGGGAATGAAAAAAAAAGCTGTTTTTTTCCTTATTTTTCCATTATTTCTATTCTCAAGTTGCGGGTATTATCACAAAAAAATGGCTGAGAGATATCTAAAAAAAGCGGAAGAGATTTCTATGCGGCAGGAAGCTTCTCAAGAAGAAATAGATTCAGTTTATAATTATCTCAATAAGGTTCTTGATCATATACCGAACACACACAAGGTTCTTGAAATATCTGAAAAAACAGCTCAAGCCAGCGCCTTGGGTGGATACACAAAGCCCTCGGAACTTAATATGTTAATCGTAAACAGATATCTCAAACTCAATCCTCGCTCATGGGATGTTTACTTAAACCTCATATCTGCTTATTCAATAAAGGGAGATTTACTAAATCTTGAATCAATGATAAACAAACTAAGTTCTATAAATTCCAATTTAACCCCAGAAGACAGACTTTATATAAAAATTCTAACTGGAATATGTTATTACAATCTTCTCACATGGACACAATCACAGGGATACCTGAGTGTTAACTCTGGAGCAGACTCTCTATTAGACAATCTCAATAGATACTCGAAATATCTATCTCTTGCCACAGGCATAAGAGATGAAGTAAAAAAGGAAAACTCAATGCTAACTTCATTGAATAGAGAAATTACATACGCATATGAAATGGCAATGAATGAAGCATTCAAAGACCAAAGAGAAATTGATAATACAATTAAACTACACGAATTTTCAAAAAATGAAGAAAATTATCTTAAAGCAATTAAATATACTGCTGATGGAAATGCCTTCCTTGCCAGGAAGGAATACGCCAATGCCAGAGTTTACTACAATGCAGCACTAAGCAATTATCCAGAAATGATAAACGCAAAAAAACAACTTATAGAAACTGATTTTCAACAAGCTATGTCTGATGCCCTCTCTAAAAAAAATACCGATGATTTAAAAGAAACACTTTATGACACATATCAGGAAATAAAAGATCTTATAGAGGATAGCAATGTTTCTGACAGTATGATGCCATTTGTCACAAAAGATAAATTCATTTCTGAAGCTTATTCACTACAAGCAGCCATTCTTACCGCCATATCAACGGTGGAAAATCTTAAGCCTGCAAAAAAAGAGGCCATAAAAAGACAGATCGAACACTCCATAAATAAAGCCCTAGAGCTTTATCCACAAAACAAAATGGCAAGAGATCTTTTTGAGAGAAATAGAAAAAATGGCATTTAGTTTGTTTTACTTTTTATTTTTTATTCTTTGGGAAAATTTGTATTCTCAACAAAAGGCGTATTTCCAAGACTCCAGAATAAATTTTTCTTATGAAAAGAGTAGTTCAGATCAGTCTGGGATGGTGACATTTAACACCAGATGGAATTTTAAAGATGCAAAGAATTTTTATACATTACCATATGCTTTTTACAAGAGTATTGAAAATATAGACACAAAAAGGGATATAAAACTCAAATATTATGGATATAAAATAAGCCCGTTTAAAATAATAGACATCTCATATAAAAAGAAAAAACTCATTAGAGAAAATTCCTCGCAAGCCAGTGAGAATGGGATTGAAGGTAAGAATGTTAAAGCAGATAGAACAAGAAAAAATAATAAATTAGTAAACCTCTCGGCTCTTTACGAAGATATTGAGGAGAATATAGACAATTTTATAATTGACAATTCATTTAAGCCCCTTTCAAAGGAATGGTCCAATGTCAGCAGAGCAGGAAAAAAAGAATTTATAAAAGATTTTTCATCTCTTGGAATTTTTGACAATACTATTTTATCTCCAATAAGAAATAAGGCAGAAGAACTCTCACAAAGCAAAAACTAGATAATGCTTTTTTTATACTCCTGCGCATTTTCCTTGCAGTTTTTAGCTTAAAAAGAGCTTTTTCACTCTATTTTCTATTGTCTATTCTCTACTTATTCCGCTAGACTTTTTCAGGGAAGCCGAAAGGTTCACTGAAAAA
>DYLH01000015.1:29787-35033 GCA_020722185.1 Candidatus Avelusimicrobium gallicola | reverse complement strand
GATCGCAAATATAAAAAATAAAACGCCCATAAATTTGTTAAAATAGTATATATAGTAAATGCGACAAGAAACGCAGACCGATTTTTGGAGGATATATGAACGCTAATTCGCCTTTGATGCAAATGGTCCCATTTATATTAATGATAGTTATATTTTATTTTCTCCTCATAAGGCCACAACAAAAGCAAATGAAGGAAAGAAAGCTCATGTTAGACGCATTAAAAAATGGAGATAAAGTCATAACCAGCGCTGGCATGGTAGGCACAATAACTTCCTTAAATCAAGAAAAAGTAGAAGTTGAAATAGCTAAGAATGTCAAAGTGACTTTTCTAAAAAATTCCATAGCTGGACTATTCAAGGAATAAGGAGAAAAAAATGAATAAACTTCAATTTAAGATGACTTTAGTTTTAGGTCTCACAATACTCTTTGTTTATCTTCTTTATCCGACATTTGACTGGTATTCAAAATCTTCATCTGAAAGGGAAAAACTTGAGGCAATGCGCCTGAGGCCTAAAAGGATACTTAACTTGGGACTGGATTTGCGCGGAGGAACGCATCTGCTTCTTGAGCTTGAAATAGACAAGTTGGACAAAAGAGAAAAGCTTGCCGATGCGGTGCAGAGAGCCATAGAGATTATAAGGAATAGAATAGACCAGTATGGCATATCTGAAACCCCTATAGCCAAACAAGGCGACAAATGGATTTCAGTTGATTTGCCGGGCATTTCAAAAACAGAACAGGCGGAAGCGCTTATAGGCAAAACAGCTTTGCTTGAATTTAAACTGGTTAGCACGGATCCACAAGCTCAAAAAGTTCTTGAAAAAGTTGAGGCTCTTTCTCAGCCTCCTTTTGATAAGGACGGAAAACTAATTCCAGAAATAGCCAAAATCATGCCAAAAAACACTATACTGGTTAAAGGCAAGTCATCCAGAGACATCGAGGGATCAGATCCCGGTCAAAGCTATTATGTCTTGGACGCCAGCGCTCCGATAACAGGCGCCTATCTGGAAAATGCAAGAGTTGAGACAGACACACAATTTGGCTATCCGCATATAGCATTCACTTTCAATAAAGAAGGCGGAAAAATATTTGAAAAATTTACCGGCGCCAATGTGGGCAGGAACCTTGCGATAGTGCTGGACGATGTCGTACATTCAGCTCCGGTGATAAAGAGCAAGATAGGCGGAGGCAAAGGTATAATAGAAGGCAATTTCACTATGGAAGAAGCAAAAGAAATAGCCCTTATACTTAGAGCAGGCGCTCTTCCTGCTCCAGTTAAAATAATAGAAAAGAGAGTAGTGGGACCTACAATTGGCGAAGATTCAATTAAAAAAGGATTGAGAGCATCTTTGTATGGCCTTATTTTTGTCTTGTTATTCTTGACTATATACTACTCTATGGGTGGACTTATAGCCAATGTAGGACTTTTCTTAAACTTTTTGTTTCTAGTCTCATGTCTTGCTGCGTTTGGAGCCACACTTACATTGCCTGGTATAGCTGGCATGATATTGAGCTTAGCTATGTCTGTGGACGCAAATATTCTAATTCTTGAAAGAATGAGAGAAGAACTGGAATTTTCAAAACCAGTGCCGATGATAATACCAACAGCTTATGATAAAGCGTGGAGCGCCATCTTTGACTCCAACTTGACAACATGGATAACCAGCATTTTTCTCTTTCAATTTGGTTCAGGCGCAGTTAAAGGCTTTGCTACCACTCTTACTATAGGTCTTGTCATAGGTGTATTTACATCTGTTTTTGTGACCAGAACTATATATGATTTTTGGCTCACATCCAATCCTAAGAAATTGAGCATATAAGGAGATTTTATGATGAAAATTATAGGTAAAACAAACATAAACTTTGTATCAATGAGGTATAAATTTTTTGCATTATCAGGTTTGTTTATACTATTGGGAGCTTTGTCAATATTTTATAAGGGACTTAATTTGGGTCTTGATTTTGTTGGCGGAACTATGATTCAGTTGCGTTTCGAAGAAAAGTTGAGCATAGAAGAGTTAAGGTCTGCGCTGAAAAAAAACGGAGTTGAAGCGTCAATACAGAGTCAGGAAGGAAATGTTTTCGTAATAAGGGTTAAAGGAAAACAGGAAAATGTCAATGAGGAAGCGAATAAAATTATTTCCGCGACTGAAAAGATTGGCAAGAAATTTACAGAGGAAAAGAGAGACTATGTAGGACCAATAGTCGGAAAAGATATGGCTAAAAAAGCCATTTTTGCCATAATACTCTCTCTTTTTGGAATAATTGTATATGTTGCCTTTAGATTTTCAAATCCCGTGCTTGGCACAACTGGTGTGATAGCGCTGGCGCACGATGTTTTTATATCCCTTGCCTTTATGTCCTTCACTAATAGGGAAATAGACCTAGTTATAGTTGCCGCTCTTCTTACCATAGCTGGTTATTCAATAAATGACACAATAGTCATTTATGACAGGATGAGAGAAAACATTAAAAAATTTCCAAAGATGCCAATTGATCAACTAATAAACACAAGCATAAATGAGACCCTCTCTAGGACAATATTCACCAGCCTTACCGTGATAGGCGTTCTTTTTATACTTTACATTTTTGGAGGAGCTAGCCTCAATGATTTTTCATTCTGCATGATAGTTGGAAGCATAAGCGGAGTTTATTCAACAATATTTATAGCCACTCCATTGGCTTATGAATGGGAAAAGCGAAATTAGACATTTTCTTAAATCCTCCATTTTATGAGAAAGATAAAAAGATTTAAAATACCGCTTTATCACTACGACATATACCGCAAAGCAAAAAAAATAGGACTTGATATAGACAACTCTCACTTTAATGGACAGGAAGGGCTAAAAGAGTTTACTTCAATTATTCATTCCAATATAGATCCTTGTTCTGTTTTCGACCACATATGGCCTGACTCGCCTCTCTGGATGAGGTTAAATATTGAAAACAAACAATCTGCTGCAACAATGGGATTCATCACATTTTCACAATCCTTTGAAAAAAAAGCGGAAGCTATAAAAGATGAATTTGAGAAAGATGTATTTTCATTAGCCTCTCATATGATACTCCTTTCAGCTGTAAACCTTATATCAGATTTAGTTCAGGAAGAGGCTAAAAATGATGGTTTTATTTTATCGAAACCTTATTTCTTATACTCATGGCAAAAAGAAAAAATGGAGAATTGCCTTAGCAAAGAATTTCTCTTGAATTTTGAGGAAGGCTTTCTAAATGAAATACTGCTTAGACTTGAATCAGAAAAACATGGTGTATCATTAAATGGAGCAAATCTTTCCCCACATTACTCCGCTATTTTTCTTTTGCCATGGCTTGCCTTAAAAAAGAAATAATATGGGTCTTTTACTTTACACAATATACAATATATTTTCGCCTTTATTTTTTTTATTAGTCGCTTTTTTTTCTTTCTTTTCATCCAGACATTCTTTTTCTGACAATTTCAAGGCTTTAAAAGAAAGGATCTTTCCATCACATTTTCAATTTATTCAAAAACCTATCTGGTTTCATGCTTCAAGTATTGGCGAGGTAAAATCACTTTCTCTAATTGTAAAAAAACTGCAAGAACTAAAGCCTGAAGTCCCTGTCCTTATAACAGTGTCAACTTTATCTGGCAAAAAAGAGGCTCTTAAAATAACGCCCCACTCATGTGTACTTCCAGCTGACTTATTCTTTCTGATAAAAAAATTTATCAAAAAAAATAATCCACAGGCGCTTTTTATAGTTGAAACTGAACTATGGCCAAATCTCATTAAATGCGCTTCTGTAAATATTCCGGTTAAAATAATAAACGCCAGAATGTCTGATAAGAGTTTCCCCTTTTATAAAGCGATATCCCCTCTTGTCAAATATTTTCTCTCAAATGTGTCAATGATATTGGCTCAAAGCCAAAAGGATGCCAAAAGATATTCTTTTTTCATAAAGTCTGATAGAATAAAAAATACAGGAAATATAAAATATGACATAATAGATGAAAATCCTCAGGCAAAAGAGAAAGCAAAGGAAGTTATATATTCTTTCCTTCCCAAGAACTCGTTTATTGTTATTTTTGGCAGCACACATCCACAAGAAGAAAAGATAATAGCTGAGGCCTGCTCCATATTGTCAAACAGAGAAAAAGAAATGTCATTTATAATAGCCCCAAGACATATAAACAAGGCCAATATAACAGAAATGTTCTTAAAAGAAAAAAAACTTAACTATGCAAGACTTTCCGATCTAAGACAAAATCATGGTTCTTTCAGAACTTTAATAGTTGATGAAAATGGGATATTGTCTGGACTATATGCCTTTGGAGATATTTGTTTTGTAGGTGGAACTCTGGACAATACTGGAGGGCATAATCTATTAGAACCATCCATATTTTCTAAGCCCGTTATTTTTGGGCCAAACTTCTCAAATGCCCAAGAAGCCGGGGAAAGACTTCTTGAAACTGGAGGAGGATTTATCGTCAGAGACGCTCAAGACATATCTGCCAGAATTGTGGTTTTGGCAAAAGATAAATCTGCCTTAAAAAAAGCGGGAGAAAATTCATTCAAAGCGATACATTCACTTAAAGGCGCAACCGCCAAAACAATTTTGGAAATAATAGAAGGTGAGCGCTGAAAAGGTCTAGCATGCGTAAGACATAAGCGCCAAAGCGAAAAAGCACATAAGCGTGTAAGCGCGAAAGAAAAAGCTCAAAAAAACAAACCATCAAAGCAACTTCTGATTTTGGAAATTTAGGCTTTAGAGCTTATGCGCCAATTTTGCTGTGAATACACTTTGAAGCAGAATTAAAAATCACTGAAATGTTCCACCCATGGCATCTGCAAAATTACCAGCCGAAGTACCTGTGGAAACAACTATTTTACTGGGACTGCAATCACTACAATAATATATTTCCCCCTCAGCTCCCGGTGTGATGCTAAGTAATTCTCCTTTAGTTTTTGAAAGAAGCCTTATTGTAGCTGATGATACTGTTCCCCCAGATAGATTTGTGGCTGTGGTGGCAGTGGTAGCGGTGGTGGCTGTGGCAGCATTCCCATTGAGCGTGGCTGTTATAGTGCTAGCTGAAAAATTTCCTGAAGCATCTCGCTTTACTATAGTATTTGCAGTATTTGCACTGGTGGCATTGGTAACTGCGGCGGCATAAGCACTATCCCAATTGGAGCTATTATCAGTTATTGTGCTATAGCTCGAAGACCCAGTTCTTTTCAGTATGCCTGTGGTAGAAAAAACTCCGTCAAGTTCA
>DYLH01000015.1:0-29687 GCA_020722185.1 Candidatus Avelusimicrobium gallicola | reverse complement strand
GGCATTGATGGGACCTGATACAGAAAGGGTGCTGCCATCGTCTGTCAGTATAGAACTAGCTGATATAGTGTTTGAATCAGACCATCTTGTCACTCTATTGGCAGTGCCAGTCATAGCGGTCAAAGAAGAAGCCCCATTAGCCTTGACAACTCCAGTCAATGAAGAAAGCGTAAGTCCACTGAAAGTAGGAGAACTATTTGTGTTTATATTTTGAGGTAATGAAAGTGTTATACTGCCAGCTCCATTAGAGACATTTACTTGATTAGCGGTACCAGTAAGTGTGGCAATAGCGGGAGCCCCACTTCCGTCGCCAATAAGAAGTTCTCCATTTGACATCACAGGCAAAGCTTGAATGGCGCTTGTACCTGATCCATACAGTATACCACCAGAAGTGAATGTAGTGGCGCCAGTGCCGCCATAAGGAACTGATATAGTATTTCCATTCCATGTGCTATTACTTAAAATACCAGTGCTAGAGATTCTCTGTGTTGAGCCAGTATAAATGGCATTGGCATTCAAGTAACCTGAAGTATTTGTATTGCCATTTACATCAAGCCTGTAAGAAGCTCCCGGACTATTGGTGCCTATACCAGTTTGGGCGCCTGTGGCAGTTGAAAGATAGACATTTCCAGACACGGTAAGGGCTGAAATCAAAACTGGAGTTGCGCTGCGCTGTTCTATAGTCCCATCCACGACCACATTCCCCGCCACGATTAAGTCTTCTTTGCTATTGGCTGTATATGGATTATAGGTGGAGCCAAGAAGCATATCCCCGCCCACAAGATTTAGTTTAGCATTGGGATCTATAGTTCCTATACCTACATCTCCATTTGAGTTAATTGATAGCCCTGTATTAGGCCCTGCCTTCAAGATAACTTTGCCACTGGCATTGCCATCAGAATCAGCCCAAACGACAGCGTCCACAGGATTTGAAAGTGAAGAGGCAGAGCCAAGATTTGAGTCCGAAAGTGTGCTTCCATTGTCAAATATTATAGCTGTTCCAGCGCCGCTTAGTTTTATATTCCCGGCAACAGTCAGAGTGTGCGGAGTTGAAGTGGTGCCAATGCCTACATTGTAATTTGAAGAATTTACATAAAGTGAAGGCGCCGAATCATTCGCAGTTGGAGATACAATCAAAGCTGAGTTGTATATCTTGAAATTGTTTGAGTCTATATATGCCTTTTGATTATTTGTGTAAAAGGCAAGACTGCCGTCGCCTGCAGTTTCTATGCTTGAAGCCTTACTTTCTCCGCGATAAAAGTTTATTTTGGAATTGGATGCAGAACCGCTTACCATATAAAGATTTGAATCGCCATACCCTATATTGCTATCTCCGACTTGAAGATACCTGTCTCCCGAAAAATTAAAATCGGACATCCCCACGCCAATTCTGCCAGAAAATATTGAAGATGTAGCCACAAAAAGTTCATTGGCAAAAGTGTTAAGTCCGGTGAAAGTTTGCGTAGAGGATAAATAAGCTGGATCTCCAAGGGCTGAGGCCACAGGCCCATAAACCTGCAAACGACCGTATATTGTTGTTGAAGAAAGCACTATCTGCTTTCCATAAGTATTTGCATTTATATTGCCAGAGAAAATTGAGTCTCCAGTTATATTCAAAGTGCTGGCATTTATCCCATAATCACTCTTAATGGTGCCATAAACATGCAATTTCTCCAAAGGAGAGGCTGTGCCTATACCAACAAGAGATGAGGGATTGCTATACTGTAAAAGCAAATTTCCAGAATTAGAACTAATTTCATTAGCATTTTGCCCGGAATAATTTCCAATGAGGACATTGCTGCCTCGCACTCCTGCATTTGAATAAATATTTCCATTTACCTCAAGTGGCTGTGTCGGATTACTGCTGTTTATTCCAATATTTCCATTTGAATGCACCCTCATTCTCTCAGAACCGCCGGAATTGAAGGCTATCACATCATTAGTGACACCAATTTGTATATTTTCACCTGATGAACCGGTCACAGTGCCATTATTTAGAATACCTCCCAAAATGAGATTGCCAGTTATATTTGTATTCCCATTGACATGCAATAAAGAGGTTGGATTTGCTATATTAATTCCGACATTGCCATTGTTAAGTATGCGCATTCTTTCATTTGTGCCAGTGAGGAAATATATATCGCCAGTACTATTAGTGTCATTATCCGCAACTATTGGAGCATTGGTAGGAGAAGAAATTCCACCTGCAGTAGAACCGACTCCAGCTGAAGGCATAAAACTTCCGTCAGGAAAATATAAACCTCCCGTGCCCATAAGTCTTATATTCCCATTAACCAAAAGTTTATCTGTGGTCGGAGAAGCTCCTATAGCCATTGACCCGGTGACAGCTAATGTGGAAACGCTTAAATTAGCCCCATCTTCAACTTTTTTAGCTATCATCGCATATATGACGCTATTAACCGGCTCTCTTGGCGAAAGCCTTTCGCTCTCTACCTGAACTTCTAGGTAAAGTTTCTCGCCTGCAGCAAATTTAGTGTAATCTGGATCAAAAGATGCTGAAAATATCCCACCCTTAGCTTGCGCCACTATTTCGGGGCTTTCCCATCGCAATGTTCCACCAGAAGGGGCATTATAAAAACGAAATTTCAAGTGTATAATGCCTGTGATAGGAGCATTGTCTCTCTCTATTCTGCCTTGATAGTTGACGGTGCCAGGCACAGAGCCGGGAGTTATCTCTCCCGCCTGAATCCCCATTGATAATAAAATCAGAAGGAATGCTTTTTTCATATATCACCTCATCTTATGATCAAAATTTTACCAGTCTTAGTACTGCCATCGGATCCTTTGACAAAGAAAATATATAGTCCACTGGCAACTTTTTGTCCATACTTATTTCTTAAATCCCATGGTTCAGTGTCTAAATTTGAGTTTTTGTTTATAGTTATGACTTCTTCACCTGAAACAGTGTAAACTTTTATATCGCATTTAACAGTAAGTCTAGTAAAACTTATGCCATTACAACCATCCTTAATATTGCATGGATTGGGATATGTATGAGCTGTTTTAACATCATCCTGAGGCGGACGCCAGGAATTAACTATTCCCGGACTTGCCGAATAAGTCTGGCTATTAGAATTCACTGATCCCAAACTTACTGTATTGCCAAGCATAGAATAACTGAAAGAAGTTTTATAATCTGAGTTGGAGACATTGACATCTTCAAGCATAAAAATTCTAAAGCTCTCGGATTTTATTTCAGCTCTAAGGAAACAGAATCCTACCAAAAGTATTAAAAGTGTCGCTTTTATCTTTATAGCTCTCACATTAATATTTAAATATTAATTATACAATTTGTCAATAGAAAACAAATCACCGCTTTTTTGCTAAAATTACTCATATGGAGATTCCAAAACCTGATAAAATTCTTGTCATAAGATTTTCATCACTTGGAGACATACTTTTAACTTTTCCAGTGTATAAAGCTCTAAAAAAAGAATTCCCTGAATCAAAAATTTCAGTGCTTACTAAACCACAATTTTCTCAAATATTTTCCTCAAACAAATATATAGATGAAGTCATAACCTTCAAAGGCATAAAAAAAACCGTTAAAGAAATAAATGAATCAGATTTCGACCTTATAATAGATTTACACTCAAATCTGAGAAGTCATATAATCTCGTTCTTGTCAAGCTGTCCCATCAAAATAAGGTATAAGAAGGATTCATTCTACAGACGTATATTTGTAAATTGGAAAATAATAACGCCCTCACTTCAAAAGCATACCGTCGAAAGATATATGGAATGTCTTAAACAAATAGGAGTACACCATTGTGAACATGATCTCTACTTAGATGACATAAAAAAACAAGAAAGTGAAAAAGAAAAAAACACTTTTTCTTTTCTTCTCCTACAAACTGCTTTTCTGGGCGATTCCCTTCTTTCACTCCCCCTCGCAAAGGCTATAAAGCAAAGATTTCCAGAGTCCAAACTAACAGTTCTTATAAGACCGGAGAATGTCCAAATATTTTCAAAGGTAAAAGAGATAGACGAAGTCATAATAGACAATAAAAAAACTGCCTCTAAGATATCAGAATTTACAAGATTGATAAAAGAATTTAAAAAGAGAAAATTTGACGCAGCGATAATCCCTCACAGGTCCTTTAGAAGCGCTTTACTGGCTAAACTGGCCGGGATACCCAAAAGAATAGGTTTCAAATTTGGCCTTTGGAGCTTTCTTTTCACAGATGCGCAACCTTTTAGCTGGCCAATGCATGATGTGGAAAGAAATATGTTGCTATTATCCCCATTAAAAGCCTTGACTTATCCTTCCTTTCCCGATATTCCTTTCAAAGGTGAAATACCGCAGGATGTAAAAGAACTTCCCATAAAAATAGGAATAAATCCCTCCTCAGTATGGAAAACTAAAAGATGGCCAGTCGAATATTTTACAAGTCTGATAAAAAAAATTTATGAAACCTTGAAAGTCCCATGCATAATAACTGGATCTCAAAAAGAAATCCAATATAATGCTCAAATAGAGAAATCCCTCCCCCTTGGATACTGCATTAACCTTACAGGTAAAACAGATCTCTCCTCCCTTGTATCTCTTATCTCTCAGTGTAATATTTTTATAACCAATGACTCAGGCCCTATGCATATAGCCGCCGCTTTGAAAATACCAACTCTAGCCATTTTCGGCCCTACCACAAAAGAGCTGGGATTTTTTCCTTATTCCCCAAAAGCGCAAGTAATAGAACAGCAACTTGCCTGCAGGCCATGTCGTCTGCACGGTTCAAACAATTGCCCCAGAAAACACTTCCTGTGTATGAAACTTATAACACCAGATATTGTTTTTGACAAAGTCTTAAAAATTGTAAAATATAAATCATGAATCCATTGTGGTTTTTGACTGCTATTGTTCCAATAGGATTTTCCCTGAGGTGGACATGGTGGCTTTCTGACTCAAATGGGCTACCAGTGCTTGTATACCACAAAATAGGAAATCCCCCCAAAGGTTCAAAACTCAAGGATCTCTGGGTAAGCCCTGAAAACTTTGACAAACAAATTAAGTGGCTAAAAAGAAACGGATATAGAACGCTTTTTTTCTCTGAACTTGCGGATATGCATAAAAAAGGCTTGCCGCTTAATGGAAATGAAGTATTGATAACTTTCGATGACGGCTATGAAAACAATTATACTTATGCTTGGCCAATACTGGCTGAAAATTCCTCAAAGGGCAATATCTTCGTCGTTTATAATACGATAGGCAAAACCAATGTCTGGCACAATCCTGAGACAGAGCCATGGATAAATATGGCAGATGAAAAAATGCTAAAAGAAATGCTTGAAAGCGGATTCATAGAATATGGATCTCACACTATGAATCACCCAAAACTTGAGAAAATCCCATATGAAGATGCTGTATGGGAAATAAGAGAATCCAAAAAACAGCTTGAATCTCTTTTTGGCAGAGAAATGTGCGCTTTCGCTTATCCATATGGTATAGGAGCATACAATGAAAAAATAAGAAAAGCTGTCTTAGATGCGGGATATATCCTTGATTTTAGCTTCAAACAAGGGAAGACCAATTGGCCATGGGAAAGAGAAAAACATACAATAGATAGGCTTTTTATAAAAGGAAATGAAGGGCTTTGGGATTTGAAACTTCACATAAAAAAAGGAAAGGCCCGTTTCTTCTAGGAGGAGAGATGGAAAATAAAGGAATAGGGAATCTCTTTGCGGAATTGGCAAGGACCAATATAGAATTATGGCACGAAGAAGACAAGGCCCGTTTGGAAGATGATTTAAAGGTTGCGGCCGCCAAAAGGAATATAGATAGACTGAATCAAAAAAGAAATGACTTAATAGAACGCATAGATGAAGCGATATTGGAGGCCATAAATGGCTGAAACGATAGGAAGTCTGGTGGATAAAATAAGCATAGTTGAGCTAAAGATTTTCCATATGGCGGAACAATTGCAGAGAGAAGACACCACTCAAGAACATAAAAAAAAGGTCTCAGAAAAATTGGAAATATTGAAGATACAAAGCCGAGATTTACAAGAGGAACTAAATGAGCTTTTTTTAAAAGTGGCAAGGAAAGAAACAAAACTTAAGATATACAGACAGTTTAAGATGTACAATGATCCCTCTTATAGAATAAAGCCAAAATAACCAAGTCCAACTTTAATAATGAAAAAGAACAAGATACTCATAATAGTTTTTAAGGGGATAGGCGATATAGTACTGACTACACCTTTAGTAAAAGCTCTTAAAGAGCTAAACAAAGAAAATGAAATTTATTTTCTAACCAAAAAATTTGCGGCGCCAATACTTGAGAAAAATCCTTATATCTCAAAAATTTTCATAAGGGAAGAAAAGCCCTTAATGGAAATAATTTCCTCAAGACCAAATATAGTTTTTGATTTTATGTTATCTTCTTCTTCTCTTGCCTACAGTCTTTTTTCACTGGCTTCAAAAAGAATAACATTCCATAGGCCATGGAATGCGGTATTTTACAGTCACAGGATAAAAACTGATTTTGAAGGATACACCGCAATAAAGAGGCTTGAGCTATTAAGAGCTCTTGGAATAGATCCTGCTAAGTTTTCAAGCACAATGCCTGAAGTATATATTTCTCAGGATGAAAAGGAACATATAAGATCAATTCTCAAAGAAAAAGGTCTATCTGCCAATGATAAAATAGCTAGTTTTGACATAACAAGCCCCAGAATCTACAGACAATTGCCCGGAGATAAATTTATCGCTTTAGCAGATTATTTGAGTGAATTGGGATATAAAATCATTTTTCATCCGGGACCTGGGGAAGAGACTTATGTCAAAGAAAATCTCTCCAGAGCCAGAGAGAAGCATACCATTTTAGAAGGACTTAATTTGAGAGAACTCTCAGCGCTTATATCCTTCTCATCTCTACACATAGGTACATCCTCTGCGCCAATGCATATAGCTGTGTCATTCAATATACCCACATTTACGGTATATAGCCCTTTTACTTCCCCCAGTTCTTGGAGTCCCAATTTACCGATTCATGGTTTCATACAGGGAGATTTAGATAAACTTCAATTTGAAGAGATAAAAAAAGAGCTTTCATCTTTTCTTGAGAGGAATGGATTGTGAAACCAGAAAAGTTCAGGAACTATCTCAGAAAATACACATTAGGCTCTTTTTTTCTAATTTCTTTATCTATGTTCTATTTCTTAGCTATAACTATCAGAGAATTTCTATACAAAATCAAACTAATTAAAATCACTTCAATAAAAACTAAAATAATATGCTTTGGAAACATAAGCTCTGGCGGCACTGGTAAAACAAGCGCCGTGATAGAAACTGCTAGACTTTTGGCGCAAAAAGGCAAGAAAACTGCGATTATAATGCGAGGATATGCCAGAACAGGAAAGACAAAAGAAACAGTGATTTTAAATGAGGAGAATAACTGCGATATTTCACTTTCTGGAGATGAAGCTCTTGTCATAAAAGACTCACTTAAAGAATACAATGTTCCCGTTCTTATAAATTCAAAGAGAGAAAAAGCAGCGATAGATGCTGAAAGGATATTTTCTCCAGACATGATATTGATGGATGATGGATTTCAGCGCTTCTCATTAAAAAGAAATTTGGATATTGTTTTGATAAATTGTTCAGAAGGGCTAAACGGCTCGCTTCTCCCTTATGGAAATCTAAGGGAGCCATATTCAGCGCTTAAAAGGGCCTCAGCTATAATACTTACTCATTGTGAAAATTTAGATGAGAAATATATAAACGAAATTAAGGGAAAGATTTCTAGAATAAACTCCTCATGCCCAATATTTTTAAGCAGCCATATTTTTGACAGGATATACAGGCCCATAGACAATAAAACACTCAAGAAAGAAGAATTTGAAGGTATTTCATTTTCTGCATTCAGCTCCATCGGAGACCCAGATTCTTTTGAAAGAAATATTCGCATCTCAAAAATAAACCTAATTAGAACGCTTAGATACCCAGATCATCATCCATTTTCTCAAAGTGATATAGTCAGTATAGCGAATGTATGCAATGATTCCCCCATCCTGACAACCTATAAAGATTTTGTAAGACTGCCTTCAATCTGGAAAGAAAAACTTGGAGAAAAGCTACATATATTTTCAGTAAAACTTTCATTTATGGAAGATCCTGAATTTTTTTTGAAATTGCTTGACTTATGAAATTATTTTGTATTAAAGACAATAAGAAGAGAAAAACTCTTTTCCTTGACAGAGATGGCGTGATAAACAAAGATAGAGCTGGTTTCTATATAAAAAGCAAAAAAGAAATTCACATATACAAAAGCGCTTTAAAATCTCTAAGTAAAATTTCACAGCTAGGAGAATATAGATTGATAATACTAACGAATCAATCAGCAATAGGCAGAGGGATTATAACAGAAAAAAGATCTAGAGAGTTAAACCTCTATCTAAACAAGAAACTCCTAAAAGCCAATGTAAAGATATCAGGAATATATTATTGTCCTCACAAACCACAGGATAAATGTGAATGCCGCAAGCCAAATATCGGTTTAGTCAAAGAAGCTATGAAGGATTTCAAGATAGATATAAAAAATTCTTTTATGGTAGGCGATAAGAAAAGCGATATGGACATGGCCAGATCTGCAGGGTTAAAGGGAATTTTTATTCTAACCGGCCAAGGGGCAAACCAAATTAAGAAGTTTAAAATAAGCTACAATTACATTATAAAGGACTTGAGAGGTCTTAGAAAAATAATATGAAAAAAAGAATAGCTATCTCCAATATTATAATACTGATCATACTTATTATATCCAAACCTTCATCTATAACTTTTTTCTTTATAGGCCTATTCTTTGTGACTATCGGCCAAATAATAAGATTGCTATCATCCGCCACAATAGTTAAATCAAAAACTCTTACCACAAAAGGAATATACTCCCTGTGCAGAAATCCTCTTTATTTAGGAACATTGACAATAACATTTGGCATACTCATACAGCTTTCCTCAAACGCCATATTAAATACATTTATTATATGGCTTATAGCTATTCCATCATTTGCATGGATATACTCCCAAACAATAAAAGCCGAAGAGAGCTTTCTGCTTTCAATTTATGGCAAAGATTTTCAAAATTATCTTGCCTCAACACCCTCATTAATGCCAAAATTATCAGCCTGGCCTGAAATTTTTGTAAAAGGAAATTACGATATAACTGTCTTTAAAAAGAACAAGGAATACAGAGGAATTGCTGGAAGCATGGCAATAGAAGTAATAGTTTTGCTCAAAATATATTATGCTTTTTAAACTCCTATTTTTTCTCTCAGTTTTCTCTTTTTCTCAAGAAAAAGCTAGTCCATGCAAGGGGGTCGAAGCGCCTTTTTTAGGAGAAAAACTTATTTACGAGATATCCTGGGGAATTCTTACAGTAGGGCATGCAGATATATATGTCCCAGAGCTCATAGAAATATCTTCATCTTGCGCCTATAAAATAACATCCACTGCTAGGTCATCATCTTTAATCGAAACATTTTATCCAGTCAGGGATTACAATGAAGCATGGCCAGACATATCCCTTAAAAGATCTTATGGGTATTACAAAAAGATAAAGGAAGGAAAATATTTAAAAAAGGAAAAGGTCATTTATGACTATGAAAAAAAACTTTTTATGGCTGAAACAGAAAATAAAAAGGGCGAGAAAAAAAATTCGCAGGGAGAGCTGTATTCAGATTCAATGGACATATTCTCATCGCTATTTCTTGCCAGAACTATCGATATAAAAAAAAGCGAAAGTGTCTCAGTAAAGGTTAACACTAAAAAAAACTGGGAAATGAAAATAGTAGGGAGAGGAACCGAAAAAGTCAAAACCAAAGCTGGAAAATTTAAGTGCTATATAGTGGAACCTATGGTAGGAGAAGAAGGCATATTTGTGCCCAAAAAGGGCAAGAGAATGTTTGTCTATATCTCGAAAAAAGAAAAAATACCAGTTATGCTTAAAGCTGAAATATTCATAGGAACTATAACAGCTACCCTTGTAAAAGTGGAAAAAGTAAAAGAATAGGGGTAGTTTTTTTCAATTCTTTTCATTATTTTCTATAATTAACATATGCAAAGAGAGATCCTGCAAATAATAGAAAATTTTCCAAAAGCCAGAATAACTGTAATCGGCGATGTAATGCTTGATAGATACATAAAAGGCCGGGTAAGAAGGATATCTCCAGAAGCCCCCGTGCCCATCATAGAAGTAACTCAAGAAAAGTCTTCCCTTGGTGGCGCGGCAAATGTGGCAGCTAATATTCGCGCTTTAGGGGCTTCATGTCAGCTTATCTCGGTTGTGGGAGAAGACAATTGCGCCGATGAATTAATCAATATGATGAGAAGCATAGGAGTAGAATATTCTGGTTTAATAAAATTATCTGATTTTAAAACGATAGAAAAAATAAGGATTTTGGCCGAACACCAGCAGGTGGCCAGAGTGGACAGAGAGGAAAAGCTAAAACTGGAAAGCTCTACTTTAAAAAAGATTTTACTTTCATTGGAAAACTCTCTCTCAAAAAAAACAGATGCAGTCATATTTTCTGATTATGGAAAAGGAATTTTTTCCCAATATTCCATAGAAAAATTTATGCGACTATGCCACGGCATGAAAATACCCGTTTTTGTAGACCCGAAGGTTGAGCATTTTCAGCTATATAAAGGCGCTGAATGCATAACACCAAATACAATGGAAGCCTTTTCCGGCATGAGAGAAACAGTTAGGTATGATCAGACTTCAGCAGAAGTTCTCGGGGTAAAAATTCTTAAAAAGCTTTCTATTAAATCTCTCATAATAACTCAAAGTGAAAATGGGATGACCATATTCCAGAATGGCAAAAAGATAAAAATCACACATCTTAACACAAGAGCCAGAGAAGTTTTTGATGTCACAGGAGCAGGAGACACTGTAATATCTGTATTAGCTGTCGCTTTTGCTAAATCTAAAGACATAGGAAAATCAGCAAATATTGCCAATTATGCCGCTGGCATAGCGGTAGGAAAACTCGGCACAGTGGCTGTCACAGCTGACGAGATAAAAGAGGAGATAAAACTATGGGGAAAACAGTAATAGTGATTCCTGCGAGGTACGCCTCTCAAAGATTTCCGGGCAAAGTCCTTTCCCCCCTTATGGGAAAACCTGTTCTAAGATGGGTATGGGAAGCAGCTATTAAATCAAAGATAGCAGACGAGGTCATAATAGCATCCGAGCACATAGCTGTGGCTGATTTCGCGAGTAAGATAGGGGCTAAGTTCAAAATGACATCTTCAAACCTTAAATCGGGCAGCGACAGGGTTTGGCAGGCGGCGAAGGACATAGACTGTGAATTTATTGTAAATCTTCAATCTGATGAGCCATTTATAGATTCTGCCACATTAAAGAAAACTCTTGAAAAACTTAAAAAAAATCCAAAGGCAGACATTTCTACCGCTTGCGCAAAAATAAAAGACAAAATCGAGATAGAAGACACAAATTGCGTAAAAATAGCGATGAGTTCAGACGGAATGGCATTTTATTTTTCAAGAGAGCCTATTCCGCATCATCACAGACTTTCAGATTTAAGTGAAAAGTATCCCTATTATAAACACTGTGGACTTTATATATACAGAAAAAAAGCGCTTGCTTCTTTTGTGAAACATAAGCCTTCAAAACTTGAAATTCTGGAAAGGCTTGAACAACTCAGAGCGCTTGAAATGGGGATGAAAATAGTAGTTTGCGAAGTGCCCGCTCTTGGTCCGTCTATTGATGTGCCTGAAGACATAAAAAGAGCCGAAGTTTATTACCATAAACGAAGAGGTTAGAATGAGCAAATATATTTTCATCACTGGAGGAGTAGTAAGTTCACTTGGCAAAGGGATAACCAGTGCCTCGATAGGCCGTCTATTAAAATCTCATGGATTTTCAGTAAATATAGTAAAATGCGACCCATATATAAATGTGGACGCTGGAACTATGAGCCCATATCAACATGGAGAAGTATTTGTCTCCGATGACGGCGCGGAAACAGACCTTGATCTTGGCTACTATGAAAGATTTCTAGACATATCCTGCTCAAGAGGAAATAATATCACAGCGGGGCAGATTTATCAAAGTGTAATAGAAAAGGAAAGAAAAGGGCTATACCTTGGACAAACTGTTCAGGTCATACCTCATATAACAGACGAGATAAAGAACCGTTTTACAGAAATATCCAGAGGTTTTGACATTACAATAATAGAAATAGGAGGCACTGTCGGAGACATAGAAAGCTTGCCCTTTCTTGAAGCGGCCAGGCAAATGAAAACGGGGAAGAATTCAAGCGACTCTCTCTACATACATGTTACATTAGTGCCATATCTTAACTCAAGCGATGAATTGAAAACCAAACCGACTCAACACTCTGTAAATAAGCTAAGGGAAATAGGCATTGATCCTGACATAATAGTGACCAGAAGTGAAAAAAAGATTTCTGATGAAATGAAGAAAAAAATAGCCCTTTTCTGCAGTGTGGTAAGCGAAGCGGTAATAGAAGCCCCAGATGCCAAAAGCATATATTTGGTCCCAGACATATTCAAAAAACAGGGCTTGGATGAGCAGATTATGATGTTGCTAAGGCTTCGCACTAAAAAATGGGATTTTGAAGAATGGAATGAATTCACTGAAAATATAAAAAAACAAGATTCCTTTCCTGAAATACGACTCGGGATAGCTGGAAAATACACAAAATTAAAAGATGCATATAAATCTCTAAATGAAGCTATTTTTCATTCAGCCATAGCAAATAGAATAAAGGTAAAAACTGAATATATTGACACTGAAACAGATGATATAAGCAAGGTTAAGGAAATGGATGCCTTAATAGTCCCGGGTGGATTTGGAGATAGAGGCATAGAGGGCAAAATAGAGGCCATAAGACAGGCCAGAGAAAAAGGTGTGCCGTTTCTAGGCATATGTCTTGGGATGCAATGCGCCGCGATAGAATTTGCCAGAAATGTGGCAAAATTAAAAGATGCGCACTCCGATGAATTCAAGCCAAAGTGTAAAGATCCAGTTGTTTCTCTTATGCCTGGACAGAAGAATATATCAAACAAAGGCGCAACAATGAGACTTGGGGCCTATGACTGCCAGATAAAAAAGAATACCCTTGCCGAAAAAATTTATAAAAAAAACACAATAAAAGAAAGGCATCGTCATAGATATGAATTCAACAATGAATATAGAAAGTTGCTCTCATCTATAGGCCTTGTCTTTAGCGGAATAAATAAAAAACATGATCTTGTTGAGATAATTGAATATCCAAAACACCCTTTTTTCATAGCCGTTCAATTTCATCCGGAATTTAGGTCCAGACCTCTATCTCCGCATCCTCTGTTCTATTCCCTTTTGAAAGCCGCCAAGGAGAAAAAGAATGAAGCAAAACTATGAGGTAAAAGTAAATAATCTCAAAATATCAAACTCTTCTCCTATCTTTTTCATAGCAGGAAATTGTGTAATAGAGAATGAGGAGACAGCCAGGTATACTGCAAGAAAACTAAAAGAGATTTCTTCCTCGCTTAAAATTCCTTTTGTATACAAAGCTTCTTTTGACAAGGCAAACAGAACATCTATAAACTCATACAGAGGCCCGGGAATTAAAACTGGACTAAATATACTTAAAAGAATCAAAGAAAAACTAAATCTGACAATTCTCACGGACATACATACTCCACAACAGGCTCAAGAAGCGGCTGAAGTAGCAGACATCATACAAATACCGGCTTTTTTATGTAGACAAACAGACCTGCTTATAGAGGCAGGGAAAACTGGAAAAGCCGTAAATATAAAAAAAGGGCAGTTCCTCTCTCCATGGGATATGGAAAATGCAATAAAAAAAGTGGAAAGCGTTGGAAATAAAAAGATATTGCTTACAGAAAGAGGAGCCTCATTTGGATATGGAAATCTTGTGGTTGATTTGCGCTCTATGGAAATAATGAAAAAATTCGGCTATCCTGTGATATTTGACTGCACTCATTCCGTGCAAAGGCCAGGCTCAATGGGGAATGCCACTGGCGGAGAGATAGGATATGTCTGGCCACTGGCAAAGGGAGCGGTTTCTCTTGCTTTGGCAGGTATTTTCTTTGAAACTCACCCAAACCCAGCCAAAGCTCTTTCGGATGGGCCTAATTCCATAGCGCTCAAAAGCGTCAAAGATTTTTTGTCCCCTTTGAAGGGGCTTGATAAATTTGTAAAATCACTCAAAGAGGTAAAGTTCTAAGTAGAGTTCCATAAGTAGCTTTTACCAGAGCAAAAAAAGACGGAGGTTGGATGAAATGTCTTGATTGTGGCACTGAGAATAAGGGAAATATAAGATATTGCAGAAAGTGCGGAAAAGATCTAACCTTGCCACCAGTGTGGTTTCCAAACCTTAAGTGGCATCTAAAGACTTTAGCAATAATATACATTGTTCTTATAATTTTCTACTTTTCAATTGGACATTTATTAAGAAAACTTCCCCCACCCTATGATCAAAGGATAATACCTCCAGAAACTACTCCATGGCTTTATCCTCATAAAAATCCGGCGCCATAATATGAATAAAGAAGATAAAAAAATCATAGAACTTGCCTCAAGAACAATAGAACTTGAATCAAAAGCCGTAAAGGACTTGAGAAAATCTCTGGATAGTTCCTTTGTAGGCGCAATAAAAACACTTGCCTCATCCCGCGGCAAAATACTTCTATGCGGAATAGGTAAATCTGGCATAATAGCAAGGAAAATATCGGCGACAATGGCATCAGTGGGCATTGAAAGCATATTCATACACCCCATAGAAGCCTTACACGGAGATATGGGAGCAATATATTCTCAGGACATAGCAATAGCTCTTTCAAATTCTGGACAAACAGCGGAGCTAAATAACTTCTTGAAACAAATCAAATACAGAAAAATAAAAATAATCTCAATCACATCAAATCCGAAATCTCTGACAGCCAGATTGGCAGACATAAACATAAATATTAACGTTAAAAGGGAGGCTTGCCCTCACAATCTGATCCCCACCTCTTCAACAACAGCGATGCTAGCTATAGGAGATGCTATATCCATATGCCTAATGGACATAAAAGGTTTTGGAAAACAAACATTTGCTTTGCACCACCCTGCGGGAAAACTGGGCAAGATCTTGAATGTAAAAGTAGGCGCCATAATGAGAAAAGGTCGCAATAATCCAAGCATAAAGCCGTGGGACAGCATAGGCAAAGCAATAGAAAAGATGACTGGTTCATCTCTTGGAGCAGTTTCTGTGATAGATAAAAATGGGAAACTTCTCGGGTTCTTTACAGATGGCGATCTGAGAAGAAAATTTTCACATATTTTACTCAAAGACGATATAGAAAAACATATGACCAAAGCTCCACTCAGCATTTCAGCTGAAGAAACTGCGGCCAAAGCTGCCGAAATAATGCAAGAAAGAGGTATAGATAATATACCTGTGGTAGACAAAAAAGGCAAATTAATTGGAGTGGTTGATGAGAGAGATCTTATAAGAGAAGGTCTTCTTTGATGAGAAATAGACTTTTTATAATATATTTTCTTGTCATGACGATTTCCTGTTCTGAAAGCGTGGAAACATTCAGATATAAAAGAAATACCTACATATCATCTTTGAGGCTTTCCTCTTATGATAAAGGTGAAAAAAGCTGGGACCTGAAATGTTTTAGCGCTGAAATAAATGAGAAAACAAGAGAACTCAGGTGCAACAATCCACAAATATTTATCATAAAAGGCTCTAAGGTAACAGCTGAAATTTATGGGAAGGAAGGTATTATAGACTTACAAAATGATAAATCATTCATTAAAGAAAAAGTTAGAATACACTCCAAAATTCAAAATTTGAAATTATTTTCAGAAAAAATTTATCTTGATTCTAAAAAAAATATTGTCTGGTCAGATTCAAAAGTAAAGGTTTTAACAGAAAAAACTGAGACTATAGCGGAAGGATTCACAGCTAAACCAGATCTAAGCAATATAAAATTTTATAGACATGAAACAAAGAAAATATAAATTATTTAGCATTATCTTATTATGCTTTTCCCCACTTTTTTCTATTGAAAACAAGGAGTATGATTTTCTGGCAGGTTCGCTGGTAAAAAGTGAAAAATGGGAGATAGACAGGGGCAAAAATTTGGAGATATTTCAGGGTTCGGTAAATTTCAAAAATGCCATATATGAACTTAAAGCTGATAATGCAATTTACAATCAAAACAGCAAGATTTGGCAGGCATATGGAAATGTTTCATGTTTAAGAAAATTTGAGGATAAAAGCGAAGTATTATCATTTTGCGACTCTGCTAGATATAATGAGAACATGGAAGAAGCGAAAATGATGTCAAAAAGTGAAAAAAATCTGGTAAAGTCCATATATAGTTTAGCAGATGGCAGAGTAATAACTACTCTATCAAAAACAATTCATGCAAACAATAAAGAAGGAAAAGTGGAATTTGAAAATAATTTTTCAGTTTATGATTCAAGTTCCATTGTCATTGGAGAAAGAGGATTTTTTTTAGCTAAAACTGGGGAATTTATCATAACTGGAGGGCAACCTCTGGCAACTGGAGAAAACGAAAAGTATCATATCTATATTGAAGGAGAAAAGATAACTCTTAACCGAGACAGCGGGATAATAAAGGCTGAAACAAGGGTGAAAGGTCTTATAATAAACAAGGAATAAAAAATGGAATTAAAAGGAATTCTTCTTGAAAAAATATATAGAAAAAGACAAGTTGTATGTTCTATATCTCTTCAAGTGAAAAGCGGCGAAATAGTAGGTCTTCTAGGGCCTAATGGAGCAGGGAAAAGCACCACTTTCTCAATGCTTGTCGGATTTATATCGCCAGATTCCGGCAATGTTTTAATAGACAATAGAGATGTAACTGATTTACTATTACATGAAAGAGCCCTAATGGGACTTGGGTATCTGGCTCAAGAAGCTACAGTCTTTAGAGGGTTAACAGTTGAAGAAAATCTTATAGCAGTGCTTGAGAGAACAACAAAAAATAGAGACGAAATTAAAAAAAGAGCTGAATATCTGTTGAAAGAATTTTCCCTATCGCATCTTTCAAAACAAAAAGCTTTCACTCTCTCTGGAGGAGAAAAACGAAGACTTGAGGTGGCAAGAGTAATGATAAATTCTCCAAAGATAATACTTTTAGATGAACCATTTGTGGGGATAGATCCTATAACAGTCAGTGAATTAAAAAAAATAATAATCGGACTAAAAGAAAAAGGAATAGGGATATTAATAAGCGATCACAATGTCAGAGAAACTCTTTCTGTTACAGATAGATCATACTTGATATACAAGGGTGAGATCCTCATAGAAGGAAATTCCAAAGAACTGGTGAACGATCCCAAAGCTAGAGAGTTATACCTTGGCTGGGATTTTAAGATGTAAAAGCGACAGTGGAAGCTGCCCTTCATGTAAATATCTCTAAATAAGTCTTAAAATTTTCTCTTCTTGCTTCATCTAGCCCTGAAAAATACATCTTGTCAGCTTCCTCTTTTTTACCAAGAACATATAGAATCTGAGCCATAGAAAACATAGAGAGAATTTCCCCTCTTTTCTCACCCTTTTTGAAAAGCATATAGGCCTCTTTAAACTTTTCAAGAGCTTTTTTTAGCTCCCCTCTTTTCTTATATATCTCCCCCATACCCCAATTCACAAAACCAAGATCTGGAGCATCGCCCATTGAAAGATAAAGTTTTCCAGATTTTTTGTAAAGGGCTAATGCTTTAGATAGTTCTCCTTTTTGTCTTAAACCATTTGCCAATCCACAAAAGGAATAAGCCCTGGCAAAAGTATCGTTTCTGCTGGCATAGCCAGCCGCTTTTTTATATGCTTCAATAGAAGCATTTATGTCACCTTTTATTCTCATAGCGCCCGCTAAACCAAAAAGAGCATAAACCATAAGAGATCTATCTCTGGCTTTACTGGCGAAGTATAAGGCTTTTTTAAAACACTTCACAGATTTACCTAAATCTCCATAAGTTCTATTCATACCCCCCATGGCCCACCATATATAGGAAAGTCCAGAAAAATCTTTTTCTTTCATATACATCTTCTCTAAAGAATTAAAAATAGTCTCCGCTTTTTTTCTATCCCCGGCAAGTCTAAAAGACATAGCGGCTTCAAGCAAAGCATCTGGATTATGAGGGTCTTCTTCAATAGCCATTTTAGAGTATCTAATGGCTTCTTCTTTAATACCCATAGTTCTAAAACATGAAGCCAGTTTTATCATACAAGCAAGCTTTTCATTTTTCTCAGGATTTGAAGAGAAAAACTTAAAGTAATTATCTACAGCTTTTTTAAAAAAGCCTTTCATCCTTAAGATTTCTCCTTTGTAAAAATAGACCCAATTTCCAGCTTTTCTTAAAGACGCAGAGTCTAGAATTTTTTGAGCAGATTCAATTTTTTCTTCTTCCAGTAGTCTGGATATCTTTTCTTTTATTTGCATACTTTCTCCCATAAAAACAATCAATCAAAACAGGACATTCTGAACAAATAGGACTATTCTTTTTGCAAAATTTTTTGCCTAATTCAACAAGCAGAGCATGAAATTCATTGTAAAGCGATGTTTCTTCAGGAAGAGAACCTTCAAACTCTTTCTTGAGCTCATAGTATTCTTTTTCTCTTTCATTGAATATTCTAGATATTATTCTTTTTGTGTATGAATCTATAACAAAAGAAGGACGGTTGAAAGCATAGAGAACTATGGAATCGGCAGTTTCAGGACCTATGCCTTTTAGAGAAAGCAGGGAATTGCGTAAAGAATCAGTAGATAAATATTTTGATTTTTCCCAATTATCAACAAACCACGAGCAAAGATTAACCAGCCTTTCTGATTTTTGTTTATAATATCCGCTGGACTTTATAAGTTTCATCAACTTTTCTAATTTTATACTTCCAAATTTTGATGGTTCAAGAAGCCCTTCAGCGCTTAATTTTATCAAAGATTTTTTTACATTTTCCCATGAAGTATTTTGGGTAAGCACAGCTGATATAGATATTTCAAAAGCTTCTTTTTTTGAAGGTTTTGAATAAAATCCTGGTCTGTATTCTGGTGGAAATCCAGATTTAATAGTCACAGGCCACCAGCCTCTATAACCAAAGGTCTTAAATAGTTTTTTGTATAAGGAGAATAGTTTTTTATTCATCTCTAAGCTGTTTTTTTATTTCCATGAGCAGTTCTTCAAGTCTGTATGGTTTTTTCATAAAATTTACAGCGCCCAATACTTTCATTTTTTTCACATTTTCTTCATTATACATTGTGGAAAGTATTATCACAGGTATATGTCTCGTGCTATTGTCTTGCTTTAAATTTTTACAAACATCAAAACCGCTTATTTTAGGCAAGAGCAAATCTAAAAGTATCAGATCAGGTTTTTCTCTTCTAGCCGCGGCAAGCCCAGAAACACCATCTGGTTCAAGCAATACATTGTATCCCATTTTTTCCAATACTTCCTTCAAAATAAATGATGTTTTTTTGCTATCTTCTATCATCAATATTTTTTTCACTTTATATTCTCCTGTCTGTATATATTCATTAGCTCTATATAGTCTTTTTCTGATTTTTTCAAAGCTTCTATTTCTTTATCTGTAAGCTTTCTGACAACTTTATGAGGCAAACCAAGCACAAGGGAATAGTCCTCTATCACACTATTTGGTGTAACCACACAGCCAGCTCCTATAAGGCAATAATCGCCTATTTTCGAATCTATCACCACAGCACCCATACCTATAAGGCAGTTTTTGCCTATCGATGAACCATGCACCACTGCGCTGTGGCCTATAGTAACACCCTGACCTATTATGACAGGTTTATTTCTATTTGGATGGAGCACGGCGCAATCCTGCACATTAGCGCCTTTCTTTACAATTATCTTTTCGACATCCCCTCTTATGACCGCGCATGGCCATATGGAAACATCATCTCCTATTTCGACATTACCTATAACTTGCGCGCTTTCATGTATATACGCGCCAGACGAAACTGTAGGGGAATACGAAGAGAATTTATATATCATAGTTTATTTTCTCCTTGTGTTTATGTTCATTTTTAGATATCTTCTTTAAAAAAATATTGTAATTAAATTTGGGCTCAGATATTTTAAGCCCAAGATATACAAAAATACTGACAATTGATGGAACTATGTAGTAGAATATTCTAAATATCAAGGCGGCCACAAGAGCTTTCTCCCACTCCACCCCCATATTTGAATAAGCTGCAGCCATAGCTGCCTCCATAGCTCCAAGTCCGCCGGGTAAAATAGGAATAACCGTCATAAGCATGCCAAATGAAAAGCCGATTACAAGCTTGCCAAAAGAAAGCTTCACTCCTATGGACTTAAAAGCAAAAAAAAGTATAAGTATATTGAATATCCAGTCCAAAGCCACATACGATGCCACCTTGGGAAGATCATACTTCTTCTCATGTATCTGATAAACTCCTTCATTAAGCTGTGATTCAAAAAGATTGAAATCCTCTGGAGGAATTTCTTTGCGCGAGAAGAAATAAACCAATTTATTCAATAAGTGATAGATTTTTCTTGCCCAAACCGCTCTAAACTCATGATGATAAATTATCGTAACAAAAAAAGAGGAAATCCCCAATAGCAGTATAACACCGAATATCCCCTCTATCATCTCCCCATTTAACTCTTTTATTGATAAGAAGTGTACTAAGAAACCGTTTAGAAGTATAATGTCCAATATCAGGTAAATTAAAGCAGTTAACACAACCGAACTTGTAATGCAGATGCTGTAAGGAACATATCTTTTTGACAAAAGATGGGCTCTTACGGCAAAACCGCTAACCCCTCCCGAAGAAAGAAAGTAATTAACTGTGGTTGAAACCCATGAAATTGCAATCGAATCCAATAATGGTATGGGATGCCTCATTATCTTTAGTATTTCATACAGAGAAAATCCCATTACCAAATAGCTCATTAAAGAAAACAAAAAAGATAGCCATAAATAATACGAATTTGATTCTTTTATAACACCAATTAAAATCTCATATTTAGGATAAATGAGAAAAAAAAGTATAAATCCAGATATCACGATAGGCAAGTAGATCGCCAGATGCTTTTTTATTTTTTTCTGACTCATATAATGCTAAAATATATTTTAAGAATTTGGAAAGGAAATTAAAAGAACAAAATTAGTTTTAAATTCCCTATGAACATATATAAAAGCGATTTTCTTGTAATAGGATCTGGACTGGGAGGCCTTCTTTCAGCCATTGAATTATCTAAAAAGGGCAAAGTGAATCTCCTTACAAAAAGAGATTTACAAGAATCAAATTCTTCTTATGCTCAAGGTGGGATTTCCGCTGTAACAAATTTGGACGGAGATTTTGACAGTCACTTAAAAGATACCTTGAAGGCAGGAGCGGGGCTATGCGATGAAGAGGTATCTAAGTTTACGGTGCAGTCAGCCCCTGCAGCCATAGAAAAATTGGCATCCATTGGGGTAAAATTTGATAAAAAAAATAAAGCCTATGAGCTGGGACTTGAAGGCGGACATTCCGAAAGAAGAATACTTCACTCTTCAGACAGAACTGGATTGGCAATAACATCAGCTTTGATAAGAAGAGTAAGGGCAGAAAAAAACATAACTGTTTTTTCATATTGCCAAGCCATTGACTTCATACTCGAGAATCATCCAAAATTCTACTGCCCCAAAAATAATTCTTGCAGAGGAGTATATGCGTATAGTATCAAAGAAAAAAAGATAAATTCCTTTATAGCCGGAAAAACTTTTTTAGCCACAGGCGGCGCAGGAAAAACCTATCTCTACACATCAAATCCAGATATAGCTACTGGAGATGGCTTCGCCATGGGATGGAAAGCGGGATTAGATCTTGGAAATATGGAATTTGTGCAATTTCATCCCACATGCCTTTATAGCGCTCAGGCTAGAAATTTTCTTATAAGCGAGGCTTTAAGAGGCGAAGGGGCAAAACTTAAAACTCAAGATGGCAAAGAGTTTATGAAAAAATATTCCCCCCTCGCTGAACTTGCCCCTAGAGATATAGTTGCCAGGGCAATAGATTCAGAACTAAAAAAAACCGGGGCAGAATATGCCTTATTGGACATGACTTTTAAAAGCTCAGATTTTATCAAAAAGAGATTCCCATACATATATAGAAAATGTTTGGAATATGGCGTAGATATTACACAAAAACCTATACCGATTGTTCCCGCTGCGCACTTTTTCTGTGGAGGATTGAAAGTTGATAGAAATTCAGCCACAGATATGAAAAATCTCTATGCCATAGGAGAAGTTTCCTGTACGGGACTTCATGGGGCAAATAGACTTGCTTCTAATTCTCTCCTAGAAGCTGCAGTTTTTGCCATACAAGCGGCAAAAAGCGCTCTTGATGACTATGCCAATATAAGTTCTAAATCACCGAGATACTATATATGGGACTACAGACAGACAAGGCCATCAAATGAGGAAGTAATAATAAGTCAGAACTGGAGAGAAATAAGGACTTTAATGTGGAATTATGTTGGCATAATAAGAAGTACAGAAAGGCTGAAAAAAGCATCTAAAAGAATGGAGGTCATACTGGAGGAAATAGAATACTACTACAATAAGTACAGGCCAAATGTAAATTTTGTGGAATTAAGGAATATAGCCATAACAGCCAATTCTGTTATAAAGTCATGTCTTAAGAGAAAAGAGTCCAGGGGACTGCATTACAACAAAGATTTTCCAAAGACTTCAAAAAAAATATTAAACACAATAGTGAACAGATATGAATAGCATTAAGGTCTCCAAAGCGAGATCTCACAATTTGAAGAATGTAAGCATAGAAATTCCAAAAAATAAAATCACAGTTGTAACCGGCATTAGCGGCAGCGGTAAATCCTCGCTTGCTTTTGACACTATTTACGCAGAAGGACAGAGAAGATATGTTGAAAGCCTTTCAGCATATGCCAGACAATTCCTTGAGTTAATGGAAAAGCCAGATGTGGACAGCATTGAAGGCCTATCCCCCTCTATTTCGATACAGCAACATTCTCCCTCTGCCAATCCAAGGTCCACTGTGGGAACAGTTACAGAGATTTATGATTATCTCCGACTTCTCTATGCCAAAATTGGGCATCAAAAATGCCATATTTGCGGTAGAGATGTTTCAAAATGGCCTATAGACTCGATTTTTAGAGATATTTTTTCCACATGTATCAATAAAAAGATAGTAATATATGCTCCTTTGGTATTTCAAAGACCGGGGACATATGAAGAACTTTACACAAGACTTAAAAAATCTGGGTGGCATAAGGCTGAAACAGATGGAGTAATACACAGTTTGGAAAATCCTCCCCAACTTAAAAGGTATGAAAAACATGATATCTCCCTCATAATAGATGAATTTTCGCTTATTGAGTCGGAAAGAGAAAGGCTTAAGGACGATTTAGATCTGGCAATAAAGGAAACAGGAAACTTTATAAAAGTTAAGACAGGTGATGAAGAAAAACTATACTCTCTCAAAAATGCCTGTCCATTCTGCTCTATATCTATGCCAGAACTTGAACCAAGATTATTTTCATTTAATTCACCATTTGGAGCCTGCCCCAAATGCTCTGGACTTGGAATTAAAACTGAGATTTCGATGGAACTTATAATAGACCCTTCCAAATCTATTTCTGATGGAGCCATAATACCATGGTCAAATCCAGTAACCACTAGGACTCATCGATGGAAAAGCGCATGGTCTGGGTACTATGGTGACATATTAAAAGAAGTATGCGCCAAATACGGCATAGATGAAAACAAGAAATTTTCAAGTTTACCGGAAAGACATAAAGAAATGATTCTCAAAGGAGATAGCAATTTTGAAGGAGTTTTGAATAATTTAAACAGACGCTATAATGAAACTGAATCAGATTTTGTTAAAGAAGAAATAAAACAAAGGTTCATGACTGAAAAAGAATGTCCATCCTGCCATGGCAAAAGGCTAAAACCTGAAGCTCTGAGCGTTTACATTTGTGGAAAAAATATAATAGAGATCACTGATATGACTATTTCTCAAGCCACAGCTTTCTTTTCTTCTATTAAAATGAGTGAAAAAGAAAAAAAGATTTCAAAGCTCGTACTGAAAGAAATAATATCAAGACTCAATTTTCTAAACAATGTTGGACTTTCATATATTACTCTTTCAAGGGAATCTTCAACTTTATCTGGCGGAGAAGCCCAGAGGATACGGCTAGCGACACAAATAGGAAGCGGACTTACTGGTGTTTTATATGTACTTGATGAACCTACAATAGGCCTACACCAGCGAGATAATCTAAAACTTATAAATACTCTTAAATCATTGAGAGATCTTGGCAATACATTGATCATAGTTGAGCACGATGAAACTGTGATGAAAAATGCTGATCATATAGTAGACCTGGGACCCGGAGCTGGAATAAATGGCGGCGAAGTAGTGGCAACTGGAACATTAAAAGATATCTGTATCAACCCAAATTCAGTCACAGGACCATATCTGTGCGGAAATAAAAAGTCAGTTAGTGAAAATAGAAACAGAAAACACAATAATCTTTTTTTGAAATTTTATAAAGCAAAGCAATTTAATCTTAAAAACATAGATGTAAAAATACCTTTAGGGCTTATAACATGTGTGTGTGGAGTTTCAGGCTCTGGAAAATCGACCTTAGTACATGAAATAATCTACAAAACCTTGGCTAAAAAATTAAATGGAGCCAAAGATGAGCCTGGATTTTTCGAAAAAGTTGAAGGAATAGATTTTTTGGACAAAGTGGTTATAGTCGATCAGTCTCCAATAGGCAGGACACCCAGGTCAAATCCTGCCACTTATACAGGACTTTTTGATCCTATAAGAGAACTGTTTTCAATGCTTCCTGAATCAAGGAGAAGGGGCTACAGTTCAGGGCGTTTTTCATTCAATCTAAAAGGAGGAAGATGCGAAGCCTGTCAGGGAGACGGAGCATTGAAAATACAGATGCAATTTTTGCCAGACGTATTTGTCAAGTGCGAAGAATGCAAAGGAAAAAGATTCAATGAAGACACTTTGGAAGTTCTTTATAAAGGGAAAAACATATACGAAGTTCTCGAGATGAGCGTATCTGAAGCTCTTTCTTTTTTTAATCAAATACCTCAGATAAAAAGGAAACTTTCTCTACTTGAAGACGTGGGACTTGGATATATAAAAATTGGACAGAGTTCAACAACCCTTTCTGGCGGAGAAGCGCAGAGAATAAAGCTTGCTTTTGAACTTTCAAAAAGAGCTACTGGAAAAACGATATATATACTCGATGAACCAACTACTGGACTTCACTTTGCCGATGTGGAAAAACTTATAAAAGTTTTGCACAGATTGGCCGATTCTGGAAACACGATACTTATAATAGAACACAATCTTGATGTAATAAAATCTAGCGACTGGATAGTGGAATTAGGACCAGGCGGAGGTCCTGATGGCGGTGAAGTTCTCTATGAAGGATATTTTTCAAATTTTAAAAATGCAAAGAATTCAATCACAGCAGGTTATTTGTGAAAAAAATAAAATTTATCATACTTCTTTTTTTATCCATATCTAGCATCTCAGCTGAAGAATGGAAAATAAAATCTTCTCCTAATTTTGTTCTTTATTACGAGGGAAAGTGGACACCTGATTCTATAATGATAGAGCTTGAAAAAATTTTTGCCAAAATGAGACTTAATGTGTCCATGTTTGCTCCGTGGATGACAAAGCAAAAGGCGAACATATATATTTATGCCAATCAGAACAATTATCTAAAAGGTGAATTTTCCCCGCCCACATGGTCAAAAGGTTTAGCGATATATAATAAAAAAGCTGTAGTAGTATACGATATGGGGAATCAAGAAAAACTTAAAGCCACTTTAGCGCACGAACTGACTCATCTTTACTTTGAAAGTTTTTTTTATGAAAAGCTTAAAAGTCCGCCACAATGGCTTAATGAAGGATTGGCTGTATATATGGAAGATTTATCTTATGATGGCGAAGGGCCGTGGAAAAGAGCGCTGAGATATACAATGCCAGAGAAATATATCAAATTTGATACTTTTTTTAAAACAACCGTAGACCAGCTTGAGTCCTCAGAAAAAATATCAAACTGGTATCTCCAATCATATGGGATAGTGGCCTATTTATACAGATCAAATAAGAGGTTAGCATTCAAAAATTTTTGCGACTTAGTAAGAGAAAAATATGATATTAATAAAAATTTATGGGACGCTTACAGATACAAAAAAGCGTCAGAACTTGAGATTGAATGGAAAAAATGGCTAATACAATCTCTGCATGAAACTGACAATTCTCCCTTAAAAGATTCCAGAAATTTCAACTTCAAACCTTTTAAACAAATAGAATTTTCAACAGGTATGAAAAAATAAATTACAAATCTTCGTCTATCCTCAAATTCACAACGCTTACATTGCGACCATACAAATTTGTTGAGCGTATTTGTCCATTAACAGTTTTACCATCTACCACATTGGAAAAATCAGCCGGAGCATTCTGGTAATTCCAACCAGACATTCTATTATAAAAAACACCCTCAGCTCTAGCCTTTGACTGCACAGACCTATTCAATCTTACTGACATCGTATAACGCATCATAATCCACTTCATTATCATCACAGAAATACTGGCCATCAAAATACACATCACCAAGGTCTGCAAAAGCGAACCTTGCCTTTTTTTGTAAAAAAAAGAAAAATCCATATATTGATATTTTAGCAGGTAAAACTAAACTTTTCAATGCCTACTGAGCTGCGATATTAAATGAAAGATATGTTTCAAGAGTTGTATCCACAGGTCTTGAGACACTGGAAAGAGAAGCTGGAGGGATCCACCTCACTCTTATAGCCGCCCTGACAACATTTAGCTCAAGATCAACCCTGGAGAAAATATTTGGGGCAGAAGATGGTATTGCGACATAAGGCATCAAAAGTGTCACCTGCTCGCTTGCCCCTCTAGTTTGTACTCCACATCTTATAGGATATGATCCCGCCGCATTCCATGCAGCTCCATATGGGCAGCCACCCCCTCCAGATATTGGCTGAGTGTGGTAATAAAGACACTGCGCTCCAGGCTGATATCCAAGACTTGCCGGACAGGCAACTGCGCATATATAATGCCATCTTGCCTGAACAGAGGGATTGATAGGATAACATCCAGTCCTTGAGTCAACATTTGAGGCAAAAGCAAGTGATCCACTGCTGCCGCCAACTGACGGGGAATCTATTCTAGTTCCTTGAGAAGAAGTGAGTTTTATAAATTTTACAGCTGTAGTCAAAGAAGTTCTCAATTTGTCATATCTTAAATTTTGAAACATATGTTTTTCAGCAGTTATATACATCGCAGTCATGGACATAATCATAAAGCTGAAAATTATAATCGCCACCATCAGTTCTATAAGAGTGAATCCTTTTCTTTTGTTCATAAATTTCTCTCAATCAGGATATGTAAGTGTAAAAGTGACAGTTTTGCAAGCATAAGGAAAATTAGGGCCAGGTCCTGTGCCAAAACCGCAATTTGAATTGGAAACATTATAAGTAAAAACACAAGCCCCTCTGCAGAAAGGATCAAAACTGCTGTTTCCATTAAGCCAGGAAGAGATATTGTGATTCCCCTGCCTAAAAGCCCAATTGCCATTTGTGTCTCCCGGCAAATGCCATGAACCATTTGGGCCAACTATAAAGGAATTTGATAAATCCGAGGTAATATAGGCTTTTAATCTATCTTGGGCCATCTTTATGGCGGCTGCGGCATACTCTTTTTTGTCAGATTTCAAATGAGAAACACTTGAAGATGTTATAATTGAAAAGACGGCCATAGAAGTCATCGCCGCTATAAGTATAGCAGCTGTAACTTCTATTAGAGTAGTTCCCCTTCTTTCTTTCATATCACATGGACGGACATGGCGGGGTAGTTGCATCTGGCGCATTTTGACATATTCCCGCCGCAGTTATCCTATAGCCCCAATTGTCATATGAACTTCCATCGTTTTTTCTGTTTGTACATGCAACAACTCCACCAGCACAACACTCTGCTCCGCCTCCGCCAGTATTTGGATCGCAGGCGTAAAAATTATACCGTGAAGAGTTCCATGAATTTTTGGATATATAGTTACAGGCCACAAGACGACAAGCTGCAGTATTCGCAAGTGAGCCGCAATTGGCAGTATTGCAAGCGTCATTTATTGTCCCACTAGCATAGCTGTTTGTGTCTAAGAAATTCATCTTATTGGCATTGGCTATCATATTTGCTAAGGAGAGAGCGTCCGTGGCCTTAGAAGTTTCTATTGTCTTCTTGTAATAGGGAATTCCGACAGAGGCCAATATTCCTATTATCATAATCACGACCATAAGTTCTATCAAAGTGAAACCTTTTTTCATTCCCCCTCCTTTATCCCTTAATTTGAGAAAGCTGGAATATAGGCATGAATACAGACATAACTATCACGCCTATAACTCCACCTATGCCAACCATAAGTATTGGATCTATCATAGCGGAAAAACGCCTCAAGAACTGGTCTATCTGCTCCTTATAAAATTTACTCAAAACATCTATAATATCAGGCAATTTTCCAGACTCCTCCCCCATCCACATCATATCTGTTACCATACCTGGAAACATGCCAGTTTTCTTAAATGATTCGGCTATGGACTTGCCGCTTGAAATATCTCCTTTCGCTTTTTTGAGAGCATTTTGTATTAGTGGACTACGATTGAAAGATCCTTCCAGGACGGAAATGGCATTCAATATGCTCACGCCGCTCTTTATCAAAGTAGACATAGTAGAAAGCATCCTTTCCATTTGTATATTCTTTATAAAATTCCCCAAAAGAGGCAGAGAAAAAAGGAATTTATTCCAGTTCAATTTTCCACCAGGTGTGGCAATATATGCCTTGAAAGCAAAAAAAGCGCCTATAGCAGACACAATCATCAAAATAGAATAATGCCTTAAGATATTTGAAAAAGCTATCACTAATTTTGTTATAAGAGGTAGTTCCAATTTAAAGTCATTGAATATTTGAGCAAAAGTGGGAACGATAAATATGACGAAATAGAAAAGTACTCCCATTGACATGATAGAAAGCACAGCAGGATAAGAAACAGCAGTTATTATTTTCCCTTTTACTTCTTCTTGCATCTCAGCATAAGCTGTTATCTGTCTTAAAACCGATGGCAATTGGCCTGAAACTTCTCCTGCCTGAACCAGAGAAACCCATATTTCATCAAAAACTTTTGGATGTTTTTCAAGAGCTTTATGCAAAGCGCCACCAGCAGAAACCTCTTTTGTCACCTGTGTGAGAACTGTGGCAAGAGCTTTATTTTCCGCATGTTCGCTAAGCAAAGTAAGGGCTTTTACAAGAGGCACACCTCCAGCTATAAGAGTTGAAATTTGTTCACCAAAGAAGACAAGATCTCTGCCTGATACTTTCCCTCCAGAAGACTGCTTTAAGGCGGAAAGGCCCTTGCTCTTAGAGCTTTCAGACTGTATGGAAAGTATGAAATACCCTTTAGTTTGAAGAGAGTTTACAGCAGAATCTTCATCATCTGCTTCCATCGCCCCTGTGGTGACATTTCCCTGAGCGTCTTGAACTGTATAATTGAATCTGGACATAAGTAATAATATAACAGATTGGATACTAAAAATCAATCCCCCGA
>DYLH01000014.1 GCA_020722185.1 Candidatus Avelusimicrobium gallicola | reverse complement strand
AGTCCTCCAAGTTCAGTTTTACTACGCGTACATTCTATCAATTTTAGACATTATCACAACCGTTTATTTTATTACAGGCATCTCACATAAAAATTTTTGCTGTTAAAAATGAGATCAAGGTTATCGAACTAATGTAGACAAAAAAAAGTTTTGGAAAAGTAGATTTGTTTGAATTTATTTTTTCAATGTCAGTTATTATAAAAGTTGTTTCATTGAGTTTTGTGGATTTTATTGTTTTGCCATTTGGCCCGATGAATGCAGAAATGCCATTATTTGCGGCTCTAGCCAGAGGAAGGCCATTTTCAGCTGACCTTATCTTAGCTTCAGCTAAATGTTGTTCCGGCATAAAAGTATCAAGGTACCAGCCATCATTTGTTATATTTACAAAAATGTCAGCGCCTTGTTTGGCTTGTTCGTCAAATAAGTAATCAAATACGCTTTCATAGCATATGGAAGGCCCTATACTGAAATCTTTTACTCTCATAAGGGGCTGTTTTGATACTCCTTCTTCAAATTCTCCCATAGCTCCAAGGGCTTTTATGTATTTGCCCAAAAAATTTCTCATTGGCACGTATTCGCCAAATGGGACAAGTTCTCTCTTGTCATACTCTGCCTCTACCTCGCCCTGCGGAGATATTAAAAATACGGATACATGTCTGGCATCTATTCTTGAAACAGAGCCTACCATATGGAAAGCTTCAGTTTTTTTTATTAGTGAAACAAGCCACGAGAATATTTCTTTATCATCAATCCAGCCGGGTAGAGCATTTTCAGGCCAGACTATGAGGTCTGGTTTCTCTTTTGAGACTGAGAGTGCAAGAGTTTCCAGTTTGTTTTTTACTTCTTCTTGATAGGCGATATCCCATTTCTTATACAATTCAATAGACGGTTGAAGTAGAGCTATCCTGATTTTTTCTCCGCTTCCTGTATGATTTTCTATTGGGAAGAAAAATAAAAATATCAGACTTGCTAGGTAAACTAAACTTTTTATTATAGTAGAGCGAAGATTTCCTATTGAGTGAGCGATTAAAGCCTGGAAAAAGACCATTAAAAATGAAAAACTATATATCCCCGCATAAAAAGCCCATCGCAAAAATTCCTCTTTTGGCGTTTGAGTCATAGCCATAGAAAACCACGGAAACCATACTGCTATTTTGTTAATCTGCAATTTGATAAAGTCGAGCATAGTCCATGTGGATGCAATCATAAGAGCCCACGGCAAGCTCCCAAATTTTTTGAAATAAAATGAGAGCCATGCAGTTATTATAAACTCTATGCTTAAAAGAGTGGACAGAGCAGAGAGTGAAAAAAGTGCTATAGGCAACCCTACGCCGCCTGCTTTCATTGTTGGGATAAGCCAATAGAGAAGCTGGCAATAGAATGAGAATCCGAAAAGAAAACCGTAAAAAGAGGCAGTTTTAGCCTTTTTGGTATTTTTTATAGCTAAAAAAAGGGGGATAAGCGCTATGAAGGCCATTGGCCAGAGGGAAAATCCGGGCGTAGAAAGAAAAAGCAAAAATGATGATATTAAAACCAGTAGAGGCGGGCTAATCTTTTCAAGAAAACTTGCCGAAGTCGGCCTCATAAAATTTAGAGGTTTTTGCCATGGCATTTTTTATATTTTTTGCCGCTACCGCATGGGCATGGATCATTTCTGCCTATTTTGAGATTTGAAAAATTTGATTCACTTTTTTCCCTTGGCTCTTTTTTCGTCTGAGCATTTTGATTGTTTTGAGTCGGAGTCTGATTGATGGTTTGTCTGACTATTCTTGGCGGCAGCTGCATGCGGAAAATATATTCTGTCATCTGTTCCCTTACTCTGTTTAGCATATTTTCAAACATGGCATAAGATTCCTTTTGATACTCTATTAGAGGATCCTTCTGACCATAAGCTCTAAGCACAACTCCTTTTCTCAAATGGTCAAGCTCATAGAGATGATTTTTCCAGTTATGGTCTATTATTTGAATCAGTAGTACTCTTTGCATTTCCTTGAAATCGACGCCTCTTTCAGTAAAGTCATAACGCCTTTTTTCAAAGCTTTCCTTCACATGAGACATAATTTCTTCTTTCAAGGCGTCGTATGTCTGAAAATTTTCAGGTGATGAAATCTCAAAACCAAAAAATTTTTTCAGATAGATATTCAGGTTCTCAAAGTCCCACAACTGAGGAGATTTTTCATTTGAAGCGTATTGAAGTATATTTTCTTCAACGCTTTCTGTAACTATTTTCCACACCCTGTCTTCTATGTCAGAGCCATCCAGTATTATGTCTCGCAATTCATATACAGCCTGTCTCTGTTTATTCATCACATTGTCATAGTCAAGAATTTGCTTTCTTGTGTCGAAATTCATTGCTTCAACTCGTTTTTGCGCTCCTTCTATCTGACGCGTAATCAATGAAGATTCTATCACCTCTCCTTCAGCCATGCCAAGCCTTGCCATTATAGAAGAAATTCTCTCAGAACCGAATAATCTCATAAGTTCATCGTCGAGTGAAACATAAAAAACTGAACTTCCCGGATCCCCCTGTCTAGCGCATCTGCCTCTGAGCTGATTGTCTATACGCCTTGACTCATGTCTCTCTGTTCCTATCACATGTAGTCCGCCGACTTCATTTACAAATTTCTGATTTTCAGGATCTGGTGGATTTCCGCCAAGTATTATGTCTGTTCCTCTCCCAGCCATATTTGTGGCTATGGTCACGGCGCCTTTTCTGCCCGCCTGAGATATTATCTGGGCTTCCATTTCATGATACTTGGCATTCAAAACCTGATGAGGTATTCCCTTTGCTCTAAGCATCTGGGACAATTTCTCGGATTTTTCTATTGATCTGGTGCCAACAAGCATTGGTTGTCCTTTTTTCCACCTTTCTTCTATTTCTGCTACTATGGCATTGTTTTTTTCTCTTTCAGTTCTATAAACCTGATCGGGACTATCTATCCTTACACATTTTTTATTGGGAGGTATTTCTACGGTGTCTAATTTGTATATTTCGGCAAATTCTGCGGCCTCAGTCATTGCTGTACCTGTCATACCGGACAGTTTTTTGTATAGTTTGAAAAAATTCTGGAAAGTAATAGTTGCCAAAGTCTGATTTTCCTCTTTTATTCTCAAATGTTCTTTAGCTTCTATTGCCTGATGAAGCCCATCAGACCATCTTCTGCCCGGCATCAATCGCCCGGTAAATTCATCAACTATGATTATTTCTCCATCCTTTACCACATATTCAACATCTTTTTTAAATAGATGATGCGCCCTTAGAGCTTGGGTTATGTGATGTGCCCAGCCGGCATTTACATCGTCATATATATTGCCAACATTGAGTATCTTTTCAGCCTTTTTTACACCTTCTTCAGTTAAAACCACATTGTGACTTTTTTCGTCAATGATTGCATCATAACCTTTCCCCAGATCTTCGCCAGTTCTCTTGGCTTCTATTTCCTCTTTCTCAGTTATGAATCTGGCATTTAGCAGGGGGATGAGGCGGTTTACTATGTAGTATTTATCAGTTGATTCTTCTGCAGGACCAGATATTATGAGAGGAGTTCTGGCCTCATCTATCAATATGGAGTCCACTTCGTCAACAATGGCATAGTTGAGTCCGCGGAGCACCCTTTCGGATTTATCCATCACCATATTGTCTCTTAAATAGTCAAAGCCCAATTCATTATTTGTGATATATGTTATATCGCAGGCATACATTTTTTGTCTTTCCTCATGAGACATATCATGCTGTATGAATCCTACGCTTAAACCCAGGAAATTGTGAACAGGCGACATCCACAGGGCATCTCTTCTAGCCAGATAGTCATTGACCGTGACTATGTGCACGCCCTTGCCGCTTAGCGCATTGAGATAAGCTGGCAAAGTGGAAACAAGCGTTTTACCTTCGCCAGTTTTCATTTCTGAAATCTTGCCTTGATGCAGAACTATGCCGCCGATGAGCTGAACATCGTAATGCCTGAGTCCTATTGTCCTTCTAGATGCTTCTCTAACTGCTGCAAAGGCTTCTGTCAGGATATTGTCTAAGGTTTCTCCGTCGCTTAGCCTTTTTTTGAATTCAGTTGTTTTGTTTTTCAGTTGTTCATCAGTCAACTTTTTAAAATCTTCTTCAAGGGAATTTATTTCATCTATAAGAGGTTTTATTTTATTAATGTCTCTTTCACTTTTTGTGCCAATAAATGATTCAAGAATTTTCTTTATCATAATAGATATATTAAACAAATTAATAGCCTGTTTAATCAAATAAACCCAAGGTCAAAAATTTTCAAAATCAAAAAAAGTCCAATATATATGGAGATTCTACGAGGTATTTAAAATATTCAATATAGAGAATAAAATGTCTTTACGACTGTAAGGTCTAAAGAATGAGCTTTGAGTGAAAGCATATTGAAAAGTAATAAAGATTTCAAAAATAAAGTTCTGAAAGATATGTCTGGATAATATATTAGCTCAAAAGTTCGAAAGTTAGAAATTTTCAAAGTTCAAAAGTTTCAGCTTTCAAACTTAATCTCTCAATTTCTACTATCTATTCTATGTTTTTTAGTATCTGTTCTCTTACTGAATAGGCTTTTCAGTGAGTCTTGAATACTTTTTCACCTATTCTATCTGCGAGAGTGTAATCGTCTATGAAAGGATTCCTATTGCCCTGCGCGGCATATACTCTGTCATTCCTGGTTTTTTCATAAGAGTCTGGCTGGTCCATCCTGTTCCATTTCAGGAAAGTTTCCACTTTGGATAGGAAAAAATCATTGTAATTCGAAGGCTTTATTTTTTTGTCATAGTATCGCACTACAAAATACAGAATAGCTCTTGCCACATCGCCTTTGACAGAGTCGGGCGGTTCAAAGTATTGCCCGTCAAATTTAGCCCCGCTATTTACAGAGTAAACATAATTTTCAACCTCGCCAAAAGAAAAGGATCCCCTGACATTGTTTGGCTTTGTGAAAGTTGGTCTTAAGTGGTGCATGTCTGAGCGCATTGGCAAATTTTTATCAAAAAATGACTGTGGCCATATATGCTCTATATTCATGCAATCTTCTTTATAGCCATCTCCATTTTTATCGCCTTCTTCATGGTAATCTGAACCCTCTGAAGAGGTGCCATTTACGCAGGTTAGCGAATAGAAGGCAAAAACTCCAGATTTGCCATTTTCACAGGTGAAATTGTCTACACTGGAGAACATGAGATTTGAGGATGTCGTATATGAGAGTGGGGTTTTTATCTCAGTTCTCTTGTGTAAGTACTGAAAAAGATTTTCTCCACTCAAGTCATCGGAGAGGTCTTCAAAAGTTCTGACAAGAGAAAAATCAGGTTTTGGCAGATCTATTTCAAATGAATCAAGCCCAAGCTGGTCCACAGCTTTTGGAGCAGCATTTAAGGCGGAAACCGATACTAGCAGAGCAAGAAGCAGTCTAAAATTTTTTAGCATAACAAAACTAAATCCTACCAACAGATATGATTTAGCTCAAGGGACTTTAGAGAAATATTGTATGGGGCTTAAGTCCTATATGTAAATATGAAGTCTCTTTGTTAGAATTTGTGTTATGAAAGAAGATAAGGCGTGGACATCTTATGCACAATTGGGACTGGAATTGAGTGTTTCAGTTTTGATCTTTATTTCTATTGGATATTTTCTTGACAATAAACTGTCGTCAAAACCATGGTTTACTTTGTCTGGAGCTTTTTTAGGAATAGTTTCAGTTTTTTATATTTTGTGGAAAGATTTTATAAAGAGGAATAATGGATAATATATGGTTTGCCAGTTTCCTTGGAGCTTTTTTTGGGTCTTTGAATGGATTTTTATGTCGTCTTGCATTAAAAAAGCACTTAAATAAGAGCAATGCCCATTTTATGTCTTCTTACCTTTTTGGCCTTTTTTACAAACTCTTTTTTCTAATTTTGTCTATTTTGATTTTGAATTTTAAAAAAAGTATAATCTTGATAGCTTATTCTTTAGCGCTTATTTTTTTTCAAGTGCTTTTTGAGCTTAAGCCTTTGAAAAAGTAGCATCCACTATGGAATTAAAGGAAATACTTGAGCATCACATAATAGACCATGTTTACAGATGGTTCTCTCTGCTGGGATTTAATCTGCCTATTTCAAAGCATTTACTGATGATGTTAATAACTGCATTTGTGCTCGCAGTTGTCTTTCCTTTGATAATAGGGTCTAGAAGTCTATTTCTTAGGCCTTTTAAATCCATGATAGAAATAATACTCCTCTTCATACGGGATGAAATAGTGATCCCAAATCTTGGAGAAAAAAATAAGGGTTATACTCCATATTTTTCTACACTATTTTTTTTCATACTAATAATGAATTTGCTTGGCTTTATCCCCTTTGCTTCCACTGCTACAGGCAATATATCCGTCACTTTGGCTCTGTCCTTGACTAGCTTCATTTTAATGAATTTTGCCGGCATTAAGCATCAGGGACTTGTAAAGTATTTTTCGCATATGGTGCCATCCGGCGTGCCGGTTTGGCTTTATCCCATAATGTTTCCCATAGAGATTATAGGGCTTTTTACAAAGTCTTTCGCTCTGGCCATAAGGCTTTTTGCCAATATGATTGCCGGGCATATAGTTATACTCGTATTTATATCCTTCATATTTATCTTTGGATCCATAAATTTGTACTTAGGACTTTTCGTTACGGCGCCGGTTTCTGTTTTGCTGGTGCTTTTTATTTCTTTTTTGGAGTTGTTTGTGGCCTTTTTGCAGGCCTATGTTTTTGCTTTTCTGACCGCTATATTTACTGGCGCGGCCATGAATCCGCATTGATAAACTAAGGAGGAAAAATGGACATGACATTTCTCGGAATGGGTTATATAGGAGCTGGAATAGGAGCTGGAATAACTCTTATCGGCGCCGGGCTTGGCATAGGTAAACTTGCCACAGCCGCTTTGGAGGGCACAGCCAGACAGCCTGAAGCTGCCGGAACAATAAGAACCACAATGATAATAGCTGCGGCTTTGATAGAAGGTTTGGCTTTCTTGGCCTTAGTTATATGCCTTCTTGCCTTGATGAATTTTGGCATGCCTAAGGAAAATGTTGCCGCCAATCACGCAACAGAAACTGTTCAGACAAAATAAAGGTTAAAAATGGAAGCTCTCATAAAGCCTGAATTGGGCCTGATATTTTGGACAGTGCTCATTTTTGTAATCCTGGTTTTTATTCTGGCCAAAACGGTTTGGAAGCCTTTGCTATCTGCCGTGGAAGCGAGAGAAGAAAAAATCAAGGCTGACATAGAGGCCGCAAAAAAAGCAAGAGATGAAGCTCAAATTGTCAAAAATGAAATAGAAGAAAGGCTAAAAAAACTTTCTGGCGAAATATCAGAGAAAATATCATTGGCTTCCAGAGAAGCTGCCTTAGAAAGAGAGAAGATAATTGAAAAAGCATCAGCTCAAGCCCAGTTGATGCTTGAAAATGCAAAAAAAGAGATTCAATCTCAACAGTTAGAGGTATCAAGGCAGCTTGAAAAAAAGGTGCTTGAAATAGCGCTTTTAGCCAGCGAGAAAGCTTTGGGCTCTGTTATAGACAAAGAAATAAATGCTCAGCTTTCTGATGTCTTGGCCAAAGAAATTGCCAGTGGCAGAATTAAAAAGGTGAACGGATGAGAGATTCAAAAAAGGCCGTCCTCAATAAATACGCGAGGGCATTCCTTTCCTCTAGCTCAGATCATCAAACAGCGGCAAAGGATCTAGCTTGGGCGGCCTCAACCCTTTCTCCATATTTGCGAACTCTTTCAAACCCATGTTTGCCTCCAGATGTCATTTTTGAAATAGTATCAAAAATATTGATTGATAAAAGGCAGACAAAAATTCTAAATTTGATAAGAATTCTTGTGGCAAACAAGAGAATATCTCTGATAAAAGAAATCGCTTTAAGAGCCGCTGAACTTGCAGATGAGATGTCTGGCATTAAGAAGGCTGTTCTAATTTCTCGTTTTGACATTGAACAGGGACAAATAGATGGTATAAAGGAAGCTTTGTCCTTGGCTATAGGCGGAAAAATAAAAATTGAAAGAGAGAAAAGTGAAGATATTATAGGCGGCGTTCAGATAAAAATAGGCGATTTACTTATAGACGGATCTATCAAAGGCCGACTTGAAAGTTTAAGAAAGAAAGTTTTGATTTAAGCTGAGGTGTTTATGATAAAACCAGAAGAGATGACTGAGATAATAAAGTCCAAGATAGAAAGTTATGTTCCAGAATCGCAATTGGAAACTGTGGGGCAGGTGGTGAGTATAGGGGATGGAACAGCCAGAATATATGGACTTGGCAGCGCTGTAGTGGGAGAGCTTGTTGAATTTTCTAGTGGAGTATCAGGTATGGTGTTGAATATAGAGAGAGAAGGCGTTGGAGTGGTTGTCATGGGTGAGGACTCTCTCATAAAGGAAGGATATAGGGTTAAGAGAACTGGAAAGGTTATGGAAATCCCAGTGGGCGAGGACATGATAGGCAGAATAGTTGATCCTCTGGGAAAACCTATAGACGGCAAAGGCCCGATAAAAACCAATAAATTTAGGCCGGTTGAAATCATAGCTCCCGGTATAGTTGAGAGGCAGCCTGTCAAAGAGCCGCTTCAAACTGGGATAAAAGCCATAGACGCTATGATACCTATAGGAAGAGGACAGAGGGAATTGATAATAGGTGATAGACAAACCGGCAAGACTGCTATTGCTATAGACACTATCATAAACCAGAAAAAGGAGCCTCAAGCCAGCAGACCTATATGTATTTATGTGGCCATAGGTCAGAAAGAATCCACTGTAGCCAGAGTGGCCAAAGTGCTTGAAGACAATGGGGCAATGGAGTACTCCATAATAGTCTCAGCTTCGGCTTCTCAACCTGCTCCTCTCTTGTACCTTGCTCCATATTCAGGCTGCGCCATAGGCGAAGAATTGATGTGGAATGGAAAGCATGTGCTTGTAATATACGACGATTTATCTAAACATGCTCAGGCATATAGGCAGATGTCTCTTCTTTTAAGGCGTCCGCCCGGCAGGGAGGCTTATCCGGGGGATGTGTTCTACCTTCATTCAAGGCTTCTTGAAAGAGCGTGTAAGCTCAGTGATAAAAATGGTGGCGGCTCACTTACGGCTTTGCCTATTATAGAAACTCAAGCCGGCGATGTTACCGCATATATACCAACCAATGTTATTTCAATAACGGATGGGCAGATATATCTTGAATCTTCCCTATTTCATTCGGGGATAAGACCTGCTGTGAATGTGGGAATATCAGTTTCAAGGGTGGGTGGTTCTGCGCAGATTAAAGCTATGCGTCAGGTTTCTGGAAAGCTTAGAACCGATATTGCCCAATACAATGAGCTGGCGGCTTTTGCCCAATTTGGTTCAGATTTAGACAAGGCAAGTATGGACTTAATAAAAAGAGGCGAGAGAATGGTTGAATTGCTTAAACAAGGTCAATACAATCCTATGGCCACTGAAGAGCAGGTGATATCTCTTTATGCCGGAACTCGCGGATATATGGATGAAATTGAAAAGTCAAAAGTGAAAGATTTTGAAGAGAAACTTATTTCGTATCTTAAAAGGAATTACGAGAATCTGATTAGTGAGATAAGAATCAAGAAAGAGCTTACTTCAGACATAGAGAAAAATTTGAAGGAAATACTGCAATCCTTTAAGGAAAAATATTTGAAGGGGGAATTGTGAGATTTTTAGTTACTGGCGCGGCTGGATTTATAGGATCCAATATAGCTTTTGCTTTGTCTAGGGATAGAAAAGAGACAGTAGTGGGTTTAGATGACTTTTCAAGCGGTCATTTTAAAAATTTAATTGGTTTTCAAGGCGATCTGATCGCAGGAGATATAAGGGATACTTCTTGGTGGGAAAAAGTAGGGAGAGTGGATGCCATATTTCACGAGGCCGCTATCACAGATACCACGGTAGTAGATCAAAAGAAGATGATGGAGGTAAATGTTGAGGGATTTAAAAATATCCTCAACTTTGCTTTGAAATACGATGTAAGGAATATAATCTATGCCTCTTCTGCGGCAACTTATGGCAGAGGAAACTGTCCTATGAGGGAAGATCAGTCGCCAATTCCAGAAAATGTGTATGGTTTTTCCAAGGCTATAATGGACAATGTGGCCAGAGAATTTTGGGAGAAAAATCCGAAATTTAAAGTTGTGGGGTTGAGATATTTCAATGTATATGGACCTGGAGAATACTATAAGGGAAAATTTGCCAGCATGATGTATCAGCTTTACTTACAGATGAAAGCGGGCAAAGCTCCAAGGATATTCAAGTATGGGGAACAAAGCAGGGATTTTGTATACATTAAGGATATAGTGAGAATAAATTTGAATGCTCTAGACGCCGAGAAGTCATGCATAGTAAATGCTGGATCAGGCAGAGCTGAGACCTTTAATTTTGTGGTAGAATGCCTGAATAAAGCTCTTAAAACTTCCTTTTCGCCGGAGTACTTTGACAATCCTTATGATTTTTACCAAAACAAGACCCAAGCAGATTTAAGAAAAGCAAGATATTTGCTCAATTATTCGCCTATGTGGAATTTGGAAGATGGTATAGCCGATTATATTAAAACTATGGAGAAAAAATAGATGGCTTCTTTGCGGGATATAAGAAAACACATAACTTCAGTAAAAAGCATAAAGCAGATAACTTATGCTATGAAAATGGTTGCGGCCGCAAGAATAAAAAAAGCGCAGAACTCCATGCTTTTAGCTAGACCTTTCGCGATTAAAATGAATGAAGCTATAGCAATGCTCAAAAATGAAATGAAAGAAAGCGATTTCAAAAAATCATCTTTTTATGACCTATTTGAAAACGAATACACATCAGAAAATATAGGGCTTATCTTGATTACCTCAGATAAAGGTCTTTGTGGCTCTTTCAATGTCAATTTGATAAAAAAGACCTTGAGTTTTATAAGAGAAAATAGCGATAAACGCATACATATCATAACTATTGGTAAAAAAGGTAGAGATTTTTTAAGAAGGGTTAGAATGCCTCATGTCTATTTTTACTATGAAATGTTTGGAATTTTTCCAAAGGCAAGCTATGTCCATGCTGAAATAATCTCGCAGCAATTGATTAAAATGTATAGGGGGAAAAAACTTTCCAAAGTGCACATAATTTTCAATGAGTTTAAGTCAATGATATCCCAGAATATGGTGGAAAAAGTTTTCTTGCCGCTTGAAAGCGCCTTTGAGAGCAAATTTCAAGATGAAAACCTCCAATCTGATTTCTATTTTGAACCGTCTAAAGAAAAGCTTTTAGAGGGTCTGATAGAGAGGGATATTAAGTCTCAGCTGTATAGATTTCTCCTTGAATCTCAAGCCGCGGAACTTTCAGCTAGAATGACTGCTATGGAGAATGCCAGTAAAAATGCCGGAGATCTCATTAACGATCTTACGCTGAAAATGAATAAAACCAGGCAGGCCATAATAACGACTGAGCTCAATGAGATAGTAAGCGGAGCGGGAGCTTTAGAGGAGTGAGTTTTATTGCATTTAGCTTTGATTTTGAGCTTTATTTGTGAATAGGAGATTTTTATGGAAAAAGGAAAAATAGTTCAGATAGTTGGCCCAGTGATAGACGCGGAATTTGAAAAAGGAAAATTGCCGGCCATACTAAATGCTTTGAAAGTAAAGTATAAAGAGGCAGGACAAGATAAAACTCTTGTTTGTGAGGTGTCTCAGCATATAGGAGACAATACTGTTAGAGCTATAAGCCTCGGAGCGACCAATGGACTTTCAAAAGGTCTTGAGGTTATCGATACTGGAGCGCCATTAAAGGTTCCAGTTGGCGAGGCCTGCCTCGGCAGACTTATGGATGTTTTGGGTGAACCTCAGGATCATCGGGGACCAATTGAAACAAAAGAATATCTTCCGATACACAGAAATCCTCCGCCTCTTACGGAACTCAAAACAACACCTGAAATCTTTGAAACGGGAATAAAAGTCATAGATTTGCTTGCGCCTTTTATGAAAGGTGGGAAAATAGGACTTTTTGGAGGAGCGGGTGTGGGAAAAACCGTTGTCATAATGGAACTTATCAACAATGTGGCCAGACAGCATCATGGCTATTCTGTATTTGGCGGCGTTGGAGAGCGTTCCAGAGAGGGCAATGATTTGTGGCTTGATATGCAGCATTCCAAACTCTCGGATGGAAGTTCGGTTCTTTCTAAAACAGTTCTTGTTTATGGACAGATGAATGAACCGCCCGGAGCTAGAGCCAGAGTGGGGCTTACCGCTCTTACACAGGCGGAGTATTTCAGAGATATAAAAGGTCAGGATGTTTTGTTATTTGTGGACAATGTGTTTAGATATGTTTTGGCCAATGCGGAGGTTTCAGCGCTTCTCGGCAGAATGCCATCGGCTGTGGGATATCAGCCTACGCTTACAACAGAAATAGGTTGGCTTCAAGAAAGAATAACTTCCACAAAGAAGGGATCAATCACTTCTATACAAGCCGTGTATGTCCCCGCCGACGATCTGACAGATCCGGGTGTGGCCAATGTTTTTACTCATCTGGATGCCACGGTTGTTCTTTCAAGGAGTATATCGGAGCTTGGAATTTATCCCGCAGTTGACCCGCTTGACTCCACATCTAGAATACTTGATCCAGTGATAATAGGCGAAGAGCATTATAAAACGGCGCGTGGCGTCCAAAAAATACTTCAGCGCTACAAAGAACTACAGGATATAATAGCCATACTTGGTATGGATGAACTTTCAGATGAAGATAAGCTAATAGTCTCAAGAGCCAGAAAAATACAAAAATTTCTCTCGCAACCTTTTTTTGTGGCTCAGCAGTTCACGGGAAGAGAGGGCAAATATGTTCCTCTGAAAGAAACTATAAGAGGGTTTAAGGAAATATTGGAAGGAAAAGTAGACGATGTGCCGGAGCAGAATTTCTATATGGTTGGAACCATAGATGAAATAAGAAAGTGAATATGAAGAAAATAAATATGACTGTCCTTACCCCGGATAGGCCACTTCTTTCAAATGTGGAAGTTGACTCAATAGTTATTCCAGCTTTTGAGGGAGAGATGGGAATCCTGCCCGACCATGCGCCGATTGTGGTTCAGTTGAAAGAAGGTATATTGAAATACACTGTGTCTGGAGTTAATGAGTTTCTTTCTGTATTTTGGGGCTTTGCTTATGTCAAGAATAATGAGGTGGTTATATTGACTGAAATGTCCGAACTTATGAAGGAAATAAATGAGGAAAGGGCTAGACAGGAATTTCAAAAAGCGAAAGATGCTATCACTATGAAAGGCGCAGATATGGATATGGACACCGCTCAAGCTTCATTGAAAAAAGCTTTAGTTAGGATGAAACTTGTCGAAATCAGAAATAAAAGTAAAGTCTGAGAAACGGGGAAACCTACTTAAAAAATACAAGGTTGAAATGATTGCCTCTACTATTATATCATTAGATAGTAGGAGTTGTAGTGGTTTGCTGTTTTTTCAAAAATAAAAGTTATAAAACACGAGGTCTCTTCATAAGAAAATAAAGACATGCAAGTTTCTAGTTTTTTGGTCTGATGTCTCAGGCTTAAAATTGAATTTTCATGGAGGAATTATGTCAGAGTACAATATCCTTGTCATAAATCCGGGTTCCACAAGCGATGAAGTTAGTTTTTTCAAAGGCAGAAGGCTCATTTTTCATAAAGTTGTAAGATACTCGCCAGAGGATTTGAAACCATTTGAAAATCAGAAAGTTACCGCTCAATTTGAAATGAGAAAAAATCTTGTTTTAGAGGCTTTGAAAGAAAACAATATTGCAATTGAGGAAGTGCAAGCTGTCATAGGTCGTGGCGGTCTTGTCAAGCCTATAGAGAGTGGAACCTATGAAGTTGATGAAACTCTGGAAAAAGATTTAAAGGAAGGTGTTATGGGGGATCACCCGTCTAATCTAGGCGGTCTCATTGCCAAATCAATAGCTAAAATACATGGAATAAAGGCATTTATTGCCGACCCTGTGGTGGTAGATGAGATGGATCCAATTGCAAGATACTCAGGGATGCCAGAAAACCCCAGAATTTCCATATTTCACGCACTCAATCAAAAGAGAGTTGGCAGACACGCAGCAAGACAGCTTGGCAAACCGTATGAGGAGTGTAGGCTGATAGTTATGCATGGAGGTGGAGGAATTTCAATTGGCGCGCATAAAGATGGAAGAGTGATAGATGTAAATAATGCTCTTGACGGAGAAGGTCCTTTTACTCCCCAGAGAAGTGGTGGAGTGCCAGCTGGCGGCCTTGTCAAAATGTGTTTTTCTGGCAAATACACACTTGAAGAAATAAAACTGAAACTTAAGGGCAGAGGTGGTCTTGCAGCATACACTGGAACAAGCGATATGATAGCTATAAGGAAGTATATAGACACCGGAGAAGTTGTAGAGAAAAGCGGTTTAGACCCAAATAGAGTAACAAGAGAAAAGGCGAAAGAGGCGATTTTGGCCATGTCTTATCAGATAGCCAAAGAAATAGGCGCCATGGCTTGTGTCCTTGAGGGAAAGGTTGATGCCATCGTTTTGACTGGCGGGATAGTCAGAGAAGAGGATTATGTCACAGCTGAATTGAGGAGAAGGGTGGAGTGGATTGCCCCGGTTATAGTTTATCCCGGAGGGGATGAAATGTCCGCCTTGCGTTTGGCTTGTGAAACTGCGCTTAAAAATCCCAAAAAAATAAAAAAATACTGAGGAGATAATATGAACTTTAAAAATCACGACGAACTGATAAAAATGGTAAAAGGAAAATCAAACAGGGTCATAGTGCCGGGAGCAAACAATGAAGAGGTGCTTGAAGCCTGCAAAATGGGAGTTGAATATGGAATAATCTCTAGAGGCACCTTGATAGGTCCAAAGGAAGAAATTATAAAGCATGCTTCGAAAGCGGGACTTAAACTTGATATTTTTGACATACATAATGAAAATGATATGGCTCAAATGTCTAATATAGCCGTTGAAATGATAAAGGCGGGGCAAGGAGATTTTCTGGTAAAGGGGCTTGTTGATACAAAGCTTTATATGAAGGCTATACTGAGGAAAGATATAGGAGCTGTCAAGGAAGGAAGTGTTTTGAGCCATTTCGTGCTTTTTGAGACATCTGTTTATGGCAAGATGTTTGCCCTTACTGATGCCGCTATAATGATAAAACCTTCTCTTGAAGATAAAGTCAAGATACTTGAAAATTCAATCAATACTATGAGGGCTCTTGGTGTAGATTGTCCTAAGGTTTCTGTAGTTTGTCCTGTTGAAAAAGTAAATCCTAAAATACCAAGCACAGTGGATGCCCAGTCTCTTGTAAATATGAACAAGGAAGGGAAAATAAAAAACTGCGTCATAGAAGGTCCATACGACATATACATAACTTTCTCAAAAAAGCTTGCTATGGAAAAAGGTGTTAAAGATGCATCTGTCCCCGGAGAAGTCGATATAGTTCTTTTGCCAGATCTTGACAGCGCAAACCCGGTTTACAAAGCCATTTCATTTTTTGATACCAAAATGAAATCATCCACTATATTGACTGGCGCAAATTTCCCTGTGATACTTTCTTCCAGAACAGATTCGCCTATGACTAAACTTCATTCTATAGCTCTTGCCTCTTACTTAAAAGAAGCAAATAAGAGTGTGGTGAGATGAATGCAAAAGAAAAAGAGAATAGTTTTTACTGGCGGTCCTTCTGGTGGTAAGACTTCTATAATAGATATAGCCCAGAGAAAATATTGTCCTAAGGTTTTTACTGTGCCAGAGGCGGCTAGCGTTCTCTATGGAGGAGGATTTCCAAGAAAGCCCGGTTCTAAAGCTATGCGCCATATACAGAGAGCAATATACTTTACTGTAAGAGAGCTTGAAGATATGTCTATTGATGAAGAGGCTAAAATTTTTCTATGCGATAGAGGCACTCTTGATAGTATGGCTTATTGGCCTAAGGATTCAGCCGAAGGTTTTTTAGAATCAGTTGGTTCCACCATGGAGAAAGAGCTGGCAAGATATGATGTGGTTATACATCTTCGCCCCCCAAAGAAATCTGATGTTTATAAGCTTTCTGGAACGAGAATAGAGGACCATAAAGCGGCACTAGAGCTTGATAAAAAAACTGAGCAAGCCTGGTCGGCTCATCCGAAACGTTTTATCATAGAAGATGAGCCTGATTTTTTGTTTAAAGTAGAAAAAGCTATGGAAATAATAGATAGAGAGATGGATTGAGGAGGTATATCATGGTCCTAGATTTTATAAAAAGGATATTTAAGAAAAGAAAAATTGATGAAATGCCTAAACCGGAAATCGGTCAACCATCTAAAACAGCCTCAATGGATAAGCCTTCAGATAAAGTGGAAAGCAATCCTTTGCCTATTCCAGTCAAGGATGAAGTTCCCCCAAAAAGTCAGGTTAAGGTAGAGAAAGATGTCAGTGAAAAGACTGATGAAGATTTGGAAAAAGAGTTGTTAGAATATTCTCCAGAAATTTTTGCTCAAGCAAAGACACCCCAGATGCGAAAAATGATTATAAACATTTACCGCAAGATGCTTGAAGATAAAGTGGATATAAACAATGAAAAAGAAGTTAGAAAATGGTTTCAAAAACATCCAGAAGTTGCTCAAGGGGGAGAGCCGCTACCTAAGCCAGAGACTTACAAAAGAGAAGCTCCAAAGGTCGGGAGAAATGATCCCTGTCCATGCGGCAGTGGAAAGAAATATAAAAAATGCTGTGGAAAGTAGAAGCAATTTATTTTTCGCACAAGTGTAGAGCCACTGCGCCGGGAGAGAGAATTCTGTGTGAAACTTTGGAAAAACCGCATGAGTAAAAAATTTTAGAAAGTTCTTTGGCCGTCTTAAAATTAATTATTGTTTTCATAAGAAAGGTATATGGTAATGATGAGTCTGGGTTTATAAGGTTTAAAAATTTTATTGTTGATTTGACAAAAAAGAACATAGTTTTTTTTATTATTTGAGATTCTGGTACAGTTGTTTCAAGACAGGCAAATACCCCCCCTTTTTTCATAACTCTTAAAACTTCTTTCATAGTAGCTTTAAAATCATTTTCGTTGACAAATATATTTCTTGTGGCAAAAGAAATTGCGACGATGTCAAATGATGAGTCCTCAAATGGCATATTTGAACAATCACTCAGGGAAAAAGATGCCCATGGGGCGCGCTTTTTGGCTTTCCCAAGCATTTTTTCGTTTAGATCACAGCCTTTGTATGATGATTTTTCCCCAAAAACATTGTGAAGAGATACCGTAAAGTCTCCAGTTCCACAGCATATGTCCAGTATTTCCAAAGGTTCGCTATTTATTTCTTTTTTTATTAGTCCAGCGGCGCGGGCTCGCCAATATAAATCAAATCCCAAAGTCAAAACGGAATTGATTATCTCATAGTGGCCGTAGATGCTGTCGTAGAGAGAGCTTACAGCTTTGTGAGACTGGTGCATTTAGTCTTTTTTGTCTTCTTTATTGTCGTTTTCTTCGACGAATTTTTTTATATCGTCTATAGATTCCAGTATCATTCTAGCTTTCCCAAGTCCAAATGAGAACGGATATCTGTCGTTTTCATTTCTTTTTAGAATGAGAACCGGCTGACCTTTATATTCAGTTTTTTCAACTATCATAGAATCTCCTAAAAGCAAAAAGTAAAAGCAAAGCGCAAATTGCCTACTTGTTTGATATAATTCTAATATATAAATGGTATGGAAAGCAATAGCGATTCTCAAGCCTTAAAAAAATACTCACTTAAGTCTGTTTCTTTGCTTTTTTTTCTTTTTATCTTGTTTGTTGCCGATAAAATACTCAATATGGTTCCTTTTTTGAAAGAGCTTTCTTTTTGGGGATCTGTGGATCTTTCACAGTTTATCTCAGTTTTGCTTTGCTTTGTTGCCGTGGTGGCTATTATTGAGTATGCTGTTGATTCTTCTATAGAAATAGAGTCTATAGCTTCATGGTTGCCTGATTTAGGCAAGCCATATAGAGCGGCATTGTATTTTTTGCTTTCGATTTTTTCATACTATGCCTTCTTGCCTTTTGTCTCAGTTTTTTTCAACGATTATTTTTTGCTTTCTTATAAACTTTTCTTTACAGGTATAGTTCTGTGGTTTGCTGGCGTTGTCGGATTTTATTTCTATACACACAGAAACAGAATAGGGACCAGAATAGTTGAAATAATTGGGGCGATAAAGATTTAGCTTGAAAATACTCGCTTATTTATGTTTAATAATTATTTAATATGTTTGTAAGGAGTTTGAGGTAAAATTTTACAATGCTGAATAAAGTATTGAGTTCGTTTTCCAAAAAAAGAGATATAGTTGGCCTGGATATAGGATCTTCATCTGTTAAAGTGGTTCTTTTCTCCAATGAAAAGAATATAAGAAAACTGAAGGTTTGGGGACATATCCCTTTCAATGTGCCAGCCAATGCTCAGCCGGAAGAAAAAAAAGCGATAATATCAGGTGAAATCTCTCTTTTTTTTAAAAAAATGGGGATACAGACGAAATACGTCGCCACTTCCGTTTCAGGGAATTCTGTGATAGTCAGATATGTGAAATTGCCTAAAATGACTAAGAAAGAACTTGATTTGGCAATTAGAGTGGAGGCTGAGCCTTTCATCCCATTTGATATAAACGATGTCTATTTGTCATACTACATACTAAACGACAATGTTCAAGAAGAAGGCCAGCAAAAAATGGAAGTTGTTATAGCTGCTGCCAAGCAAGAAGCCGTAAATGAAAAGATAGACATAATAACTGGCGCGGGACTAGATCCGGTTATAATAGATGTGGATTCTTTTGCTCTTGAAAATCTTTATTCAAAATTGCCATCTGCTGAAAAAGGAAAATCTGTTTTGCTTGTCAATATGGGAAACAAGGTGACCAACCTTTCTGTTATTCACAGCGGGGCATTGAACTTACCAGATATGCCGGTTGATAAAAATGCTGAATTCACCCCTTATTCCAAAGTTGTCAGAGATATATTTATCTCAGGTTCTTCTCTGGATAGAGCAATAGCTAAGTCTCTTTCAGTCCCCGTAGAGCAGGTTCAGGAGTTTAAGAAGGCCATAAGACTTTTGGTAAGCGAAGAAGAAAAACTGGAAGCTATAAAAAACTATGACAGACAGCTCATAATATCATCCAGTGCCTCTTTTTCGATTTTTAAGGATATGGGTTTAGAGATTTCTCGTTCTATAGACTTTTATTTATCTCAGGGTATTGATACAAGCCTCTCAAGGATATACATATCTGGAGGTTTGGCCGCTATGCCCGGGATTAGCGCATATTTTTCTGGAGAATTTCATATTCCAGTTGAAGTTTTAAATCCATTTTCGATGTTGTCTGAAATGCCAAAGAATATGCCCGCTGATATATTGCCATCTATGGCTGTTGCTTGCGGACTAGCTTTGAGAGAGCTGAGGGATTGGCAATGATAAAAATAAACCTCACACCAAAAGAATATCTTGATAAGTTGGAGAGGTCAATTCTCATAGCTAAGATTATTCTTGCAGGCATTGCGGCATTTATAATTGTTCTCTCCCTTTCTGTTTGGCTTTTTACAAAGGCTATGGCTATAGAAATAGAACTCTCAAGCAAGATGCTTGAATACAATAGTCTGAAAGAGGATGTGAAAAAAGCGGAAGAGATAAAAAGTCAAATAAACGAGATAAACAATTATATATCTGCCATAGACAAAATAACCAAAGGAAGATATATCTATGTTGCTTTTATGCAGGATGTGAACAACAATTTGCCAGATACTATGTGGTTTACAGGAATAGAAACTAAGGGCTCAGGTGAGAGCCTTCAAGTTAATACAAACCTTTTTTCAAACTCTCTATATGATATAGCATGGTGGATTTCTTTTCTTGAAAAAAATGAGAGAATGCAGAATATAAATGTGGGAAATATAAGTGTATCTGAAGGCGAGGAGACAAATATATACTCTCTGCCTATAGGATTTTCTTATATTTATAAATGATATGAAGGAACTGGATAAAGATACTTTGGGAAAAATAATAGCTGGAGTTCTTTTTGGCGGGCTTTTTATTTATGCTTATGTCTCTTATTTCTGGATGCCATATTCAAAAAAAATAAGTGAAAATACCATTAAATTGGAAAAGCTGGAGCAAGATATATCCAACGCAAAACAGATAAAGGCCCAGTTCAATAATCTTCAGAAAAAACTGGAAGAGCTGAAAATTCAAAAATCAGAAGCTGAAAAAAAATTGCCTCATGATAAAAAGCTTCCAGATCTGATAAAGACTATTAAAAAGCTCAGCGATAAAAATCATGTTAAGATAATGAGTTTCAATCCTGCGTCTACATCTAGAGATCAATATTTTACTAAGGTCAATTACTCAATGTCTGTAAAGGGTAAGTACCACGATATCGGTCGTTTTTTTGCTTCTGTAGGACTTGAGGAAAGAATATTAAATGTTGAAGATCTTGTCATTTCGCAGCTTGATGCGTCTGGCGATTCATGCAGTGTAACATTTACTCTTTCGGCATATCAATATGGTGGATGAGATGAATAAAAAAAACAATACCCTTCATTTTATTTTTTTGTTTTTTATCCTGTCCTTAGCATCTATTTCTTTTTCTGCCGATATTGTGCCCAATGTCTCGATATCCACTTCTTCAAAAGATATTGGCGATATATATGCGCCTAAAAAAAATAGGGATCCATTTATAAAATCATATGTTTATATATCAAGGACTGACTCTCTGACAAATTATGATGAAAAATTGGAATCTGCTCAAGTAAGTATTTCCACAACCACATACATGGATTTTTCAGTTTTGGGAATAATGGAATTTTATGGAAACAAAGAAGCATTGCTTAAAAACAAAAGCGGAGAAGTGTTTGTCTGTAATGGCGGCAAACTTTACAATACAAAGAGAAAGCCTATTCAAGGCTGGAAATGCTTTATAAAACTAAAAGAGATAACGATCATTGATCCAAACGCTAAATCTCAAAAGATTTTTATGGAAAAATGAAGGAGAATATTATGAGAAAAATAATAGCCTGCGCGCTTTCTTTTTTTGTTTTTGTCCCTCAGCCACTTATGCTTGCGGCAGGGGAAACTCTTGCGCTTGAAGGGGTAAGGGTTTCACCGGATTCTGTTTATGTGAAGCTTGATGGAAAGGCTTCTTATAAAGTTTTGGAGTTGTCTAATCCAAACAGGATTGTTCTTGATTTAAACAATGCCAGAGTAAAAACTATACAGGATCTGCCTGGCAGTGGGACTTTCATAAAAAGGGTTAGAACCGGTCAGCTCTCTAAAAATCCAGATGTAGCTAGAGTAGTTGTGGAGCTTACTCAGAAAACGATTTATGACATAGTCCAAAAGGCAAGTGAAATTTCTATAAGTTTTATTGGAAAAAGAGATGTTTCCTCAGTCAAAGATTCCCCTTCTGGGGATTTGCCCATAATAGCGCCAAACGCTGTGACTCCGTCGGGATATCAGGCGCTAAAAGATGAATTGCCTAAGTATAAACCAGTTTCCTCTTCTGTTTCTTCTCAAAAGGGTTACAGAAATATAATGGATTCTCTTCCTAGGAGCAATATTTCAATTGATTACACTGAAGCAGATATAAGGGAAGTATTGAATATGATGTCGTCCAGAGCGAAAATAAACATCATTTACTCAGATGATGTCAGTGGAACAATAACGATTTCTCTTAAAGATGTTCCCTTTGATGAAGCATTCAAAACAATACTGAATGTAAAGGGATTAGCGGCGCAACAGGTAGGGGATAATATACTTAGAATAGCTACTCCAAGAACTTTCTCAAACGAGCAGAAAAATTCAATACTTCAAACCAGAGTTTTTTTCCTAAATTACACAAGAGCTTCAGATATCAAAACGCAAATAGAGGCTGTAGCTTCAGCTGAAGGAAGGACAACAACTAGATGCAATGCCGATGAGGCGAATAATGCCTTGATAATAACAGATACTCCTATAGGTTTGGATGCCTCATATAGGATTATTAAAACTCTTGACAGAATGCCAAAACAGGTTCTTATTGAAGCAAAACTTGTTGAAGTTGCGCTTGACAGCGACTTCAATCTGGGCATACAGTGGTCTGCTTCTGGAAATTCCAAAGGAAATTATATCGGCGCCAATGATATAAACAGCGCCATAGGGCCAACCTCAGAATACGGCAATCAAAAAAGTATAGTTCCCGGATATGACCCTACTGCGATAAACGGAACTCTTGGAAATTTGTCTGGATCCGCGGGAGGAACTGGTGTAGCACTGCCAGCTAATGTAATTTATGGCGCTTTTAGACTTGGGAGAGTGACTTCTAATTTTATGTTTGACTCTGTTATCTCAGCCGCTGCCAAAAAAGGCAAGGCAAAGGTCCTTTCAGATCCTAAAGTAGCTACCTTAAACAATAAAGAGGCCAATATCAATATAACCACACAGATTCCCTATACAACCACTGAGACTACAGGCTCAACTCCTCCCGTTCTTACCACAAAAGTAGTCTACTTGACAACTGGAATAGTACTTAAAGTGACGCCTACTATAACAAGCGATGGTAAAGTAGCTCTTAAGGTAAATCCATCAGTGAGTCAGCCATCTCCAACAATAACTCCTGTTGCTGGCGCCCCTGGTGTAGATATAAGAAGCGCAGATACGAATGTTATAGTTCAAGATGGAGAAACCATTGTCATAGGCGGTCTTATACATGACACTCAAAGCGACTATGTCTTTAAAGTCCCTCTTCTTGGAGATATACCAATAATAGGATATCTGTTCAGGAAAAAGAGTGTCACTCGCAGCAGAATGGAGCTTTTAATATTCGTCACTCCTAAAATAATAGAATCTTGATGACTGCTGTTGTACTAATTTCAGTTCTTTCAGCTGCCATTTTTGGCAATGTCTGGAATTTTAAAATACAAGTTTTTTTTCAGGGTCTCATATTGGGACTTTTTTCTTTCATTTTTTTATCTAATGCAATAAAAAAAGGCTTTGTTAAAATTCCATTTGAAGGGCGTATGATTGCCGGGGCGGCTTTACTTTCTGCTCTTGCCTGGGCCTTTTCTCCAATTAGAAATATTTTAACGGGGGAGTTGATAAATTTATTTTGTGGTTTCTCGCTTATATGGTCTGTGTCTTCAATGAAAGATGAGGTGAAAAAAAGAAAGAGCATTATTTACTTTGTATTGTTCATTTCGCTTCTATCTGGATTTTACCAACTTTTCTCCCACGGAGAGCCCTATGCCACTTTGAAAAATTCAAATACGATGGCTTTTTATTCAATTCTTGCGGCAGGACTTTGCCTGGAGTGGGGGAATTATTATCTGGCTCTTTCATTTTTAATACTGATTTTCGTATCCAAATCTGCGGGAGCTATACTCGCCATATTTTTTGCTTCTTTGCTTTACTCTGTTGATATGAAGGCTCAGAGGGAATTTAAAAAAAATCCTATTCTTTCATTGATTGCTATTGTTTTGCTTGTAGCCGCTTTTATTTCAATGGATCTTTCTTCGATTAAAGATAGATTACACTGGTGGAGAGCTGCTTTGCTTATGATTTTTGAGAGACCTTTTTTAGGTTGGGGATCTGGAGCTTTTGCTTTTGCGGGAAGCGCTTTTAAAGGCCCAATATCCTTGGGTAGTATTTATGCGCATAACTACTATCTAGAATTTATTCTAGAAAATGGAATATTCTCTGCTTTTTTATGGTTTGCCTTTCTATATATTGCCATAAAGAAAACTAGTGGTTTTTTGCGCTATGCTTTGTTTGCCGCTATGGCTCATGGCCTTTTTGATTTTGGGCTTTCAACTCCTTACGGATTTTGGCTATTTTGTTTTTCACTTGGCCTTTCTCTAAAAAATGAGGAATTTAAAGTAAATGCTAGTTTTTTAAAATTTTTCGGGGTGGCCTCTTTTTCTTTTTTGATTGTATTTTTACAATGGGGTTTGGAAAATGTAAAAAAGGAAAATTTTATATTGGGATATGTCAAAGATAAAAATTTTTCTCAAAATATTTCACTCATGCTTGAAAAAAAACCATTAGATTATGATTTGCTTTCTTTTAAGGCAAAGAATCTGCTTGCTGTGGCTAAAGAAAAGAAAGATAAAAAAATACTATATGAAAGTGCCAGAACTTTTGAAAAAAAATTGTTTGTAAATCCCTACAATATAAGCGACTATATAGCGCTTGAAAAAATATATTACTTTTTGGGGGAAAATTCTGCGCTTGAGGAGTTGAGAGAAAGAGAGAAAAAGTTTTTGAAATGGAACTGAAAAAATACAATTTGGATGCGGCGCTTCTTTTGCCTTTTCTTGCCCTTTTTTCTGGTCTGGCCAATCAGGTGTTTTTTTTCTCTTTTGCCATTTTGTTTTCTTTGTATTTTCTATACGAGAAAATTGAATTTGACTTAGGCCCATGGCTTGCTTTTGTTCTCTGGCTATCCATTTGCTCATTTTTTTCTCTTTACCCATCTATTTCATTCTTTAATTCTTTTAAGTTTTTTATCTTTTATCTTGTTTATCTTTACTTCCTTAAACGCTCTGAGAACCTAAAACACCATTTTGCCGTGTCGCTTGCTTTTTTGGGATTTATTCTTGGGATTTTGATAATTATACAGGCAAAATTTTACCCGGAATTTTTAGGTTGGAAAATTGTAGGAGCAAATAAAAATTATACGGCTGCCATAATGGCTTTATGTTGCATTTATTTTTATTATAGAAGCCTTGAAGCAAGTTCAATTATTGACAAATTCAGAGAGACTGCAGGCTATATTTTCTTTTTTGTAAGTGTTATATATCTTCAATCTAGAGGCGCTGTCCTTTCCATTCTCTTGGGCACATTTATCAGCTCATGGCATTTGAAAGGCAAAAGATATGCTATTAGATATATTTCATTTTTGCTTGGAATTATGGCTTTTATGGCTTTAAAAAATGACTTGCTTAAATTTAATGAGGTAAAAAGCTATGCTCGTCCTTTGATATGGTTTTCTGCCTTAAAATCAGCTATGGCTTTTCCTATATTTGGGTCCGGGATGGGGACATTTGGATCTGTATTTGAAATTTTTAAGTTTCCTTATTTCGATGGATCTTTTTATTATGAGCACTACACTGAGCATGCTCACAGCGAAATTTTGCAGCTGCTTTCTGGCGCAGGGTTTGTGGCTCTTTTTGTTTTTTTATTTGCTTTATATAGATCAGTATTGAAACATTTTGATGGAAAAAATATTTATTCGATTCTTGCCTTAAGTCTTTTTGCTCAGGCTGTTTTTGATGTCATATTTTATCTGCCATTCTTGTGGATTTTATTTTTTGCTTTAATTGGACTCTCTGAAAAAAAGCAAAATACTGCTCCCGTTTCTGACATATATAAATATTTTTCTTTTTTCTTTTTTTTCATTGTCTCTTGGTTTGGAATTACTTATAAAAATGAGAATATAATGCATACCAGACAGGAGGCTGCTAAAATTATTGAAGATTCTAAAAAAAATCCTTTCAGGGTGTCTGCTGGAGCGGAGATATTTGAAAAAAAATTCCCTTATTCGCCTTATTTCCCTGTTATATATTCAAGGTATCTTTTTCTCGCGGGAGAAAAAGAGAAAGCCAGAGAAGAGGCATTGAAAGCGGCGAAGATAGAACCGGGCTTTGATGAGGCAAGAGTTTTGCTTGAAGAAATTAAAGAAAAAGATGTTTTGGTTTCAAAAAAATGACTGAGGATTATAGGCTGAAAAAATATTGTCTTGACACAAATTCTGTTTACAGACAAAACAGAGTAGAGCTCCTTTTGGAGTCTAAAAAATTTTTTGAAAAACTTTTTGATGTTGTGGACAGCGCAAAGGAATCATTGATAATTGAGATCTATGAGTTTGCCGACGACGCCATAGGGAAAAAATTGGCTGAGCTTTTAAAGAAAAAGGCGAGTATGGGTGTTCGGATTCGTGTCATATATGACTCAATAGGATCATGGTTTTCTGATAAGGAATTTTTCACTGATCTTATAAAAAATGGAGTAGAAATAGCAGAATATAATCCAAGCAGTAAATTCTATAATTTCAAAAAATTTTTTAGAAGAGACCACAGAAAAATAGTGGCGGCGGATTGCTTTTCTGCTTGTCTTGGAGGGTTCAATATAAGCCTTGATTATGCCGCATTATCGATGGGCGGCAGGGAGTGGAAGGATAGCGGATTGTATATTGAAGGAAGCGCAGTTTCTGGACTATTTGAAGTATTTGAGGAAAACTGGTCTAAAATTAAAAATATTACAGCTCAACTTCCAGGCAATCCAAAAAACTCAGATTTTAATTCTGTAGTGTCCATTCTTAAAGGCTCTGGTTTGAAAAATTATTTTTCAATAAGAAGAAATTACAAATATGCTATAGATGCTGCGGTGGAAGAAATATTCATAACAAATGCGTATTTCTTGCCGGATAGAATAATCTATAGGCGACTGATACAGGCTGCTCGTCGTGGAGTGGATGTGAGAATAATAACACCTGGCAAGACAGATCATCCCTATGTTCGCATAGCTTCATGGGCTCTTTTCCCGGGTCTTGTAAAAAACGGAGTGCAGATCTATGAGTGGAAAGGGAAAATACTTCACGCTAAAACAGCTGTAATAGACGGATTTTGGGTTTCTATCGGTAGCCATAATTTAGACCACAGGAGTCTGCACTATAATCTTGAATTAAATGCCAATGTTTATGACGAGAAAATAGGCAAAGAAATGAGAGAGGCTTTTTTAAGAGATTTGAAAAGTTGCGAACCCATAACTATTGAAAAATGTAAACAAAGAGCTTTTGGGTTGAAAGCGCTCAGTTATTTTCTTTATTTATTCAGGTCATGGTTGTGAATGTTAATATGACTTTCCTTGTGAAATGTATATCTGTTTTAATTCTTTTTTTGGGTTCTCAAATTTCTATTGCGCAGATGAATCCATCTTTTCAAGAGGAAAAAGATGAAATTTTAGAGGAAACTGAGAATAGGATTCGCAAGGAGCTTTTTTTTAGGGGTGAAGTAGCTGACTATATACTTGAAAAGGATTTGCTTCCAAAGATAACAACTAAAAAATTTTCAACATATTCACAGGCAAGAGAATATCTTATTTTTTGGGCTGAAAAGAATCCTAAGGAAGCCGCATATTTCTATGTTGGAGCGCAAAAAGGAGACCCATTGGTTTATAAAGGTAAAATAAGTTATGTGATTACCAGTGTGGGACTAAAAAAACATTTTATTGAACTTGTAAATAATCTGGAAAAAATAGCCAGAGATGGAGGATTAAAAGATGAAGAGATCAGACTATCGTCAGCCAGACTTTTTGAAGGATTTGTAAGTTATGGTGACAATTCAATTCTCGATGTGTCAAGCTCAAAAATGGAAAACAGACAGTCCACTATAAGTAATCTGGCCACAAATAGACTGAATACTTCCGCTTTAATCGAGGAAGAGAATAAATTGTCCAGGATAAATGAATTATTGATGAAAGAAGCCGAGAAGTATATTTTAAAAGAATCTGATTCATCCGCTCTTGTTCTATTTAAAAAAAGATATGCCGAATTCATTGCTATATCTTCATCGCTTAAAGGAAGAAAAACAATCACTCAGAAAGAATCAAAAGAATTGTATTACGCTCTTGATTCATTGAGAAGGTCCGGGCTTTATTTGTTTGCTTCTTTGATGTCTTCTAAACTTAAAATTTATGCTCAAAAAATTGAGTCTGGTTTTTTGAAAGAAATTATGCTTGAACTTGCGATAGAAATAGAAAAGAGTTCAGCTGTTTTTCAAAATCCAGATTTTCCTTTTGAAAGAATAGCCCAAATTCTAAAGGAAATCAGCCAGAGATATGATTCTCTACTTTATATGTTTCGTATATATTCTTTTAGTGGAGATGTCTTAAATAAATTAAAATGCCATAGATTTTCAGGTTGGCTGGATTGGCTAGATTACAAAATAAAGAGTTTTTTCTTTAAAGAAAATCAATATTTTGTGGTGGAGAAAAAAATAGAGGATCTCAGAGTAAATCTTGAAATGCTTAGAAAGGACGCTCTAAACGGAAATATTGAGAGCATTATGAGCTGTTCAAATATATTTTATGAGGCCAATAATTTAATCGAAAAAAAGAAAGAAATTTCTTTGATTAATGCTAAAATGCAATTCCTTGCTTTTGAGATCTTTTGGCCATTTGGCCTTAACTTTGGATGCGAGAAATACAAGATAAAAGTAAATTATTCAGCTATAATGCCGGGTTCATTAAAGTTTCTTTAAAATTTCATTTACTATTTGAGGATTGGCTTTACCTCTTGATTTTTTCATCACAAAACCAACTATAGGACCTGAGGCTTTTTCATTGCCATTTTTAAAATCTTCAAAAGCTTTTTTATTGCCCTCAATCGCTTCTTTTACCCACGCCTCTATCTCACTGGTGTCGCTTGATTGCTTGAGCGAGTATTTTTCCACAGCATGGGAAGGATTCATCTTATTGTCCCAGCACAATTCAATCAGTTTCTTAGCAGCCGCAGAGGATATTTCCCCCTTTGAAATAAGGGAAGCAATTTCTAAAATATTTTCAGGAGCTATGCATTTTGATAATATTTCATCTTCGCTTATTTTAAGCTCATTTATTTTGGCAAAAAATGGACCCATTATCAAATTTACTGAATTCTTCAAGTTTTTCTGATCTGGATTTAGTGAGAGAATTTTTTCAAAGTAGATATTAATGCTTCTGTTTTCGCTTAGAGCGCAAGCCTCTTTGAAAGAAAGCCCCAGCTTTTCATATTCAGCTCTAATCTCGCTTGGTAATTTGCCTATACATTCCTCGGCTTCTTTGATTTCTTCCTCGCTTATATATAAAGGCGGAAGATCTGGTTCCGGGAAATATCTGTAGTCATGAGCCATTTCTTTTGAACGCATAGAAAATGTTTTTTGCTCTTTTTCATCCCACAGTCTGGTATCTTGAGAAATTTTTTCATTTCTTAAAAAAAGCTCCTTTTGCCTTTCTATTTCATATGCGATTGCGTCTTTTGCCGCCTTAAAAGAATTTAAATTTTTTATCTCTACCTTTTGTCCGAGAGCAGTTTCTCCCTTTGGTCTTATGGAAACATTTACATCGCATCTAAGCTGGCCTTTTTCCATATCGCAGTCTGAGGCATCCACCCATTTAAGAATTTTTTTAAGTTCCACAAGATAATCATATGCCTCCTGAGGGGAATGGATGTCTGGTTGGGAAACTATTTCAAGAAGTGGCATCCCACAGCGATTGAAATCAATGATTGTGTAATCAAGTTCTTTGCTACCTATGGCATGAAGCGATTTAGCTGCATCTTCCTCTAAATGAGCTCTTTTTATGTTTATAATTTTACCGGTTGGCAATTCTATCTTTCCATTTTCGGCAAGAGGCTTGTCGTACTGAGATATTTGATAAGCTTTTGGAAGATCGGGATAAAAATAATTTTTTCTGGCAAAAACTGAAATCGGATGTATGTCACATTTAATTGCGGATGCAACTCTTAAAGCTGTTTTGACTGCTACGGGGTTTAGAACTGGCAGCGCTCCGGGCTGGCCAGTACATACAGGACATATATGAGTGTTGGCCATTGAGTTATCTTGCGCAACCTGACATCGGCAAAACATTTTGCTTTTTGTTTTCAATTGGACATGTATTTCAAGTCCTATAACGCTTTCAAATTCCATTGTCCCCTCCAAGTTTTTCTTTTACAATTTCAAGTATTTCAATATCGCTTGGATAAAAAAGTTTTTCTTTGGCTTTCGGATATGAAAACCAAATAGTTTTCTCTATCTCATCAATAGTTTGTATGCCTTTTGATTCAGAGATAGGTTCCATAATGTACCATTTGACAGTTTTTTCAACTCTATTTCCATCTCTTATGAAGCTATATCTTGAAAGATATATTTCTCTGCTGTCTACAAGTCTGCACTCATATCCAGTCTCTTCAAAAACTTCCCTCAGCGCGGCTTTTATGGAATCTTCCCCGCTTTCTATATGTCCTTTTGGATAAGTCCATACCTTATTGCCATTTATTGTGTTCATTAAAACAAGCAAGATCTCTCTATCCTTTATTATCACGCCTCCGGCTGAAAATTCTTTCAAAGCGCGCATGAAAGTTCTCCCGCAACTTTTATCATAAATTCATCGCTTAAATGCGGAGCCATTATCTGTAGGCCATATGGCATATTGTCAGATTTTCTTTTCCCATATGGAAAAGACAGTGAGCATATCCCGGCCATATTAACTGGTATTGTGAAAATATCTGAAAGATACATTGAAAGTGGATCTTTCATCCTCTCCCCAAATTTAAAAGCGGCTGTGGGAGATGTTGGCGCAAGTATTATTTCTGCTTTAGAAAAAACTTCATCAAACTCTCTGGCTATAAAGTTTCTAACTCGCTGAGCCTTCAAGTAATAGGCATCGTAATATCCGCTACTTAAAGAATGTGTGCCAAGCAGTATTCTTCTTTTTACCTCTGGCCCAAACCCTTCTCCACGATTTTTCATATATGATTCATTTAGATTGCCTGTGTTTAACGACATGCCGTATCTAAAACCGTCAAATCTGGCCAGATTGCTTGAAGCTTCGCTTGAGGCTAAAATGTAATATGCTGGGAGGGCGTATTTAAAACTCTTAAAATCCACTTCAATAACTTTAATTCCAGCATCCATGAGTTTTTCAGGTAAAGAAGAAAATATTTCAGCCATATCGCTTTCAAGCCCATCATGTTTTGACAGACCAGAAGGTATAGCTACAGTCATTCCCTTAAGGGAAGAAAATTGTTTTTTTTCATCTTCTTTATCAATAGATGTTGAGTCATTTGCGTCAAAGCCCTTCACCGCTTTATATCCAAGCAACAAATCCTGCGCATTTGTGGCAATGGGACCTATCTGATCCAGACTTGAAGCAAAGGCCACCAATCCATATCGAGACACTCTGCCATATGTAGGCTTCATCCCCCATACTCCGCAGAAAGAGGCTGGCTGCCTTATAGATCCTCCAGTGTCTGAACCATAGGCTATGTGGCAAAATCCAGCTTTGACGGCCGCAGCAGAGCCACCAGAGGACCCACCCGGCACAAATTCATTATTTATTGGATTATGTGTTTTTTGCCATGCTGAATTTTCACAGGATGATCCCATAGCAAATTCATCCATATTCGTTCTTCCTATTATCACTGCGTCTTTTTCCAGAAGTTTTGAAACCACTGTGGCATTGTAGGCGCTTATATGCCCCTTGAGTATCTTTGACGCGCAGGTTATCTCATGACCTTTGTAGAGTATATTGTCTTTTATTGCTATGACTGCTCCAGCAAGCTCGCCCACTGATTTACCAGAAGATATTCTCTCATCTATATCCTTGGCTTTGGCAATGGCGCTAGATTCAAAAATCTCAAGAAATGCCTTAACCTTTCCGTCTTCTTTTTTTATCTTGTCTAAAAACGATGAAGTTATTTCCAATACTGATCTCTCTTTTTTTTTCACTGCTTCTATTGCTTTAATGGCGCTTTCCATATAAATTCTCCCTCAGTTGTCTAAAACTTTCTTTACTTTCAAAAAATCAAATTCTCTATCGGTGAAATTTTTTAGTATTTCCTCTCTGTCTGGGAAATTTTTAGGCTCATCATCTCTTATAAATTTCCCGGTTTTAAATGAATAATCTTTTTCTGAAGATAAATCTAATTCACTGATTTGCTCTACCCATTTAAATATGTCTTGTATTTGTTTTGCGTATAGCTCTTTTTCTTTTTCGCTAAGTTGTAACTTAGCCATAGCTGATAAGTATTCAATAAGCTGTTTATCCATATTTTCTCCTTAAAGCATTTCAAGCGGAGCGAATTTAAGCATAAAGGTTTGAGTAATGCCATTGTCGAAAGTTACAGTGACTTTTGTGAATTCTCCAGTGCCTGTTACAGACTTTATTCTCCCTATACCATAAAGTGGATGCGCTACTTTGCGTCCGCTGGAAGCTTTCGGTCTTGCCGTTTCATAAGCTTCTATTATCTTTTCCTCGGATTTTAAATTTTCCTTTCTGGAATAGTCTATAAGCCTTGCCTCGAAAATAAATCTAGACATCAGATTTGGATATGTTTTACCAAAAATAGTTCTATTGTTGGCCCAGCTCAAAAAAAGCTTTTTCTTAGCCCTTGTCATCCCGACATACATTAGTCGCCTTTCTTCTTCCATATCCTCATCATCTGAAGCTGCAGAGTTGATCGGGAAAAGTCCTTCTTCAAGCCCCGTAAGCATTACATATGGGAATTCCAGCCCTTTTGCCAGATGAAGAGTCATAAGCACCACAGCTTCTGAATCTTCCCTTAGATTATCTATTTCGCTTTGAAGAGTTATGTTTTCCAGATATTTTTCAAGAAGAGGCTTCTCTAAATTTTTTTCGCAGTTATCTTCAAAATCTTTTATGGCATTTACAAGCTCTTGAAGATTGCCCAATCTATTAAGCGCTTCTTGTGGATCTTTCTGTGAGAGGTCTTCAATCATTTGCCAATAGCCGCTTCTTGCCAGTATCTTTTCAAGGATATAATGAGGTTGGGATGAGAAAATATCATTTTTTAAGTCGTCAAATATTCGAATAAATTCCCTTATGCCTTTTCTCACAGATGGTGAAATTGATTCTATATTGTCGCTGTCGAGAAGAGTTTCATAAAGAGAAATCCCTCTGGCCTTTGAATAAGCTTTGAGCGATTCCAGAGCTTTCGGTCCTATCCCTCTGGGGGGTAAATTTATTATTCTCTCAAGACTGACACTGTCTGAGGGATTTACCATTATTCTCAGATAGGCTAGGGCATCTTTTATTTCTTTTCTTTCATAAAATCTAACCGAGCCTATAAGTTTATATGGTATTTTGTATCTTCTAAAAGCTTCTTCGAAGTTTCTGCTCTGGGCATTTGTCCTATAAAACACTGCAAAATCTGAGTATTTCCCGCCACTATTCTTAATCTCCGCCGCCTTTTGAGCGGATATGGTCGCCTCATCTTTTTCATTCAAGCATTCAAGTACAGAAACCTTCTCTCCTGTGCCATTGGCTGTCCAGAGATTTTTTTCCTTTCTGCCTTTATTGTGTTTTATCAACTTATTCGCTGCGTCCAATATATTTGTAGTCGAGCGATAATTTTGCTCAAGTATTATTGTTCTGGCATCTTTGAAGTCTTTTTCAAAATCCAGAATATTTCTTATATCTGCTCCTCGCCATGAATAAATAGACTGATCAGGGTCTCCCACAACGCATACATTGTGATGTATGGCGGAAAGCAGTTTCACAAGCGTATACTGAGCCCTGTTTGTGTCTTGATATTCATCCACAAGGATATATCTAAAATATTCCTGATAGTAGGACTTAATCTGTTCATCGTCTCTTATAAGCTTTACTGTCTTCATTATCAAATCGCCAAAATCGACAGCATTAGCTTGAGAGAGTTTTTTTTCATAAATGAGGTATATCTGGCCTACCCTAATGCGATTTATATCGTTGGAAACTCTGGCATGAAGCATATAAGATTCAGCATCCAGCATATCGTCCTTGGCTCTTGATATAAGAGAGGCATATACAGAAGCTTTGTTTTTTTCCTTATCTAGGCCAAGTTCTTCTATCGCAGTTTGTATAAGTTTTTTTTGGTCCTCTTCATCGTAAATGGTGAAATCTTTTTTTAGTCCCGCCTTCTGCCAATGCTGTCTAAGCATTCTTGCTCCAAATGCATGAAAAGTGTAAATCCATAGACCATGCGATTGCGGGGCTATTGCCGCTATTCTGTGGCGCATCTCTCCAGCCGCCTTATTGGTAAAGGTTATAGCAAGTATTCTTGACGCGCTTACACCGGAATTTATCATGAGCGCTATTTTTGATATTAATGTTTTAGTTTTTCCAGTCCCGGCTCCGGCAAGTATCAGAAGAGGCGAGTCAAAATAGAGAGCCGCCTCAAGCTGTTTGTCATTTAATGCTAGCTTGGGCAAAATCTCTTTGTCAAGATTTAATTCAGGCAGACTCACAGATAAATTTTAGCAAATAGAGAAAGGTAGTAAAAGCTGGATTATACATTAAACTTGAAGAAACAAATGTCTCCATCTTGAATTTCGTAATCCTTGCCTTCCAGTCTTATCAGCCCTTTTTCTCTGAGGGTCTTTTCATCTCTGTATTTTTCAATGTCTGAAAAAGAATAAACTTCAACTTTTATAAAACCTTTTTCTATATCAGAGTGTATTTTCCCGGCGGCTTGAGGAGCTTTTGTTCCTTTTGTAATCGTCCATGCTCTTACCTCATCTTCGCTTCCAGCCGTAAAAAAATAAATGAGATTCAATAACTCTCCTGAACCTCTGATGACTTTTTCTAGACCTGTGTATTCTTCGCCTAGCTCTTTGAGGAAAGCTGCTCTTTCTTCTGGTGGAAGCTCTATTATCTCAGACTCTATTTTTGCTGAGACAGTTATCATTTTGGCATTTCTGGATTTTATGTAGGATGAGAGCTTTTCTATCACTGAATTGTCTGGTTTCTCTGAAGTGTTAGCCACATAAAGAACAGGCTTTGCTGTCAGCAAATTAAAATCGCGCATCTCTAATTGGGTTAATGGCGAAGCTGAAGCTGGCTTGCCCGAGGATAAAATTTCCTTTATTTTAAGCATCTTTTCCTGTTTTTCCTGCGCTTGTTTGTTGCCAGTTCTGGCAGCTCCTGAATTTTTATCAATAGCTTTTTCAAGCGATTGTAAATCTGCAAGGATGAGCTCTGTCTCTATGACTTCTATGTCCCTTATCGGATCTACTTCTCCAAGCACATGGACAACATCTTTGTCGCTAAAAGCTCTGACTATATGAATTATTGCGTCAACTTCTCTTATGTTTGCAAGGAATTTATTTCCAAGCCCTTCGCCTTGTGCGGCGCCTTTTACAAGGCCGGCAATATCCACAAATTTAACATAAGCATTTGTTTTTTTAGGTGGTTTAAATATATCAAAAAGAGTATCCAGCCTTCTATCTGGCACAGAAACTATTCCCACATTGGGCTCTATCGTAGTAAATGGATAATTGGAGCTGGCGGCATGAGCATTTGTAAGAGCGTTAAAAAGGGTCGACTTCCCGACATTAGGCAGACCTACTATTCCAACTTCCATAATTTTCTCCTTAATCCTCAAATCTTAGAAGTAAATTATACAATCTTGTAAGTTTTAGTGAAAGAAAAAAACAAACCTATATTTGGTTTTACAAGTTAAAAGATGAAAAAGATAAGGAAGCCCAGTTGGCTTCCTTACTATACAAAAACAAAAACGGCCTGTACGGGATTTGGTCACACATAAATTTCCATAAGTGAAATTTTGCGCGACCCCGGCTCGCGGCTTCGCAGAGCTCAGCAACGCTGCGCCTTTCAAATCCCGACGGAAGCCAAGCAGTTGGCTTCCTTACTATACAAAAACAAAAACGGCCTGTACGGGATTTGAACCCGTGATCTCCGCCTTGAGAGGGCGGCGTCCTGGGCCGCTAGACGAACAGGCCATTGATAAACTTCTAAGGTATAGTTTATAAAATTGTGTATTTTTTTTCAATTCAGATTGTTAAGATAGTAAATTAGATATAGAATATTACTATGAAAAGGTATAA
>DYLH01000013.1:4026-35640 GCA_020722185.1 Candidatus Avelusimicrobium gallicola | reverse complement strand
CTAAACTTTGCAAGATATGGCATAAAATTGCTATAATTTAATCTATGGCATTTAAATGTGAAATCTGCGGGAAAAAACCGGTTTCTGGAAATTCGTACAGCCATTCTCATGTGGCTACCAAGAGGCTTTTCAAACCAAACCTCCAAAGGAAAAAGGTTGAGATACAAGGAAAGAGAAAATCAGTTTATATTTGCTCAACCTGCCTCAAGAGCGTCAAAAACCTCAAAATTTCCTAAAAAACAGACCGGTATCATATAGAGGGAGAGAGTAAGTCTCTCCCTGTCTGTCCATTTGAAATATTAATTTAACAAATTGAAAATATATTTTTGCCTTCGTTTTTATAATATATAATCTAAGGTGAATGGTAACTTATTTACATACCACCGGAGGATAGATGGAATTAGAGGAAAATACTAGATTGGACCCATCCAGCGTAAAAGATCTAGAAACTGCAAGATTATCTCTGAAATGGGCTATTGATAAAATCAAAGAAATGAAAGAAGAACTGTCATCTCTCCGGGAAGAAAAAAATAAAAGAGAATCCCAAATCCGAGATCTTATACTCAGAGCCGAAGAAAGCGAAGAATTAGTAAAGAAATGGCAGGCCACAGTTAAGACCTGGGAAGAGAATGTAAAAACTCAAAGCGAAATGGAAGCCGAGATAAAGGGCAAACTTCGCCAACAAATAATCAATGAAGAATTAGCTCATTTATCTCAGGCAAGAAAAAGGCTTGAAGAGGAAGTTAAACAACTAAAATCAGATTTAACTGACAGAGAAAATGAAATAGGCCGACTCAGATCAGAGCATGCCGAGGAAATAGGCAAAATCTCCAAATTAAAAGACGCCGAATCCATGTCTTTGGTTGAGAAATACAGGCAAGAATACGAAAAGAGTTCAATTTTACTCAAAGAACAACTTGAGCAATTTGAAAAAGACATAGAAGAAAGAAGAAGAATATCATTTGAACAAATAAGACAATCCCTTGAAAAAGTTTACGAACAAAAAATGCGCTCCTTGGAAGAAGCGCTTGCAAATGAAAGAAAAAAAGCGGAAGAATTCAGATTTCAGGCAGAAGAAAAAGCTAAACAATACTACAATAGTGAACTGGAAAATATTCGAGCTGATTATGAAAGGCAAAGAGCGGCTTTGATAAAAGAGGTGGAAGAATTGAAAAAGGTCTCTATGGAAGAAATTGCCGCCAGCAGAAGCCGACTATCCCAAGAATACATTGAAAAGAGCAAGGCGCTTGAAACTGCCATACTTACAGAAAGGGAAAAAGCGGCCAATGAATTTGCCCAAAAAGAAAAAGAACTAAAAGAAAATGAAACAGCCATAATAGAATCAATCAGAAAAGAACATGCCGAAGAAATATCTAAAATGGCCCAAAAAATAGAGGATTTCACGGCAAAAAGAGAAAAGGAATATGTAGAAACAAGAATTAAACTGGAAGAAAACCTTTTGGAATTGATAAAAAAGCATGACAGCCAAACAGCTGAAAATTTTGAAAAAGCCTCAGAAGAAATAAGAAAGAAATGGAGCGCAGTTTCAATCGCAGCGGCAGATGAAAAAATGAAGGCCATTGATGAGAACAATGCCAAATGGGCCAAAGAAATGGCTGAAAAGATATCTGAAGCTCAAAAAGAGACCTGGCAAAAAGCTCAAGCCTTTATAGAAGCTGAAAAGCTAAGACTCGCTGATGAAATTAAAGAAAGGGAGAGAGAACTATACCAATCTAATAGCCGAGTTTTAGCCGCAGAAAAAGAGCGCCTCCAAAAATTATTTGAAGTCAGGCAAAAAGAGCTGGAAGAAGAGATAAATCAAGAAAGAGAAAAACTGCGCGCCGAAATGGAATCAGAAAAAAGGCAATATTTAGCTCTTAAGGAAGATGAAATAAAACAAGCGAAAGAAAAGCTTCATATAGAATTTGACTCATATAGAAACATATTGAAAGAAAAATATTCTCACTTTGAAGATGAATTGCGACTTAAATATGCGGAACAGGAGACTATTCTTCAATCCAAAACAAAAGCCGAATTGGAAGAAAGAAAAAAAGCCATTGAGGATGAAAATAAATTTTGGCTTGAATCAATGAGATCAGAGTTTGCCAAAAAAGAGGCATTAATTGAGGAAAGCAAAAATGCCCTGCAGTCTCAAATTATAGAAATTCAAGCCTCAATAAATGAAAAAATTGCTCAAAAAGAAAATGAATTTTCGATGAGATATTCCCAATGGCTTAAACAAGAAGAGGCTAGACAAGAAGAACTACTAAAAAAGAGAGAGCAACTTCTCATACAACAATATGAAAACAGACTTCAAGCTCTGGAAAACAAAGAAAAGGAATTGGAGAATCAAGCAAAACTGGAAGAAAAAAAATATCTAGAAAAACTGGAAACTATAAAAAAAGAAAATGAAGTTATTCTTGCATCTGAAAGAGAAAAGATAAAAGAAGGATTTTATCAAAAAGAAGAGTCGCTCAGGCAAAAAGAGATAGAGCTTTCAGCCCTAAGAGAAAAAATTGAAAAAGAAAAAATAGAATTTAAAAACGCTATCAACATGGAATTCTCGGTCAAAGAGCAAAATCTTTTTGACTCCCTGTCCAAGACCAGAGAAGAAATGTCTAAACAAATAGAAGAGAAAAAACGCTCTCTGGAATTAGAGTATGAAAGGCGAAAGGAAGCATTGAAAAACAGAGAAAGCGCTCTAGAAAATCTCTACAATGAGAAATACAAAAAACTCGAAAGAGAATTTGAAGAAAAAAAACTTTCTTGTGAAGGAGCGGCTCAATCTAACTTGATGTCTGAAAAAGTTAAATTAGAAGAAGACTTCGCCGCAAGAAAAGACGAACTCGAAAAGGCTTATTTTGAAAAAATGGCGCAGATGGAAGGAATTTACAACAAAAAGATTAGCGATTTCTATGAAAAAATAGAGAAAGAGAAAGAAGAGAAAATAAATCAACTTAGAGAAAAATTACAAAATGAGAAAGAGACTTTCCTTAGAGAGAAAAATGAGGAAATGCAGAGATTTATTTCTACTTTTGAAAAAGAAAAAGATGAGTGGGAAAAGAAAAAGTTTGAAATATTGGAAAATGAAAAAGCTTCCTTAAAAATTATTTATGAAAAAAAAGAGAAGGAAATAAACGCTTTCCTTGCAATAGAAAAGGAAAAACTCAAGGAAGAGAAAGCTAATATGGAATTGCTTTATAATCAAAAGATTTCTGAGCTTGAAAGGCAATATTTTGAACACTTTGAAAAAGCCAGATCACAAATGGACAGACTCAGAAAAGAACTTGAAGACGCTTTTAGACAAAAAGAAAAAGAACTTGAAGAAGAGAAAAACAAGGCTATATCTCAGGCACTCAAGCGCGAACAAGAACTGAATGAAAAATATAGAAAAAAAGAGGAAGAACTTTTGATCTATTGGCAAAATAAAGTGAAAGAGGACAAAGAATAGATATGGACTGGGAACTATTCGAAACACCTAGAGTAGCACAAAGCGAGATAGATAGCGCAAAAATAATTTTGCGTCTCTCCTCTGAGCTAAAGGAAAAAGAAGCTCAAATTGCCAATATGCGAGCCCAAATTGAAGAAGCGGCCCAGAAAGCCGCCAAAACAAAAGAGCTTGAATATGAAACCCTAATGAAGATAAGAGAAGAAAAATTTTCGCGCAAAGAGGAAGAAATAAGCCGACTCTTGATTGAAAAAGAAAATGAATTATGGAATAGATACAAGAAAATTCTTGAAGAAACCACTAATAGATACAGAAGAGATGTTTCTGCTGAAAAGGAAAAATTGGAACTGATCCTCAAAGAGAAAGAAGAAGAACTGAAAAATTATAAGGAGAGAATAACAGAGGAGACAAAAAAAATTTTTCAAAAATGGCGGGAAGAAAAAGAATTTGAATCAGCAAGCGAAAAAGAAATTTTATTGGCTCAAATTGAAGACCTCAGGAAAAGTTACCGACTAGAGCTTGAAGAAATTTCAAAAAAACTTGAAGATATTTATAAGACAAGAGTCGAAAACCTCCAAGCGGCTATTGAAAAGCGTCAGCAAGCTGAAATAGAAAAGATAAAAGATGACCTAAAAAAACAATATGATAATCTCCTTGCCGAAGAGACGATGAAAATCAGCGCAGAATATTCCCAGAAACAGGTTGAGGCTCAAAATCAGTTCAATACTTATCTCTCAGAAAACAAAGCTTTGCTTGAAAAGGAATTTGAAACCAAATTATCCGCCAGAACATCTGCTCTAAATTTTGAAATAAGCAAATTATACTCAGAAATTGAAATAAAAAATAAAGAAATAGAAAGTCTTAAAAAAGAATTTGATTCGCGCGTAGCAACAATAAAGGAAGAATATCTCAAAGAGGCGCAAAAAAGCAAAGAGGAACTGGAAAAAGCTAAAAAAGAATACTTATTCAAAAAAGAAGAACTTGAAAGAGAATTTGAGAATAAACTTTCTCTGCTTGAAACAAAAGAAGAAGACCTTAAAGAAGAAGCGGCTCTCAGAATAAATCAAATTGAGCAGGAGTACAATCAAAAAAAAGAGCTTTTAATTAAAAAGGAAGAAGAATTAGACAGGGAAAAAGAGTACTTTGAAAAGATTAAACAAGAGAATGATGGCCTTTTACTTGAAAAAGAAAAAGAGCTGGCTCAAACTTATGAAGCTGCATATGCCCTTATGAAAGCTTCTCTTGAAGAAAACTACAAAGCCAAAGAAAAAATATTGGAGAAAAAAACTGAAGAACTAATACATCAAAGAAATATAATTGAAGAAGAGAGAAAAGAAATACTCAAAACATTGGAATTCGCAAACAAAGAGAAAGAGCGATTAAAAGCCATTTTAGATGACAAACAGGCTGAATTTGCCAAAGAAAAAGAGAAAATTTTATCTGATGCCGCCAAACTTCAAGAAGAAAAAGCTCTGGAAATAAAAAATTTGCTTGAAAATAAATTTGCTTTTGATCTCAATCTTGAAAAGGAAAAATTAAAAAACCGTGAAAAAAACCTTGAAATGGCCAAAGAAGAGGCTCTCAAACAAATTGAAATTCTCAAAGCCGAACATGAAAAAGAGCTAATCTCTGTCAAAGAAGATTATGAAAAGAGATACCAGCAAATCATAAATGAAAAAGAGGAAATCGCCCTTTCAGCCCGCAAAGAAATAGAAGAGATAAAGAAAAATTTTTATGAATCTCTTGATAGAGAGAAAAAAGAAATATCAAAACTTAAAAAAGAAGAAATTTCTTTAATAGAAAAAAATTCTGAGGAAGAAAAAAAGAAAGAAATCGCCATTGTTCAAGAGGAGCTTAAAGAAAAATTCTTAAAAGAAAAAAGCGCATTAATAGAACATTTCGAAAATGAGATCTCCAAAGAAAAAAAATTGGTTGAAGAATTGAAACTTGAGCTTAAAAAATCATTGGACGAAAATAAAAAAGCCTCTCAGGAAATAGAATACCTCTCCAATAAACTTGAAGAAGCAGAATCCAATATAATAACGCTGAATGAGGAAAAGGCCCTGGCTTTAAGAGAGAAAAATGAAATAGCTTTACAAATAAAGCAGTCTCTCGAAAAGGAATTCTGGGAAAAAATGAGAGGTATAGAAGAAAAATATATAGCACATATTTCACAAATAACACTTCATTACCAGCAGGAGGAAAAAACAAAGGAAGAGGCATATTTCGCCAATTTAGAAAAGAACAGGGACGAAATGCTCAAACAAATTTCAGATGAGTCCTCAAAGACTGCCGCTTTCTATGAGCAAAAACAGCAAAATATGATAAAGTTTCTAGAAGAAACATACAATCTTAGAGAGAAAAATCTCAAACTCAGAATAGAGCAAATTGAAAAATCATACGAAAATCTCCTAAAACAAAAAGCTAACGAAATTAACAGGGATGTACTGCTAAACAAAAATTTAGAAGAGCTGGAAAATCAGCTAAGAGAAAAAAATAAAGAACTATCAGAACGCATGTTGATAATGGAAACTACCCTTGAAGAAAAGAAAAAAGAGCTGGATAGGAAATACGAACAGGATAAGAAAAATATAGAGCAAGAATACCATATCAAGATATCCCAGCTTGAAATAGAAAGAAACAGGCTAAAAGCGATAAGTGAACAAGAACAGGCTATTATTGCAGATCTCCAAAAAAGAGAAGAAGCATTGAAGGAAAAATTTAGAAAGAAAGAAGAACAACTAGTAAAAGAATTCAATACGATAAAGGAAAAACTAGAAGCCGAGTATCAAGGTAAATTAAAAGAAAAAGGAATTATTTAGGGTTCCCTATTTAACTTCTTTTTTAAGCTCAGCCAGTATATTCAAGGACTCAAGAGGAGTTAGTTTTTCTATTTCAATTGCGGCAATTTTGCCGGCTATGCCACCTGATTCAAAAAGCGGAAGCATGTCTTGATTGGAATTCTCAGCAGATGAAACCTTCTCATTCTTTTCAAGTTCGCAAAGTATTTCTCTTGCTCTCTCAATACATTCCTTAGGTAAACCAGCCAATTCAGCCACATGTATGCCATATGATTTGTCGGCGGGACCTGGGACTATTTTATGCAGGAAAACCAGTTCTTTTCTGCCTGAAGAATCTATCCACTCTTTAGCTGCTATATTAAAATTTTTCACATTTTCAAAAAAAGAGGAAAGCTCAGTTATTTCAAAATAATGAGTGGCAAATAGAACTTTGGCTCCTCTTTTGTATAGATATTCGCTTACAGCTCTAGCTATGGATATGCCGTCAAAAGTGGATGTGCCTCTACCTATTTCATCAAGCAGAACCAGACTTCTGGGCGTGGCTGATTTAAGTATTTCAGCAGTCTCTTTCATCTCCACCATAAAAGTGGACTCTCCTCTGCTAAGTCGGTCATGAGCGCCAATTCTGGTCATTATTCTGTCAGTTATGCCGATAACCGCTCTCTTGGCTGGGACAAAAGATCCCATCTGCGCCATTATAGTGCAGAGAGCGTTTTGCCTGAGATATACGCTCTTTCCGCTCATGTTTGGGCCAGTCAAAATTATCATTTGAGCATTGCCATCGCCAATTCTTAAGTCATTTGGAACAAAATTTCCAGAGGGAATATATTTTTCAACAACGGGGTGTCGTCCTTCCTCTATTTCTATTAGATTTTCATCTCTTATCTCTGGCTTGACATAATTTCCCTCAATTGCCGCCAAAGCTAGTGAGTAAAAGCAGTCAAGTTCAGCCAAACACTGGGCATAAGAACTTATCTCATTTAGATTTTCAAAAATTCTCTCCCTCAATTTGCAAAAAATAGCATTTTCCAATCTAAGTATCCTATCTTGCGCGCCAAGTATCTTATCCTCAAGCTCTTTAAGTTGAGGCATTATAAATCTTTCATTGTTGGTTAGAGTTTGTCTCCTCTGATAGTGGGATGGCACTTTTGAAAGATGTGTTTTGGTAATTTCAATAAAATATCCAAAATTGGATGTGTATCCTATTTTTAGCGATGGAATTCCTGTTTCTTCCCTTTCCTTAATTTCCATTGAGGATATGAGATTTTGTGAATTTTTTTTGATAGACCTCAATTCATCAAGCTCGCTATTATATCCATCGGCAATAACAGAGCCATCTGAAAGTTTAGCTGGCGGCTCTGGCACTATGGCTTTTTCTATTTCATCTTTCAACTGGTATAGTCCATTCAAGGAGACCATCCTGCTTGTTATGAATCCAGCATAGTTAATAAAACCTTCATTTGAAAGCAAAGATTTAAATCTGGGCAAAAAAGACATGGCCTTGCCAAGAGCAGACGCATCCCTAGGCGTGATTGAAAGATTGGAAATTCTACCGGTTATCCTTTCTATATCTGGCACTTGCTCAAGCAAGGAACCTAACTGCTCCCTTTCCACATCGCTTGAGACCAAAAAACCTGTAAAATCTTGTCTCACCTTTATTGAATAAATATCTGTAAGAGGGTTAAGTATCCACCTTCTAAGCATCCTGGATCCCATGGCCGTTTTGGCAAAATCCAAACTCTTCCACAAACTCATTGCGCCTTCATAGTCAGCCTCAACAAGCTCCAATGTCTTTATAGCTGTTTCATCAAGGCGCATAAACCCCTTATCTTCAAAATATGTTGGCTTAAATGAAAACTTAGATCCGGGTTGAGTCTTGGAAAGATAAGAAAAATTCAGGCTTGCCGCCTTTAAGGCAAGCTTATGATTTTTCCATTCATAGGAATTCTCTTCTTCAATTGTCTCGTATTCAAAAAAATGCTCAGTAGTTTTTACATTAAAACTAAATCCACACTTTTTGAAATATGTAGCCGTTTTGTGGTCCAGAACCACCTCAGAAGGCATTATTCTGGAGGTCAATTCCCTGAGATTGTGAAAATCTGGATCATTTAAATTTTCAGTAGCTTTAAATTCGCCTGTTGAAGCATCGCAATAAGCAAGCCCCCAACCTACCACATCCACAAAAACAGAAAGCAAATAATTGGACGATTTTTTGTCAAGCAAATCATCCTCTATTATGGTGCCTGGCGTTATTATCCTTACAACTTCCCTTTTGAAAAGCTTTGTCTTTTTATCTTCCTCTCCCACCTGTTCACACACAGCCACGCTATAGCCCATTTTTATCAGCCTTGAAATATAACTTGTGCTTGAGTGGTGTGGAACTCCGCACATTGGAACACCCTGCCTTGAAGTAAGCGTCAAAGATAATACAGAACTGGCAGTTTTGGCATCATCTGCAAACATTTCATAAAAATCGCCCAGTCTAAAAAATAATATTGAATCTTTGTGTTTTTTCTTAAGCGAAGCGTATTGCTTCATTAATGGCGTGTCTGGTATTTCAAGTGTTTCCATTGTAATATTTTACTACAATATCGCGACAGAGTGAAATCGCGTAAATCAAATCAAATATAATCCAAAGCAAAGAAACATCGTTAAATCAAAAATAATCTAACTGATAAATTACAAGTTCTCTATATAAAGCGCAGGCAAGGCTCTGGGCAAGCGATTTTTCACTCTTGCAATTTCTGACTTTATTATACCTACAGTGTCAATCAAAATATGATAAAATTTTTAATATGAAATTACTTGAGGGCAAGACTCTTAGCGCCAACATATTGGCAGATGTAAAAAAGCGCGCCGAAAAAATAAAAGAAACAATCTCAAGACCTCCCATATTGCGCGTAATAAATTACTATGACGATTCGGCCTCTTCTGTTTACATGAATCTAAAACTAAAAAAGGCCGCTCAAGTGGGCATAGACGCCTCAGCAATAAAACCGGATATTTCTAAGGGCAAAAATCATTTTCTTTCAATTCTTCAAGAAATGGCATCTGATGAAAAAACAGACGCCATAATGGTGGAAAGACCTCTCCCGGATGGTTTTGACGATTGGGAGTTCTGGAAAAAGATGCCTCCAGAAAAAGACCCCGACTGCATATCAGCGGACAATAATGCCAAACTCTATCTAAGCAAGGATTTTTCCTCAATCTCTTCAGGCAATTTCTTCGTGCCATGCACAGCTTTAGCCGCAATAAAACTTCTCGAATACTATGGCTATGAGTTCAAAGGCAAAAAATGCGCCGTGGTTGGCAGATCCGCCGTCGTAGGTAGACCTCTTGCCCATATGCTTTCATCCCTCAATGCCACTGTAACCCTGTGCCATTCAAAAACAGCAGATTTGCCCTTTCACCTTAAAAATGCAGATTACATATTTCTGGCCATAGGAAAGGCAAAATGGCTTAAAGAGAATATGATAGGCGAAGGGCAAGTGGTAGTGGATATAGGCACGAATTTTGATGAAAAAGGCTCAATGTGTGGAGATGCTGATTTTGATTCAGTGAGTAAAAAAGTTTCTGCAATTTCTCCCGTCCCCGGAGGCGTGGGACCAGTTACTTTGGCCTATCTTTTGGAGTCTTCTTTGAAGGCTCTGGAATGGAAGGTAAAAAAATGAAAAGAAGTGTCTTATTGTCAATTCTGCTTTTTTCGATTGCTTTAGTATCTCTAAAAGCCAATGAGCTTAAAGGGACAAGCGATTCCACAGTCGAGACACAACAGAAAGATTCTGCCACAAAAAATAAAAATTCATCCACTAAAAAAGCAGTTAAAAAAACCAAAAAATCAACTAAGAAAAAACCTTCCAAAAAAGATAAATACGTATTCGAAAAACAAGACTATTCATCATATAAATTTAATGAACTTGCCGAGCCCATAAAAAATGAAAAGAAAGCAAAAAGCCAAAAAAAATATAAAACTTCTCTTAAAAAAGACTATAAAAACTCATTGAATAATACTCCCTTTAAAACATATAAGTTCGATGAGGAAGGAAATCCAATAATCCCAGAAAAAAAATCTAAAAAAGGGACACAAAAGGCCAAAAACGATACAGAAAAGGGACTGGAAATAGGTTTAGAAAATAAAAAAATAAGCGCGGGGAAATAATGGCAGATATGCTTGTAAAACTATATTCTCTACCTCCAATAAGCGAAAAAGATATACCGCATGACTTTAAAATAAAAAGGGCTATAGCCCCGGAAAAAAAGGCCATATGCTCATGGGTAAAAGAAAATTTTTCTCAAACATGGGCAGATGAATGTGAAACAGCCCTCTCATCCGTGCCATCTAAATGCTTCATAGCCATAAAAAACGGCAAGATAGGAGGTTTTGCTTGCTATGACGCCACAAATAAAGGTTTTTTTGGCCCTATAGGCGTGAGTGAAAAAGAAAGAAAAAGCGGAGCAGGACGCGCCTTGCTTCTTGCCACACTCAATCAAATGAAAGCAGATGGATACGCCTATGCCATAATTGGCTGGGCGGGACCTGTGGATTTTTTCAAAAAAAACTGTGGCGCTGAAATAATACCTGATTCAGAACCCGGCATTTACGCAGATTTAATCAAGCTTACATAAAAAAATCACTTTCACGCTTCTCGCTTTACAATTTGCATTTGACTGTATCCCATTTTATTTATATAATTATCTCATAAGCATTGAAATGCTGTTTTTTATGAGTTATCAACAGAAAAAAGTGTTATTTTATAATACTTTTTTTAATTTTTAACAAAATTTAACACTTTGTGGAAAAATTGTGGAAAATAATTACCAGATAAAAGAAATTTGGAATGAAGTTTTACAGAAAACAGAATCTTCAGTTGGAAAAGATTTAACTGATTTATGGATTAGGTCCATAAAACCTCTTGTCATAGAAAACGACACCATAAAACTTGAAATACCAAATCCAATAATATACGACAATTTAAAAAAACTTTCCCTTGTTCAGGCCATAAATTTAGCCCTTAAAGAAGTGCTTGGTCGGGAAATAAATCTTGACTTCACTGTGTCAATAAAACAAGATATAAAAAAAGATCTTCCCTCTCCACAGTATAGTGTTCCGCTTGAAAAAAAACAAAACTATCTTGAAACGGGCCTTTCTCAATCCTACACTTTCTCAGAAATAGTCGAAGGCGAAAGCAATAGGTTTGCCGTAACCATAGCTAAAAAGGTTTCTGAAAATCCGGGAGGAAGCTCCAATCCATACTTTGTCTATGCTCCATCTGGAATGGGCAAAACACACATATTGCATGCCATAGGAAATGAAATCATGAGAAGAAGGCCTTCAGCGAGAGTTCTCTATGTTTCGGCAGATACCTTTGTAGATGAATTTATACAGGTAATAAAAGAAAATCGTTTTGATTCATTCAGAAATAAGTACAGAAAACTGGATTGTCTTCTCTTAGATGATGTGCAATTCATAGTCAAGAAAGAAAGAAGCGAAGAAGAATTTTTTCACACATTTAATAGTCTCTTCGAATTTAAAAAACAAATAGTCGTAAGTTCAGACAAAGCGCCCAATGATCTGGAATTAAACGAAAGACTTATAACCCGATTCAAAACTGGCGCCATAGCCGACATCAAAAGGCCGGAATACGAGTTGCGTGTGGCAATTCTCAATAAAGAAAATGAGAAAAATAATTTCCATATGCCATCTGATGTTGTAAATTTTATAGCCGAAAAAGTAACAGACAGTGTTAGAAGCCTAAAAGGCTGCATTAACAATGTGGCTCATTTTTGTATTAATAATAGTGTTTATCCGTCAATAGACACTGTGGAAAATATAATAAAGGACTATATACCTGTTGGAGAAAAAGATTCAGTGTATGTCTCCATTGAAAAAATAAGAGAGCATGTTGCAAGGGCGTATAATTTGAATCCCAGTGATCTAAATTTGAAAACAAGAACTGAAAGGATATCGTTTGCAAGACAAGTTGCTATGTATCTGGCATGTAATATGACTGATAAATCCCTTCCAGAAATAGGAGAGGCTTTTGGCAAAGACCATTCTACTGTTATTTATGCCAGGGATAAAGTGATACAGATGATACAAAATGACCCTTTCTTGAATAAATTTATAAACGACATTATCAACAAGATAAAAGGTTAATTGTTAATATCTGTTGGTTTTGCTCTCTTTTGTTAATAAAGTTCAAAATGTTAGTAAAATGTTTACAAAGATAGCCAATGGCTACTAACATTTTAAACATTATCAACAGCCCTATTCTTATTAGAAGGAGATGAATATGAAAATAGTTTCGGAGAGAAATAGTTTGTTGAAAGGTTTGCAAGTAATTCAAGCCGCTGTGACATCCAGAACAGGAGCTATGCCAGCTCTTCAGAATTTTTTAATAGAAACAGATAAAAATGGCGTCAAGGTCATTTCCACAGATCTGGAAATTGCTATAAAGCATTTCATAAACACAGATGTAAAAGTTCCGGGCTCTGTAACCTTGCCTATGAAGAAGTTTAATGAAATAGTTCAAAATTTTGACGATGAAACAATTTCTCTTTCAGCAGATGAAAACGCCAAAGTTACGCTAAATAGCGGCAAAGCCAAAGTTAAAATAGCCGGCCTACCAAAAACAGAATATCCCCTTATCCCCGATATAGATGACAGAGATTGCTTCGATCTGCCAGCTATTGAACTGGCCGATATGATAGAAAAAACTATTTTTTCTGTTTCAAATGAAGATGAAAGGCAATTTTTAAATGGGCTTCTGTGGGAAAAGAAAAAGGATGTCCTTTCCATAGTTGCGACAGATGGCAGGCGTCTGGCCGTTTGCAGAAAAGATAAGATTATGGGCAAAAAAGATTTCAGAGTTACCATACCAGCCAAAATAATGAATGAATTGTCTAAGTTTCTCAAAGCCAATTCCAAGGATAAAAAAGAAATGGTGAAAGTCAGCCTTTCTTCAAATCAAGCTGGTTTTATTTTCAAGGAAACTGTTTTTATTTCTAAATTTGTGGAAGGAAATTTCCCAGACTATGAGAGGATAATTCCAACTCAGTTTTCTTTTGAAGTAAATATAGACTGCGCAAAATTGCTCTCTGCCACAAAGAGGGCTGCAATTTGTTCAAATGAGAGAAATGCGTCTGTGAAATATACATTCAAGAAAGGAGTTGTTATCATCAGCTCTTCTTCTCAGAGTATGGATTTTGAAGATGAATTTGATGTAGATTACAAGGGGGAAGACTTTCAAATAAGTTATAATCCTAAATTTATTTTGGACATACTCAGGAATGTAGAAGGTAAAACTACAATTTTCTCTTTTTCAGAGATTGGCAGGCCATCCCTTATTAAAGATTCAGATAATGGAGATATTCTATATGTGGTAATGCCCTTGAGACAATAAAATGAAAATAAGACGCGGTGGAATGAAATGCGTCGCGGATATACTGGATTCGCCCGGCGCTCTCTTTGGCATAAAGCCTCAAAATCTTATGATTTTAAGACAGGCATGGGATGCTGAAATGTCTTCTTTTAAAAGATTTTTTTATCTAGACGGAGTTGAGAAAAACGCGGTGATAGTAAGGGCGGTAAATTCTTCTGCCGCAGCCGAGGTTCGTCTTAGAAAAAATGAGATAATCAGAAGTCTTAATAAATACTTTAGAAATAAGTGGATAAAAGAAGTCAAGGTTGTTTGTAAAATTTAGGGGAGAGTTTATGACAACGGAAAACAAAAGCAAAACTAATTACGATTCATCCAAAATACAGGTATTAGAAGGTCTCGACGCTGTAAGAAGGCGTCCGGCAATGTACATAGGTTCCACAGGTCCGCAAGGTCTTCATCATCTTGTGTATGAAGTGGTGGACAATTCCATAGACGAAATATTGGCTGGAGGCTGCAATAAAATAGATGTGGTTCTCAAAGATGACAATATATGTTCAGTCTCTGACAATGGCCGCGGCATACCAGTGGATCCCATGAAAGAAGTAAAAGATCCAAAACTTAAAGGAAAATCCGCTCTTGAAGTGGTCTTGACTGTTTTGCACGCTGGCGGAAAATTTGACAGCGGCGGGTATAAAATTTCTGGCGGACTTCACGGCGTTGGAGTGTCGGTTGTTAATGCTCTTTCAGAATGGTTGGAAGTGGAAGTCAGAAGAGACGGCAAGGTGTGGTTTCAAGCTTATGACAGAGGCAAGCCAAGAGACGAAGTGAAAACCATAGGATCCACCAATGAGCATGGCACAACTGTCACTTTTAAGGCTGACCAAGAAATTTTTGGAGATTCAGTTTTATCTTTTGATATTTTGTCAAACAGGTTTAGAGAACTTGCCTTCCTCAATCCGGGCGTGAGAATAACGATAATAGATGAAAGAGATGACAAAAAACACACATTCTTTTTTGAAGGCGGAATAAATCAGTTTGCCAAATTCCTCAACACAAACAAAACTGTGCTTTACTCAGAACCAATATACATAAGCAAAAAGGAAGAGGATTTTATCCTTGAAATTGCCATACAATACAATAAGGACTATTCAGAGAATGTCTACTCCTTTGTGAACAATATAAAAACTATAGAAGGCGGCACTCATGTATCTGGATTTAGATCAGCTTTGACCAGAGTGATAAACGACTATATAAAAAAGTATGAGCTTATGAAAGACAAAGAGTATTCTGTCACTGGAGATGATCTTCGCGAAGGGCTTACCTCTGTAATTTCTGTCAAAATTTCACATCCTCAATTTGAAGGACAAACAAAGACAAAACTTGGCAATTCGGAAGTCGAAGGTATGGTGAAATCAATAATGGGCGAAAGTCTTGCCACTTTCTTTGAGGAAAATCCCACCACAGCGAAAGCCATTTGCGGCAAAGCCATAGAGGCCGCTCAGGCTAGAGAGGCGGCTAGAAGAGCCAAAGACTTAGCCAGAAGAAAAGGCTCACTTGCAGACAGCGGATTGCCCGGCAAGCTTGCCGATTGTCAGGAAAAAGATCCAATGAAAAGCGAGCTTTTCATAGTAGAGGGAGACTCCGCCGGCGGCAGCGCCAAACAGGGCAGGGATAGAGTATTCCAGGCCATACTTCCAATAAGGGGAAAAATCCTCAATGTGGAAAAATCTCAGCTGGTAAAAATAATTTCAAATGAACAAGTCAGAACGCTTATATCCGCCATAGGCACGGGTGTTGGCGAGGGGGAAGATGGTTTTAATATTGAAAAACTTCGCTATGGAAAAATAATAATCATGGCGGATGCCGATGTGGACGGACAGCATATAAGAACACTTCTGCTTACCTTTTTCTATAGACAGATGAGACCGCTTGTGGAAAATGGACACATATACATAGCTCAGCCGCCTCTCTATAAAGTGAAAAAAGGAAAATTTGAGACATATTTTGAAAGTGAAGAAAAGTTGAGCGCGTGGATAATGAAAGAGGCGATGAATTCAATAGAAGTTAAAAATTCCAAAGGCAAAAAAATAGAGAAAAAAGAACTTTCGGAAATCCTCTCTTTAACAAATTCAACTGAAAATGTTTTAAGGCGTCTTGAAAGCAAAAATCTTTCCCTAACAGACTATCTAAATTTCGCCGCGAAAGGTCAAACACCGGTTTACAGAATAGAGATCTCTCCGGAAAATTACAAATACTTTTTTAGCGACAAAGAATGGATGGAGTATGAGAACGATTTTATAGAGAAAAGGAAAGCTGAAATAATGCAACAAAACAATGGCCAGATCCCGCCAGAGATGGAGGAAGATCTTGGCCCGGAGTTTCAAACTCTTGGCGAATTTACAAGGCTCAATAACATAAATGCCAAATTGAAAAATTTTGGATATAGTCTTGAGTCCTATCACATTGAAGAAGACAAGAAGAAAGAGCCGATCTTCATCCTGAAAACAGATAAAATCGAGAGCAAATTCTTTGACCTTAAATCATTTAATGAAGCTGTTTTGAGAGAAGGTTCGTCTGGCTCCAATATACAGCGCTATAAAGGTCTTGGTGAAATGAACCCGGAGCAGTTGTGGGAGACCACAATGGATCCAGCTAGAAGAAGACTTTTGAAAGTTTCACTGGAAGATCCCGCCGAAGCGGAAGCCATGTTCACTACTTTGATGGGTGACAATGTGGAGCCCAGAAGAGCTTTCATAGAAGAAAACGCTTTGGAAGTGAAAAATTTGGATATATAGTGATTACAGGAGCTAAATATGAGTGAAAAAAATAAAGATGAAATTTTAAATTCAAACATAATAGCGAGAGATATTTCAGAGGAAATGAAATCCTCTTACATAGATTATTCTATGAGCGTCATAATTGGCAGAGCTCTGCCAGATGTGAGAGATGGTCTAAAACCCGTGCACAGAAGAGTCCTCTACACTATGTATGATATGGGCCTCAGACACAATAAGCCATTCAAGAAATCCGCTCGTATAGTCGGCGATGTCATGGGTAAATATCATCCGCATGGCGATGCCGCCATATACGACACTTTGGTCAGAATGGCTCAGGAATTTTCTCTTAGATACACGCTTGTGGATGGGCAAGGAAACTTTGGTTCCATAGACGGAGATCCGCCCGCCGCCATGAGATACACAGAAGCCAGATTGTCAGGAGTGTCCGATGAAATACTTGGCGATATAGACAAGGAAACTGTAAAATTTGTGCCAAACTACGACGGCTCGCTTACAGAACCTTCCGTTTTGCCGGCCAAATTGCCAAATCTTTTGATAAACGGCTCATCTGGTATAGCTGTGGGTATGGCCACAAATATTCCCACACACAATCTTTCTGAAGTCTGCGACGCCATTATAGCCCTTATAGACAATCCAGATCTCCAGATAAAAGATCTGATGAAGTATATAAAAGGACCCGACTTCCCAACTGGCGCCATTATACGCGGCAGAAAAGGCATAAAAGATTATTTTGAAACAGGCAGAGGCTCTGTAAGAATGCAAGCCCGAGCCGAAATAGAAGAGATGAAAGGCAATAGGGAAGCCATAATAGTCACAGAAATACCCTATCAAGTAAATAAAGCCGCGCTTATAGAGACAATAGCCAATCTTGTCAAAGAGAAAAAGATAACCGACATCTCAGACATACGCGATGAAAGCGATCGTCGCGGAATGAGAATAGTCATAGAAGTCAAAAGAGACGGCAATGCGCAGGTGGTGTTAAATCAGCTTTATAAACACACACAAATGGAGACATCCTTTGGCGTGATAATGCTGGCCATAGTGGATGGCAAACCCAGAATCTTAAACATAAAAGAAGTTCTTCAACAGTATATAAAGCACAGAAGAACAGTCATATACAATAGGACAAAATACGATCTCAATAAAGCTCTTGCCCGGGCTCATATATTGGAAGGCTATCTAATAGCTCTTCAAAACATAGACGCTGTTGTGGAGATAATAAAGAAGTCAAAAGATTCCAATGAAGCGAAAGAGAAGTTGATGAAACAGTTTGCTTTAAGCGAAATACAGGCTCAAGCTATACTTGATATGCGCTTGCATCAGCTTACCAAATTGGAAACAGGCCAGATAGAAGAAGAGCACAAAGCCTTGATGAAACTTATAAAAGAGCTCAGGGAGATATTGGCCGATCCAAGGAAGATACTCAAAATAATTTCAGACGAGCTAAAAGAGCTAAAAGAAAAATATGGCGATAAGAGAAAAACTGAAATAGCCGGAGAAGCCACAGAACTTGATATAGAAGACCTTATACCAGAAGAAAATGTGGTCATAACGATAACACATAGCGGCTATATAAAGAGAATCCCTTGCGACACATATAAAGTGCAGGGACGTGGCGGCAAAGGTATAATGGGCTCAGACTTGAAAGAAGACGACTTTATAGAAAAACTCTTTGCCACTTCAAGCCATGCCACGATACTGATGTTCACTACGCGCGGCAAGGTTTATGCCGTGAAAGGATATGAAATACCCGAAGGCAACAGAACATCTCGCGGCAAGGCCATAGTGAATATATTGCCTATCAAGGATGAAAAGATAACATCCTTTATAGCTATAGAATCCTTTGAAGAGAAGAAGAAAAATGAAACCTATCTGATGATGTGCACCAGAAAAGGCAATATAAAAAAGACGCCTATATCAGATTTCGCCAATATCAGGAGATCTGGAATAAATGCCATAGGCCTTGAAGACGGAGACATATTGACAAGTGTGGCGCATACAGACGGCACATACGAAGTCATAATAGGCACAAAGCAAGGCATGTCCATACGCTTCAATGAAAGCGAAGTTAGATCTATGGGCAGAAATGCTATGGGCGTCAGAGGCATAAGGCTTGACAAAGACGATATTGTTGTCGGCATGGAAGTGGCGACTAAAAAGACAGAGAAGACCTTGCTGACCGTGTGTGAAAATGGATACGGCAAGAGAACTGATCTTGACGAATATCGCAATCAACACAGAGGCGGTGGCGGAGTGATAACAATAAAAGCCAATGAAAGAAATGGCAATGTTGTGGGCGTATATCTAGTGGAAGAAAATGACGACCTTATGGTTATGACTGAAAAAGGCAAAATCATAAGAATTTCTTGCGACGGAATACGCGTAATAAGCAGAAACACACAAGGCGTTAGAATAGTAAGGCTTGATGAAAACGACAAAATAGCCAGTGTTGAAACGGTTGTCAAAGAAGAAGAGAGCAAAGAAGATAATCAGTAGCTAAATTGATTGAGGAGAGCCGCAGTCTAAAAATAAGACTGCGGCTTTAATATGGATATAATTGAAATAGCGTCTGCAATATTCACACTCACGCTGGTAATGGATCCGCTTGGCAATATACCTCTTTTCATTACCGTGCTTAAAAATGTGGATGAAAAAAGAAAAATAAAGGTTATAACCCGCGAACTTTTCATAGCTTTGGGAATAATGACATTTTTTCTTTTTTTTGGAAAATGGATAGTAAGACTGCTTTCAATAGATATACCTTCTCTATCTGTGGGTGGCGGAATAGTGCTTTTTTTGATAGCCATTTCTATGATATTTCCATCCCAACACAATTCATTTAGCGATAGCTCTGGCAGTGAACCTTTTATAGTGCCTCTGGCCATACCATTGGTATCTGGCCCTTCTGTGCTAAGCACAATACTCATATTCAATATGAAAGATCCGGGGAATATGCCTACATGGTTTATGATAATATTTGTTTCATGGTTGATAAATGTGGCAATACTCTCATTTTCTTCAAAGATAGCCTCTTTTCTTGGACCCAGAGGCTTGCTTGCGATTGAAAAACTTATGGGTATGGTACTTATCACAATATCTGTACAGATGCTTTTAACCGGCATAAAAAGATTCATAGTTGGATAAGGGGATATAAAAGGATCCGATTTCTGCCAGACTTTGCTTACTGTATGGTTGGGAGCAAACCCCCCCGATGAAAATCTAAAAAAAGGCATGCTGGGATTATACTTCTAAAGTGGGGTTCAAACTTGCCCTCTTATGCGCTTTTGTGGCGCTTTAATTTGCCAAAACAAATAGCATTTTGATAAAATTTTTATATGGCCATCAGAGAAATCAACCAATACACCGTGTTTCTTCCAAATAAACCGGGCTCACTTGGAAATTTTGTCGAGCTCTTCGCAAAAGAAGGAATAAATATCATAGGCATAGCCAGTGAAATACATGACGAATCAGGCATAGTGAAGATAGCTGTTGATACAGACAAAAAGATAAGCTATATACTGACAAGAGCCGGTTTCACCACACTTGAAACCAGAATGATTTCAATAGACCTTGTGGATAAGCCCGGAGAATTGCTTAAACTTACCAGAATCCTCAGTGAAAATGGCATAAACATAACCACAGTTTATGGCACTGCCTATGGCGGCAACACATCCAGAATATTGCTAAATGTATCAGATCCCGCCAAAGCCATTGAAATCTTGTCTAAAGAATACAAGTAATGCTTTAAGATGTATCAGTAGTGATATTTTTTGCCTTTGATTATTGTCAAAGCTCTATAAATTTGTTCCAGAAGCAGCAATCTGCTCATCTCATGAGTTAAAGTCATTTTTGAAAGCGCTATTTTCCTTGAGGCAAGATCTTTAATTTCCTTAGAAGGCCCAAATACTCCGCCTATAACAAAATTTAATTCCGTAGAATTTTTAATCATTTGCGCAAATTCAATACTTGTCAAATTCTCTCCTTTCTCATCAAGCAAGATAAAATTATCTGGAATTTTTTCAAGCATCCTTTGAGATTCCTGTTTTATCACCTCTTCTCTATTGCCAGAGCCTTCCCTGAACTCCACTACCTCAATATTCGCATAAGCCCTTAAAAATTTCAAAAATTCTCCCATCCCTTCCCTTATATAAGCCGATTTAGTTTTCCCCGGCCATATCAATCTAATCTTCATCATAATATCTCATTATACATCAAATAAAACACCAGTCTTTCAATTAAATTAAAAATAATCTAAGCAATGTGCAGGATAGATAGCCACGCAAACGACCACAAGTCTTTCACTCTTTAGCAGTGATGTATCACTCGCTTTAATAATACGGCGCTTTTTATATGAATATCTCTAAAATAAGCGAAAACAAGAAAGTAAAAATCATTGCGACAAGCAGATTAAATCCCAGAACATAAAAAGTTATTTTTTTGCCTAATTCTCTAAATAAGACAAATATAGATGCCAGACATGGCATATAGGCCACAAGGAAAAAGCAGGATACCATTAGATCTTTTAGAGAAAGATTGAAAGGAGTCAGCAGTGTTATTGCCACATCTTTTTTTAAAAATCCAAGCATAACTATAGTGGATGTTTCTACTGGCAGAGAAAATACTTTACTAAAAATAGGTCCAAAGAATTTGGATATAAAATTTAGAACTGAGAAAATATCCAGCAAATTTATCAGAAATATCCCCCCGATCACAAAAGGAATGGCGTCTAATAGAAATTCTCTCGTTCTTATTTTAAGTTTGAAAATCAGGTTTTTGAAAACAGGTTTGTGATATGAAGGTATCTCCATAAATAGATCATTTGCTTCGCCTTTTATGACTTTGTTTAAAAAGAATGAGGCAATAATTCCCACGAAAAATATATACAGTAAAACAATTATTGTGTAGATTAGAGGATATTTTGAGAGAATTGAGAAAATCATAGCTGTTTGTGGCATGCACGGAGAAATTAGAAACATAAGCGAGGCGGCTATCATTTTTTCTCTTTTAGATTCCAATATCCTCAAAGAAAAAATGCCCGGAACCTTACATCCAAGTCCCATAATGAGTGGTATACTGCCATATCCATGAAGGCCTATTTTGTGCGATACCCTATCGAGTATTACGGCAAGTCTTGGCAAATAGCCTATATCTTCAAGCAGGCTTAAAACGATGTAAAAAGAGAAAACATATGGCAAGACGACTACGAAAGGCACATATAGACCTGTTGTCAAAACGGAAAATCCTTCAAGCGGCGCAATATTGGCAGAGAATATAATTTGTTTGAATAGGCCATCCTGAAAATGGGAGGCTAATTTTTCAATCAAAGGCATATAGTATGAATTAAATAGTGGATCTAAAATATAATTTATTAAACTTTCTCCAATAAATCTTATAATGCCAAAACTTGTCGCTATCACAATTAAGGCAAAAGGTATGGCAGTGATCGGTGTTGTGGTGATTAGTTCGATTTTTTCCAAAAAGGATGGATGTTTGTGAGTTATTTTTTGAACCTTTGAAGTTATTTCACCTATTATTTTCCATTTTTCTATGTCATCTTGCGGTATTTCAAATTTTGGATTTGCAATTTCAGATTTTTCAAAAATTTCTTTTATTTCTTTTTCAAGATGGTCAAATCCTATGCCCGCTGTGGCTACAACGGGAAAGACCTTTATGCCGGATATTTCTTCAAGCATCTTGTAATTTATTTCTATGCCTTTATTTTTGGCTATATCTGTTTTTGTCAGCAATAAAATCATTGGTTTGCCTATCTTGATAAGCTGAAGTGTAAGTAAGAGATTTCTTTCAATATTGTTGGCATCGACTACATTGAATATAAAATCGTAGTTTTTTTCTTTTATGATTTCGCCGGCAACTTTTTCTGCAATGTTTTCTCCTTCAAGATTGTAGCATCCGGGGACATCCACCACCTCGCAGTCATATCCGCAAAGATTCGCTTTGCCTTTGAGTATGTCAACTGTGGTGCCAGGGTAATTGGAAGATATGGCAGTGTATCCCGTCAGATATGAAAAGACTACGCTTTTGCCGACATTTGGATTTCCAACCAAAATTATTTTCATAGTTTTTTCACTATTATCTTTTCTGCCATCCCTCGTCCTATGGCCACTTGTGAGTTAAGGACTTTTATTACCACAGGACCATGATGATAGCTGAGAATTTTTTCCGCTTCTGTTCCCTCATATATTCCAAGAGAAGATAATTTTTTTAAAAGATTCTCTCCGCCATTTATTTTGGAAACTTTAAACTTTCCTTCAGTCGCTTTTGAAAGGCTTATCTCCATAGTTTTTCTCCTTGAGAAATTTGATTAGAGCTTTTATTTTAGGTTTATCATTTTCATCTATTATATGCTCAAGATAGCAACCATACTTTAGAGATTTTTTTTTGTCAAAGCCAAGTGATATAAAAAAATTAAAAAGCATATCGTGTGTTGAAAGCAAATTGTCTGCAAGTCTTTTCCCTCCTTTGGTGAGTTTTATATAGCCATATCTTTTATGGGTTAGAAGTTTTCTTCTTTCAAGCTGTTTAATCGCTTTGTTTACTGAGGGAAGTTTTACATTGAGGAAATCGGATAGCTCTTTTATCCTTGAAAAGCCATTTTTTTTCTCAAACATATAGGCCGCTTCAAGGTAATCTTCAAGGCTTCCTGTCAGTTTTATTTTATTTTCATATCCTTTCATATAAACTTTGAAAAGTTAGCTTTGACTAACTTAATTAACCTTATATAAGTTTATAAAATATTTACGCTATATTCAAGCTTGTTTCATTTGCTTGTTTACTTATGTCACATATGCCTTTATTTTTTTGGCTATAAAATATAAAATATATTGATTTATTAAATCGCTAAGGCGGTTTTATACTTTTTGTTTAAGAGGTTTTTTATGGCTTTAAATGATATAGTATTTGGCACAGATGGTTTCAGGGGGATGATAGGAGATAAATTTGATTTCAAAAATGTCAGAAGGATAGCTCAGGGCTTGGCTGATTATATGGCTTACAAGTCTATGAAGGCTCCAGATAAAAAAGTGGTTGTCGGCTATGATAGGCGATTTCTCTCAGAAGAATTTGCCGCTCATTTTGCTTATGTGCTTAAAAAGAGTGGCATTCCAGTGGATCTAAGCGCCACGCCGATTTCCACACCGGCCATAAGTATGCTTACAGAAAAAAAATATGCTATGGGAGTGGTTATAACAGCCAGTCATAATCCATACCTTTACAATGGTGTGAAAGTAAAATATTCCGGGCGCTCGATGCCCGCCAGTATGACTGCTGAAATTGAGACTCACATACCAAAAGAAGCGGTTTCTTACTCAAAAGAGGATGTAGTCAAAAAAGATTTTCGCAAGGATTACTGTTCTTACATAAAATCCAAATACAATATAGGCAAGATTATTCCATCTATAAACGGAAAAATAGTGATAGATTTTATGAATGGAACAGCCGCTGAGGTGGCGGAAGAATTATTTGGCAAGTATAAAAATGTAATAATGCTAAATACTCAAAGAGATCCTTTGTTCTCAAATGTCGGCGCGCCAGAGCCGGTTGAGAAGCATCTTGGCGGTCTTATAAAAGCTGTGAAGGAAAATAAGGCTCTTATGGGCATAGCTATAGATGGCGATGGAGATAGATTCGCCATGATAGATGATAAAGGTGTGTATCTTACACCTTGCCAGATAGCCCCAATGATATTGGATTATATAGTGGAGCACAAAAAATATTCGGGCAAAGTGGTTCAAGCTGTTTCGCTTGGCTACCTAACAAAAAGAATAGCTGACGCAAAAAAATTCCTCTATGAAGAGGTCCCCGTTGGATTCAAGTATATAGCCGAAAAAATGACTTCGGAAGATGTGCTTTTTGGATCTGAGGAATCAGGCGGATACACATGGAAGGGCAATTTACCAGAGAGAGACGGCATAATAACCGCTCTTCTTTTCCTTGAAATGTGCTCTGTGAAAAAAATGAAAATTTCTGAAATTTATGCACAGGTGGAAAAGAAATACGGAAAATCTGTTTTTCTAAGGCAGGATTATGCTCTGCCAAAGACCGTTCCAAACAAGCATTCTTTTGCTGTGAAGATAAAGAGAAAGATACCCAAGAGTGTTTTGGGCGTAAAAGTGAAGGATGCCAATACTCTTGATGGGCTTAAAGTTGTTCTTGAAAATGATTGGTGGTTTTTGATAAGACCTTCTGGGACTGAGCCTCTTTTGAGGGTTTATGCTGAGACTGACTCAAAGGATAATACGAAAAAATTGCTGGATTTGGCTTATAAATCGGCAATTTAGTTTGCTTGATTTGGATTGTGAAATTGATATGGAAAAGGTTTTAAGGAGGAAAAATGGATAGAGGAAATAAATTCATAACTTCGGAGTCTGTAACTGAAGGACACCCAGATAAGGTCTGCGATCAGATTTCAGACGCTGTTCTCGATGAGATAATGAAGAAAGATCCAGCTGGTAGAGTGGCTTGTGAGACTTTTATAACCAGAGGTATGGTTGTTGTGGGTGGCGAGATAACCACTAAAACCTATGTGGATGTGGATGACTTGGTTAGAAATGTCGTGAAGAAAATAGGATACACGGACAATAAATATGGCTTTAATCATGAAACATGCGCTGTGATAAATGTGATAGGCAGACAAAGTCCCGATATAGCGCAGGGTGTGGATATCGGCGGAGCGGGAGATCAGGGGCTTATGGTTGGCTATGCTTGCGATGAGACTCCTGAATTTATGCCTTTGCCGCTTATGCTTGCGCATAAACTTTGTGTTAGATTGGCTGAAGTAAGAAAGAAAAACATACTTGATTATCTCGGTCCAGATGGCAAGTCTCAAGTTACCGTAGAATATTGCGATGGCAAGCCCTACAGAATAGAAACAATAGTTCTTTCAACTCAGCACTTGGATACTATACTTGATAAGAGCGGCAATCATATAACTGAAAAAGCCAGAGCGGAAATCATAAAAGAAGTTATAACACCTGTGATAGACAAAGCTATGATTGACAAAAACACAAAGATTCTTGTCAATCCGACTGGAAAATTTGTTGTGGGCGGACCACAATCTGACACTGGAGTGACGGGCAGAAAAATAATAGTTGACACTTATGGCGGAATTGCTCCTCATGGCGGTGGCGCTTTCTCTGGAAAAGATCCTACAAAGGTGGATAGATCCGCTGCCTATATGGCCAGATATATAGCAAAAAATATAGTGGCGTCTGGCGCCGCAAAAGAATGCACAGTTCAGCTGGCCTATGCCATAGGCGTGGCTGAGCCTGTTGGCGTTTATGTGGACACTCATGGCACTGGCCTGATAGGAGAAGAAGAGCTTGTAGACATAGTGAAAAAGAATTTTGATCTAACGCCGAAGGGAATAATCAGAGATCTTAAACTCAGGCGCCCCATTTTTAGAAAAACAGCCGCTTACGGACATTTTGGCAGGAATGACAAGGATTTTACTTGGGAAAAAACTGATAAAAAAGCGGTTTTTTCAAAGAAGATAAATAAGCATATTTCTGTGTGCTCATGTTGCGCCTAATGGAGGAAAAATGATATCGACTTTGTCTAAATTTGATATAAAAGATGCGTCTCTTGCGGGGCTTGGCAAGAAAAGGATAGAATGGGCTGGCAATGATATGCCAGTTCTTGCCTTGATTGCAAAAAGGTTTGAGAAGGAAAAGCCGCTTAAAGGGTATAGAGTATCAGCTTGTTTGCATGTGACAAGCGAAACTGCAAATTTAATGATAACGCTTAAAAAAGGTGGCGCGGATGTGGCTTTATGCGCTTCCAATCCACTCAGCACTCAAGATGATATAGCGGCCTCTCTTGTCAAAGACTATGGTATAAAGGTTTTTGCTATAAAAGGCGAAGACAATAAAACATATTACTCACACATAAAGAGCGCCATTGAACACAGGCCTCACATAACAATGGATGACGGCGCAGATGTTATTTCCACTATACACAAGGACTGGGACAAGTATAGAGGTGAAATAATAGGCGGCACGGAAGAAACAACAACAGGGGTTATAAGGCTTAAAGCTATGCAGAAGGATGGCGCCTTGAAATATCCAGTGATAGCCGTGAATGATTCAATGACCAAACATATGTTTGACAATAGATATGGCACAGGCCAGTCTACCTTAGACGGCATAATGCGAGCCACAAATATCCTTTTTGCCGGGAGAACTGTGGTTGTGGCTGGGTATGGTTGGTGCGGTCGCGGTGTGGCTATGAGGGCCAGAGGGATTGGTGCGAATGTGATTGTGACAGAAGTTGATGAGATAAAGGCGCTTGAAGCGGCTATGGACGGTTTTCTTGTGATGCCTATGGAGGCCGCCGCCAGAATTGGGAATATTTTCATCACTCTCACCGGCGACATAAATGTCATAGATGGGAAGCATTTCAAATTGATGAAAGATGGAGCCATAGTTTGCAATTCAGGGCATTTCAATGTGGAGATAAATATACCGGCGCTTGAAAAAATGTCTCGCAAGAAAAGAGAAGTTAGACCTTTTGTGATGGAATACCAAGTAAATTCAAAAAGAATATATCTATTGGCTGATGGAAGATTGATTAATCTGGCTTCCGCCGAAGGACATCCAGCCAGTGTTATGGACATGTCCTTTGCCAATCAGTCTTTGGCCTCAGAGTATATGGTGAAAAATTCTTCCAAGCTTGAAAACAAAGTCTATACTTTGCCAGAGAATATAGACAGAGAAATAGCTAGACTTAAACTTTCGGCTATGGAAATTAAAATGGATAAATTGACCTCTGAACAGAAGAAATACTTAGCTAGCTGGCAGGAGGGGACATAAAAGGGGGGTTATATGAAGGTGTTTATAGTTGAGGACAATAGCCTTACCAGGTTTACGATAAAGGTAGCTGTTGAAAAGCTTGGTGGCGATGTCGTAGGGGAGGCTGAAAATTTTGCTGAGGCAATGTCAAAGCTAAAAAGCGCTTTTGTGGATGTTTTGCTTTTGGATATAATACTTCCCGATAAATCTGGACTGGAAGTGTTAAAAGAGTTCAAGAAGGTGAATTCCACAACAAAGGTTATAGTGATAACTGCGCTTGAACAAGACTCGCTTGATGAGGAATTGATGAGGGAAGGGGCGGAACATATACTTAGAAAGCCATTTTCAGTTGATGAATTGGCAAAAGCTTTAAACAAGGTATGAATATGGAAAACAATAGCCTTTGGGCTAAAATTTCAAAAAAAGCATTTGAGCGCGCTCTTGAAAGGATAAATAAAGTCTCTTCTTATAAATGGGACATATCTTCTAACATAAAGTCTAGTGATAATGACTATGACGCGATATGTTGCTATTTTCAGGTGAAAGATCCAGAGAGGGAAATGAGCTTTGCTATGTTTTTTAAGAGGGAGGATTTGCCGATTATTTCAAAGGCTTTTGTGGGATATGGTTTCTTCATTTCTCAAAAGGTGAGCAGGGCAGAGGAGCTCCTTGTTGAAGAATTGTCAAATATAATACTCAACTCAATAATAAGTGAAGTATCCAATATTTTGAAAGAAAAGATAATTCCCATAGGCCCCAAAACAGTACATGCTCCAAAAGATACTGCAATGGAAGTTTTATCATCGGCTTTGCCTGAAAATAAAAGCAAAGTATCCCTTAAGACCTTTATAGGATTTGATTGCGGTGGGAAGGATATATCTTGTGAAATTTATTCTTTTATGCCGGAGGTATTGGCTTCAAAATTGGCCGATTTATGAAAAAAACTTTATTTCTTTTTTTACTTTTCCCGGTTTCTATTTTCGGACAGACAATTAAAATTTCATCGGCTTCATTTGAGTATACTCCTTCTATAGTTGCCAAAAAGAAAGTTTATTTTTTAGCTGATGCCATAAAAATCAAGCCAGATGGGCGTTTGGCTTTTTTATACAGAATTAGATTGAATATTAAAAACGAATCAAGCCGAGTATGCGACGGGCTTGTTTTTAAGTATTCTTTGCGCATAATTTTGAAAAAAGGAGAGACAATCTATAAAGACATTCCTTTTCAGGCTGAAGAATTGAGGGTTAGCAGAGTGTCTGCTTCAGGCGAAAAGAAAGTTTACATCTATAATCTAGATTTAAAAGATCAACTTCGCAGGCTTAAAAATTCTGGTTTTGAGCCAAATGCTTTGGAGCTGGAAATTGCCAAAGAACCAAGAAAAGAAGATGAGCGATTTGAATCTCTAACTTTTAGTATTCCTTTCGCTCTGAATAGTGTTCACTAAAGAGGTTTTTATGCTGGATATAAAAATGTTGAGGACTTCTACGCAAACTGTAAAAGATGCGCTTGTCTCAAAGTCGCCCAAAAATGCGCAGCTTGTAGAGGAACTTATCTCAAAGGATGCTGTTTACAAAAAAGCTTTACAGGAAGCTGAAAATCTTAGAAATGAGAGAAATGAAATAAGCAAAAGCATAGCTTCTTTTAAGTCTTCAGGCAAAGAAGTTCCAACTGAGCTAAACATCAGGGCCTCATCAATAAAAGAGAGACTTGCTGAAATGGAAACTAAGGCCGCTAATGCAGAAAAAGAGACTCTGCAATTGCTTATGACAATTCCCAATATTCCATTGCCGGAAGTGCCAAAAGGTCAGAGCGAAGCTGACAATAAGGTTGTGGCTGAGTATGTTTCAGATAGGAAAGAATTTTCTTTCAAGCCTCTGGACCATCACAGTATAGGAGAAAAACTTGGCATTCTTGATTTTGCAAGGGCGGCCAAACTTTCCGGAGCAAGGTTTTCAATGTTGAGGAATAAAGGCGCAAAACTGGAGCGAGCTCTTATACAATTCATGCTGGATACGCATACCATAGAGCATGGTTATGAGGAGATTTTTCCGCCTTTTTTGGTCACGCCTCAGACAATGACTGGCACCGGTCAATTGCCAAAATTTGAAGAAGATCTCTACAAAACTTGCGGAGAAAATACTCTTTACCTCATACCAACCGCAGAAGTGCCTCTTACAAATATGTATTCGGGGGAGATTATAGAGGAGAATATCCTGCCTCTTAAATTCACCGCATACACTGCTTGTTTCAGACAAGAGGCTGGCTCATATGGCAAGGATACGCGCGGTCTTATCAGAAATCATCAATTCAATAAAGTGGAACTTGTCTGGATAACTTCGCCTCAAAATTCAGCTTTAGCTTTGAATGAAATGCTTTCTCACGCCGAAAAAATACTCAAATTGCTCAAGTTGCCTTATAGAGTTTTAGAATTGTGTAGGGCAGATCTTGGCTTTTCCGCTGCAAAGACTTATGACCTTGAAGTGTGGATGCCTTCCGAGAACAGGTTCAGGGAGATATCATCTTGCTCTAATTGCGGAGATTTTCAGGCCAGGAGAATGAATCTCAAATTCAGGCCAAAAGGCGGCAAACCGCAATTAGCGCATACTTTGAATGGCTCTGGCCTTGCGGTGGGAAGAACTTTTGCCGCTATACTTGAAAATTACCAGAGGGAAGATGGTTCTATTGAAATACCTGAAGTTTTGAGAAGATACACCGGCTTTGATAGGATAGGTTGAATATGATTAAAAAAATGTTTCTGATATTGTTTGTGGCTATATCTGGGCTTTCTGCTCAAAAGGAAGATTTACCCGCCGATTTAAAAGAGATCTCTAAAAAAGGCATAGATGCCATATACGCGGTTGAATTAGATAAGGCTAAAGAATATTTTGAAGAGGCAGTAAAAAAATATCCCGACCATCCGTTTGGACATTTCGGTCTGGCAATGACTAAATGGGCTCATTTTGAGTATCTTGACGATGAGTCAGATCCGTCCCTTGATAAGGAATACTATAAAATGACGGACAGTGCCATAGAAATAGGTAAAGCGTGGATAAAAAAGCATCCAAATGACGCCAATGCCTATATGTGTATGGGCGGTATGTATGGTTTGCGCGCAAGATTATATCTTATGCAACATAGTTGGTTTAAAGCTTATATAAACGGCAAAAAAGCGCTTTCCTATATGAAAGATTCTCTCAAAATAGATCCGAATCTATATGACTCATATCTCGGACTTGGGATGTATGAATATTCAGCTGGCACATTGCCCACTGTTATAAGATGGCTTTCAAAGATAATAATGAGCGGGGATGCAAAAAAAGGCATAGAATACCTAACACTATGCAAAGAAAAGGGTTATTTCAATTCAGAGGCGGCGGAACTGATACTTATAGAGATATATACTCAGCACAATAGTCCTTATGCGAATCCACAGCTTGCCGTCAAATGGTCAAATGAACTCAGAAAAAAATATCCTTTTCATGCTCAGATGCATTTTGTTCAGATCGTTTCTCTTTACGAAGCGAAGATGTATGAAGAAGCAGAAAGAGAGATGCTTGAATATGTATCAAGGGTTGGCAAGCATCCTCATTACAGGGAAAAGTATCTTTCAAGAATATATGTTGCGCTTGGAACTCTGTATATGGCAAAGAAAAATTACTCTCTTGCCAATGACTATTTTGAAAAAGCTAAAGAGACTATAAAGAAAGAAAAACATCCAAGCAGATGGGGGGTGTGGGGAATAGTAAGGCTTGGGAATGTGTATGATATAGAAAATCTCAGGGAAAAAGCTCTGGAGCTTTACAATGAAGCTCTTTCCTACAAGGACAATTGGGGTTTTAAGGAATATATAGATGAATTTCGTTCTAAGCCCTTTGTAGTTAACAGTTTACCAGATCAATTGCCACCGCCATGACCATATACACAGCTTTTTTCCTGATTCTTGCTATTATATCATGGGGAACTGGAGCTTTTTTTGATAAATTGACATTAAGATATATAAACTCGGATTCAGCTTTTTTCGGAAGAACTTTCGTCATGCTTTTGACCTTTATCCCATTGCTATTGATGAGGTTCACTTCAACTTACAAAGAATTGTCTGCGGCAAACAGATATTCATGGCTTTACCTTTTTTTAAGTGTCTCTGTCACTATGAGTGGCGTATATTTTTACCTTAAAGCGATGAGCGCATCAGAGGCTTCCAGAATAGTTCCACTTTCATCTGCCTATCCTTTTGTCACGCTTATTCTTGCCGTGATATTTCTTGGGGAGAGTTTTACACTGAATAAATTTATAGGCACTTTACTAATAACAGCGGGTATTTGTTTTATAAGCAGATGAGTAAGTTTAGAGTTCAGTTAGAAAGTCTATACTCATAAATCG
>DYLH01000013.1:0-3926 GCA_020722185.1 Candidatus Avelusimicrobium gallicola | reverse complement strand
AAAAGTATGATTTCACTAATGCTAAATGGGACTGGGGTGGTAGCGAAATATTTGCCAAGACATTGAAAAATGTGACAGCATTTGTCATAACGAATATGTCAGTGATATTCAATCAAGACAGGGTTTAACTAATCAACATGGACAGACAGAATGTTCATGATTTTTATTGCTATTAGGCAGTTTTAAGTTTTTCTTTGAAGTATGAGAGCGTCTTTTTTAAACCCTCTTCAAGACTGACTTTTGGCTCCCATTTAAGTTTAGTTTTAGCTATTGTGATATCTGGTCGCCTTACTTTTGGATCGTCCTGTGGCAATGGCTTGAATACTATTTTTGATTTGCTAGCTGAAATTTTCTTTATTGTTTGGGCAAGTTCAAGCAAAGTTATCTCATGTGGATTGCCTATATTTACTGGTTCACTTATGCCGCTTTCAAGAAGTCTATATATCCCTTCCACAAGATCTGAGACATAGCAGAGACTTCTTGTTTGACTGCCGTCGCCATACACTGTTATCGGTTTATTTTTTATGGCCTGAGACATAAAATTTGGCACAGCTCTGCCGTCATTTATTCTCATATTGGGGCCATATGTGTTGAATATCCTTATTATTCTGACTGGCATTTTGTGATATCTGTGATATGCCATTGTCATGGCTTCGGCAAATCTTTTGGCCTCGTCATAAACTCCGCGAGGTCCAACTGGATTTACATTGCCCCAATATTTCTCATGCTGTGGATTTATCAATGGGTCTCCGTAAACCTCAGATGTGGACGCTATCATAAAAATGGCTTTCTTGTCTTTGGCAAAACCGAGAGCTTTATGCGTGCCCAGCGCGCCAACTTTGAGTGTTGGTATGGGAAATTTTAGATAGTCCACAGGGCTGGCAGGACTTGCAAAATGGAGTATAGCATCCACCTTGCCGGGAACATGTATATAATTTGTCACATCGTATTTATAGAATTCAAATGAACTGCTCTTGAAAAGATATTCTATATTGGCCATACTGCCGGTGATGAGATTATCTATGGCAATAACTTTATGCCCTTTGTTAATAAAGTATCTACACAAATGACTGCCCAGGAAACCTGCTCCGCCTGTGATTACAATTCTCATAAATCCTCTTAAACTTTATTTTCTTCCAACTGATATATAAGTGAATCCCATTGTTCGCATTTTATCTGGGTCGTAGAGATTTCTGCCATCTATCATTATCGGGTGATTCACCAATTTAAGAACTCTGGAAAAATTAAGCTCAGCAAATTCTTTCCATTCAGTTATCAGGCATATGCAGTCTGCGCCTTTTACGCAATCATATGCATCTTTCGCAAAGTAAATGCCTTTCATGGATTTTTTTGCATTTTCCATGGAGACTGGGTCATAGGCCCTTATCCTAGCGCCTCTTTTTATGAGTTCCTTTGCTATATCTGTTGAGGGGGCGAATCGCATATCATCTGTCAGAGGCTTGAAGGCAAGGCCTAAGAAAGCCACTGTTTTCCCTTCCATATTCCACATCTCTTGTTGAACTTTTTCTACGATCCACATCTTTTGCGTTTCGTTTATTTCTTTTACATTTTTCAGTAATTCAAAGTTGTATCCTTTTTGTTTGGCCAGCCAGTAAAAAGCTTCAAGATCTTTTGGAAAGCAAAATCCGCCAAATCCTATTCCAGCTTTTAGAAAGGATGGTCCTATCCTCTTATCAAGTCCCATCCCCCTGGCTACATCCTCAACATTGGCGCCAGTTCTTTCGCATATATTGGCCACAGCATTTATGAAAGAAATTTTAGTTGAAAGGAAAGAGTTGGAGGCATGTTTTATCAATTCAGCGCTTTTTACATCCGTAACTAACATTGGATATTTACTGAGGGCTGAATATACTTTTTTGAGCACAAATTCAGCTTTTTTAGAGGGGACTCCAATGACTATTCTATCTGGATTTAGAAAGTCTTCTATGGCCACGCCCTCGCGCAGAAATTCAGGGTTGGAACATACATCGAATGGTATGTTTTTTTTATTGTGTCGGGTGACTGTTTTTTCTATCCACAGGCATGTCTCTACTGGTACAGTGGATTTTTCCACAATCACAGTGTAATCAGTCATGTTTTCGGCAATTTCTCTGGAAACTTTCTCTATAGCTGAAAGATCTGCGGAGCCGTCTTCTCTGGGGGGAGTTCCAACAGCTATGAAAACTGCTTCGGCTCTGTGTCCTTTGTGCATCATTCCTTCTTTTATTGAAGAGGCAAAGAATAAACGCCCAGATTTCACATTTTTGTCTACAAGTTCTTCAAGTCCCTCTTCATATATGGGCATTTTTCCCTTTTGAAGCATTTTTATTTTCTCTAAATTATTATCTACACAGACCACTCTATTGCCCATTTCAGCCAAACATGCGCCTGAGACAAGGCCCACATATCCTGTGCCTATCATACATAGATTTATTCCGGTGTTTTTTTTCATATACTTTTATTTTCCTCAGCAAGATTTAAGCGTTTCTGAATTTATCTCTTTGGCCAAAGCCAGTTCGCAAGATCTCTTCTTTTCAGCTTTGCCTATAAAGTAAATTGCAGCGAAAATCAATAGCAGTCCAATCCAGTCTTGTGGCTTGGGCATTTTTTGGCCTTTGATAAAAAAAGCCACTATTATTGTGGCGGCTGTGCCTGCTATAAGAGAGGTCAGCCTATTGACTAGTCCCGCAAAGGTGGCTGTTCTGCCCTTGAACATGAATAGAAATACTGAAAAGAAAGCGGCGGCGCCGAAAGGCAAACCAGAAAGTATTGTTATAAACCAACTATCGGTAGGTTTTTTTATGGCCTGAGAGAATTTATACGCAAATGTCCTTTTTACATCTTTGGATATTTGTTCAATATCCTTCACTGTCTTTTCTATGTCTTCATTTTTGGCATTTTTATCAGATAAAAGTTTCAAAGCGCTATTTATTGAGTTTTCCATCTCAACTCTCTGCTCCTGAGTAAATTTCCCAGTGTCTTCCTTGAGAAGATTTTGCGCAGAAATAATACTCTTGAGCAAATTTTCATTTTGAGCTGAGTTTATTGAGTATTCTTCCATGCCCTTTGGCTGATATTGAGTGTTCACTGGCCTGTTTACGGCAAAAAAGAATATGAATCCTGCCAGTACTATAGCTAGAGTTGAAGTTATTTGTTCCACTGCAAAAAATCCTTTTGTGTCATAAATAGCTCCCTTGGGCCGGGTATTCTTGTAGTAGTTCATAATGTATATTCTTATGGTGTAGGCAGTAAGGTATAAAGTCAGTATAGTCATTGCGGCCGCATTGCCAAGAAAGTCAAAATCTTTTTTGTCAAATTTGAAAAGATTGCTCATAAAACCAGCATATGTGCCGGCCTGTTCAGCAGCTAAAAATGCTCCTTTGAAATTGAGCAGCTGTAAGGAAACAGCGATAAGAGCAATTACTACAGCGAGATTTTCTTCCCAGTAAACCTTCTTTTTAAGTATGCCTTGCCTTATTTGAATTTCATCTATGAATCGGCTTATCACTATAACACTCGCTCTCATTATTATCATAGCAACCATAACAGATATTGGCAGGGTGTACATTAAAGTTGTTGTGGGTATTACTATGGCAGTACAAATTCCAGATGGGATTATGTAGATCATTTCTTTTGGCATATTAAAACCAATAAATTTTATGTACTGACTGGACTTAAATTTATACCAGCCCCAAATAATAACCACAGCATTGCATATCAGCATTCCGCCTATTGTATTGTAGAAAGTGTACTGTATGTCATTTATTCCCAGAACTTTTCCGAAGTATTTGGCTAGATAGCCGGTTACAATGTAAAAGAAAAAATAGGCTGTTGAAAGTTGAAGCAGTCTTTCTGTAGTCCCCTCATTTGTTTTACCAAAAATAGATTTTATAAGAGCTAACATATTTCCTCCAATAGGGTTCCCT
>DYLH01000057.1 GCA_020722185.1 Candidatus Avelusimicrobium gallicola | reverse complement strand
TTAGATTTATTTATGACTTGACAGGAGCTGAATTAGTTCGAAAGCTTTTAAGCTCTAAAGTTCATAAGCTCAAAAGTTTTTTAGTAGTTTGTTTTTTTCGCACTACCCACTTAAGCGCTTTAGGGCTGTGGCACTTTGTATATATTTTTCTTTCAACTGAAACTTTCAGGTCAATGGACGCTTTAGATTCTTGCCATTTTAGTATAATTAACTAAAATGTCATATCAAGGCAGACTTATTCAGATTTATTTCTTTAGATTTTTTTTAAAATACTTCATAACCGCTTTAGCTGTTTTTATCTTTATTATGTTTATGGCCAGTTTCCTCTCCATAATAAATGAAGGTGGGGTTATGAATGGTTTTTCTCAATACTTTTTTTTCAAGAGCATGTTATGGCTTGTCCCCTCCATATTTTCTTATTCTTTGCCTTTTGCCTTTGTAATGGGATTTATGCTGTCTTTCTCTGAGTTTGAAAATTCAGGGGAGTTGAAGGCTGCCTACGCTGGAGGTTTTTCTCCAAAGGAAATATTTCCCTCTGTTTTTTCATTTTCGATAATTTTATCAATTGCTCTTGTACTTGCCAATTCGTGGCTTGTCCCTTTGGGAAATAGAAGGTCCAGGGAATATGTCCGTACTATGTTTAGCAATATAACCAATGTTAACTTTACCTCACAGACATTTGAGAATGTTTCAAATTTTTCAATATATGCTCAAGATGTTTCTATTTCTGGCGCGTTGAGAAAGGTAAAACTATTTAAGAGAGAAGAAAAGAAAACCGGGATTTTCTCTATATCAGCCTCTTCTGGAACTATGAATTTTTCAGAAGGGGGGATAACTATTCGTTTAGCTAATGGCTTAATAAAGTTTTTTAGCTATGGAAATAATTCTAGATTTTACGAGGGAGAATTTTCTAGCTACGACGCTTTTTTACCATTTTACTCATCTAACAATGTTCCCAGATCTATCCCAGTCAAGGAGTTGACCTCTGTTGAAATATTATCTTTGCCAGACACTGACTTCAGTTATAAATTTCAGGGTCTGCGACAGATTTTTTTTAGACTTTTTTCAGGCCTATCCCCGGTGGCTTTTTTCTTTGCCGCCTTCTCTCTTTCTATAATTTTCTCAGGCAAAGGAAAATTTATAGCATTTGCTATGAGCCTTGTGTCAGTATTTTCATACTATGGCCTTGCAGTGTTTGCTGATTTTGTTTCATCAAAAAGTCCCAAATTTTTCCCATGGATAACATCTTTGCCTTTTGTTGTCTTGCTTTTGTTCGGTTTCCCTATTTGGAAAAAATCTGGAGATAAACTGTGAAAATGAAAAGAATAACATTGTATTCTCTTATTTCATTTTTGCCGCCATTTATTTTTTCTATTGCGCTTTTCTATTTTTTTGTTTTTTGGGGTATTTTTATTGAAAAAATGTCTATGCTCTCAAAATATTCTGTATCCTTTGGCACGCTATTTTCTCTAGTTTTTGCCCAAGCCCCATATATAACTTCAATGACAATCCCCATAGCCTCTATGTCTGGCGCTTTTTTTTCTTTCAAAAAGTTAATGAACAGCGGGGAATGGAAAGCTTTTTTAGCCGCAGGTTGGTCGCCTTTTTCTCTGATTGCGCCTCTTTTGAAATTTTCAATAATAATTGCTATTTTCCATTTTTGTTTTTCAGAGTTTTTGGCTGCCCCTTCTTATGCCAGATACAATAAAATATATCGTGAGGATTTCAGAAAAAAACCTGAGGAAAGCGTTTACATAGTTGAAAACCCTGTTTTTAAGAATGGAGATGTTTTTTTTCTGGCTTCTCTTTATGACGGCAGAATAAAGTCATTTTTTAATTTATCCGGAGAAAAATACTTAGAAGATGCTCCAGTTTATGCCATATACGCTTTATCTGCAGTTTACGAAAATGGTTTATGGATACTTAAAGATGGCCTTGAGGTGAAATACGAGAATTCAAATCCGATTTATCAAAAACATTTTGAACTAAAAAAATATCCAGATTTACCCCCTCCTTCAGATCTGGTTTTTGGTAAAAAAGATATAGAGACAATGGATTTTTTTTCTCTGGGAGAGAGAATATTGAAACTTAAAAAGCTCGGACTTAAACAAAAAAATGAGCTTATTTTTTTCTGGTCAAAATTATCCTCTCCTGTTTCTTCTTTCGTGATGATACTTGGCGCGGCTGTGGCTTCTATGCTTCCATGGATTTCTGGCGGTATGCTGGGAGCGGGCGTTTCACTTTTCTTTGGCTTTTTGTTTTGGAATTTCTCTCTTACTTTTCAGCGTATGGCTGAGATTGAGACAATATCTCCTTTTTGGGGAGCCTTTGCAACACCAATCATTTTTGCCGCTGTTTTTATTATACTTTTAAAGAGAATGCGCATTTTCTGACATTTAGCTTCATAAAAATCCTTTGCAATTTATTATAATGTCTAATATGTACTTAGAACATTTCCAACTTAAGAGAATGCCTTTTGAAAATATAAATGACGGAGATTTCTTTTACGAATCGGAAATACATTCTGAAGCTTATTCAAGACTTGCTTACACTATCGAAGGCAAAAAATCATGCTGTTTACTGACTGGTGGATATGGTACGGGGAAAACATGCGTGGCAGAAAAACTCAAAAGAGATATGTCTCGCAAGGGTTATGTTTTTTCTTTCACTGTAAATCCCAGACTTGATGAGCTTGGCCTTCTTAAAACTATATTTTACAATTTTACCGGATATGGCGCCCCAAAAGAGAAATCCGATGTGCTTATAAGTCTTGAAAAATTTTTTAAAGATGCATATAAGGATGGAAAGCATTCAGTGGTGGTCATTGACGAGGCGCAAGATATAGAGAATGAGGGAGTTTTTGAGGAATTGCGTCTTTTGCTAAATTTCCAAAGTGAATCTCGCAGTCTGCTGACTCTGCTTCTTTGTGGGCAAAGCGAACTCAGTGAGAGGATATACGCCAATAGACAATTTTCTCAGAGAATTTTTTTAAGCTATTCTCTCAGGTCATTCAATCAAGAGGAAACTGAGAAGTACATCCTTTATAGATTGGAAAAAGCTGGCTTATCATCGTCTATTTTTACATCAGGAGCCATCTCAATTGTGCATGAAAGATCCGGCGGCATACCCAGGTGGATAAACAATATTTGCAATATGTCTTTGCTCGAGGCCTATTCGTCTTCTCTTAAAAAGGTTGATGAGAAATGTGTAATTGAGGCAGTGAAATCTTTTAAAGAGTAAAGTGGATATTTTACTTTGGAGGAAATAATGAAAAGAATGCTTGTCATAGGTCCTCATCCAGATGATCTAGAGTTCGGATGCGGCGGAACTTTGTATAAGCTTTCAAAGAATGGATTTAAATTAGACTTGCTGATCATGACCAAGGGAGAATATGGCGGCAATCCCAGATTAAGGGAGAAAGAGCAGGAAAGTTCTGCAAAAATTTTGGGAGCAAAACTTCATTGGGGCGGATTCAAAGATACTGAAGTTGAAATGGGGCGAAAACTCATATCGGTTATAGAAATGAAGATATCTGAAATAAAACCAGATATTGTGATGATCAATTATGAAAGAGATACTCACCAAGATCATAGAAATATTGCCAATGCCGCTATCACAGCATCCAGACACCAAAGCAATGTCATATTCTATGAAGTCCCAACAAGTATAGAGTTTCAGCCGAATATGTTTAGCGAAATAGAGTCTGTTTTAGATGAAAAGATGAAGCTATTGAAATGTCATAAATCACAGACACACAAAACGAGAGTAGAGAATCTTTCCATAATAGAAAGCGCTAGGAGCACGGCAATATTTCGTGGATATCAGGCTAGGGTGAAGTATGCCGAAGGGTTCAAGGCACAGAGGATGCTTTTTGACAATTTTATCTGTAAAGCATGATAAACAAAATTTCAATTTTTTACTTATTGTCGCTTATTGTCTTGCTTTCTCTTTTGCCGGGCGGGGGATTCTCTGCGTGGACATGGGAATTTGGGGTGAGGTGGTTCTATTTTTTTCTCATAGCTGCTTTAACATCCAGATTATCCATTCCACTGTCGCTTTATATGGCTAAAAAGAGTGGGGCCATAGATATGCCGCAGGAAAGAAGCGTTCATAAAACTCCTATACCAAGACTTGGAGGGATGTCTGTTTGGCTTGCTTTCACTCTTGCCACTTTTCGCTCTATGGAATTTTCGCCTCGTTTTGTGGGAGTGCTTACATCCTCCACGATAATATATGTGCTTGGAGCCATAGATGACATAAAAAAACTTTCTGCTATAAGCAGGCTTTTTTTTCAAATTTTAGCGGCTTCGATCGTATTTTTCTTCGGACTTAAAATAACATTTACATCCGGGCATGGATTTAGCGGAGAGCTTATTTCATTTATACTGACGGTAACCTGGATAGTCGGTATATTAAATGCTTTTAACTTTATGGATGGAATAGATGGTTTGGCGGCGTCTATGGGTTTGATTTGCTCTCTTTTACTCCTTGTTATGTGCATCAATACCGGGCAGTTTAGCGCAGCTATTCTTTCTGCCGCACTAAGTGGCGCTTGTATAGGATTCTTGAGATATAATTGGAATCCTGCTTCGATTTTTCTTGGAGACGGCGGGTCGACATTTATAGGCTTTTTGCTTGGATGTCTGGCTATATATGCTACATGGGGAAATGATAAAGTTTTGCCAGCTTTTGCCGGCCCTCTTTTAATACTTGGCATTCCAATTTTTGATTTATTCTATACCACCATTTCGAGAATAAAAAATGGAAAGGTCAAAAATTTCATTCAATGGCTGGAATATGCCGGGAAAGATCATTTTCACCATAGGCTTCTCAATATGGGGTTTAGTGTCAAAGAAGCGGTTTTTTTTATTGTTTTGCTCAATATAATACTGGGGCTTTTAGCTGTGCAAATTGTAATAGATGATAAGATCACAGAGACTTTTATAAATCTCTTTCAAGGGATATTAGTTTTTATGCTTGTTGTTTTTATAATGCTGGTGGCAAGAAACAGAGAAAAAGTTGTTTGAGTTTTGGGAGGATTATGAAAGAAAGTATCGTTAAAAAAGTTTCGGTTCATACGCTTAAATGTCCGCTGATAATGCCTTTCACTATATCAAGCGGTTCTCACAAAGAACTTGAAAATCTTCTTTTAAAGATAGAGTTATCTGATGGGACAATTGGATGGGGAGAAGCTCCTATAGCTTCGCATATAACCGGTGAGACTATTGAAAAAAGCGCAAAAAATCTGCGGGATTTTTCCCATAAAATAATTGGAGCAGATATTAAAAATTATCTGGCTCTTTTAGTCAAAGCTGAAGAATTTTTTGAAAAAAACAGATCCTCTCTTTTTGCTGTTCAAACTGCAGTTATGGACGCCTTTTGCCGTTTTATGGCCATTCCTTTATGGAAGCTTTATGGTAATAAAGTTTCACTTGGCAGTACAGATATAACTATTGTGATAGGTAGCGAAAAAGACGCATTTGATTTTTCACTAAAGATGAGAGCTCGCGGTTTTAAGATATTCAAGATAAAAGTGGGGATAGACTTTGATGAGGACATAAAGAGGGTTATAGCTGTCAAAAAGGCAGTTAAGGATTGCAGTATTTACCTTGACGCCAACTGCGCCTATAGCGCTAAAGAAACAATTTCTTTCATCTCTGAGATTAAAAAATATGGGATAGTTCCAGAAGTTTTAGAGCAGCCTGTTAAAAAAGAAGACTATGAAGGGTTGGCATTTCTTTCAAAAAAATTGAAGACTGCGGTAGTTGCAGATGAATCGGCATACTCCTTAGACGATGTGAGTCATATGCTAAGAAAAAATGGAGTCTCTGGCATCAATATAAAAATGACTAAATTTGGACTACTCAGGGCCAGGGAAATAAGGCAGCTTGCTATGGCAAAAGGAGTTAAGTTGATGATAGGCCAGATGATGGAAAGTCAGCTTGCCACTTTTGCGGCTCTTCATTTTTCAATGGGAAGCGGCGGTTTTGATTTTCTTGATTTAGATACTCCCTATTTCCTTTCAGCAGGAGTTATGTCCTATGATAAAAAAATAATATCCTCAAGCGGAATTTACAATATAGGTCTTGTGAAAAAAGGCATAGGCGCTGTCCCTGCAAAGGTATATAAATGAAAAAATTACTTTTTTTAGCTATCTTTTTCCCTGTTTTCTCTTATGCTCAGGCTCCTGTTTCGGTGAAAACTGTTTTTTTTAAAGGGGGATTCTCTTTCCCAGTTTTTGGACATTGGGGGGATATGGACACAGGTTTTAAACCAGCTCCTTCTATTTCCGCCCTTTTTGTCAAAGATATAGATGAGGGTCTTTCTTGGGGCTTTGAGTCGGGATATGAGGTAAGGCATAAAAACAGGACATTGAATCTAAAAGTTTCAATTTTTACTATGTCGCCGGTTCTCTTTTCATGGCTTGGTATAGCTGAGAGAAAGTATTATGTGTACTTAGGTCCCGGAATTTACCATTGGAGTTCTCCTGCTTCAGGTAATTTTTCATCATCTTCTCAAACTGAATTTGGTTTTAAAGCTGGCTGTGGTTTTTTGCGCAAAATCAAATACAATATTTCTTGGGGGGCAGAAGCCAGGTTTGAACATATGTTTGACATGAGCGGAAAGAATTTTGAGCTTGGCAGTGCAAATAATCTTGTCATTTCAGCCACAATGGCAATTAGGGTTCCCTAAAAAAATCTAGCGGAAAGTTTTTTTGTCTACTGAAAAATTAAATAG
>DYLH01000056.1 GCA_020722185.1 Candidatus Avelusimicrobium gallicola | reverse complement strand
ATAGGCGCCGGCGTTGTCACTGAGATATTGGAGTAATGGAGATACTATGGCTGAAAGGATAAGCTATGTGTTGGCTTGCACAGTCTGCAAAGACAAAAATTACCACTACAGCAGAGGCAAGAAAAAAGAATACAAGGTAGAAGTAAGCAAGTTTTGCAGAAAATGTGGTAAGCATACTCCTCATAAAGAGGGCAAGGTTTAATAAAAAAGGCCGTCCTCATTACAGTTCGGGGACGGCCTTTTGAATTTTTACGGGAGCGTCGGTTAACTGGTAAACCAGCGGTCTCCAAAACCGCAACTGAGGGTTCGAGTCCTTCCGCTCCCGAGTTTTGTTTTCGTCAGAAAGACTAAAAAATTTAGCGATACCAAAGAAAAGGGTAACGGCTGTTGAAAAATTTTGTATAATCTATAATTATGAAAAATATAATGGAATGGCCTAAAAATTTTTATACATTTTTGCTTGAAGCTTATGCTGAACTTGCCAAGGTTAATTGGTTAACAAGGAAAGATGTGATTCGCGCTACAATAGGAGTTTTCTTTGTATCTATTATTGTTGCGCTTTATATCGGCCTTATAGATTTTGCTTTAGGAAAAATTTTGGGCGCTATACTCGGAGGTCGTTAATGGCTTATAAATGGTACATACTCAATACAAGAACAGGATTTGAAGATAGAGTTTATAATAGCATACTTACAAAAAAAGCTAATAATGAGCTTCCTCAGGAAGTAAATGTATTTATTCCCACTGAAAATGTTCTGCAGGTTAAGAACAATAAGAAGGAAGTTAGGAAGAGAAAATTCTTTCCCGGCTATGTAATAGTATATGTCGATCTGAACAAGGATGCATACTGGGCATTGAAAACCATAAATGGAGTGAGTGGTTTTCTGGGTGACAATGAACCTACTGCAATATCACAAGAAGAAGTGGATCACTTGATGAATAAAATGGAAGAGACAAGCGCTGAAAATCCAAAGCCAGCAATAGATTTTGGAAAAGGTGAAAGAGTAAGAATAATAGAAGGTCCGTTCAAACACTTTATGGGCATAGTAGAGGAAGTCAATACTCAAAAATCAAAATTGAGAGTTACAGTTACAGTGTTTGACAGACCTACACCAGTTGAACTTGATTTCTTGCAAGTTGAGAGAATATAAAAAGGAGATAATTATGGCACCAGTAAAAAAAGTAAAGACTCAAATAAAACTTCAGATACCTGCTGGAGCGGCAAACCCAGCTCCTCCTGTCGGTCCCGCTTTGGGCCAGCATGGCGTAAACATAATGGATTTTTGCAAACAGTTTAATGACAAGACAAAAAGTATGGAAAAAGGTGTTCCAATTCCTGTTGTCATAACTGTTTATGAGGATAGAAGTTTCACATTCATAACGAAAATGCCTCCTATGTCTGCATTGATAATAAAAGCTGCTGGAATACAAAAAGGATCTGGTCAGCCGAATAAAAACAAGGTCGGCAAACTAAATCTGAAACAAGTTGAGGAAGTGGCTAAACAAAAATTGCCTGACCTCAATACAAAGGATGTAAAGCAGGCTATGGAAATGGTAAAAGGCACTGCCAGAAGTATGGGTGTGGATATAGTTGAGTAATAATTTTGAGGGAGCGATGTCCTTTGTTATATCAATGGACAGAGCGTTAAAACCTCGAGGAGAAAAAATGGGAAAAAGGTTAAATAACATAAAAAAAGACTTGCAGTTAGAGAAGGCTTATAAGGTTGAAGAAGCTGTCGCTATTCTTAAGAAGAGCGCAAATGCAAAATTCGACGAGACAGTGGAAGTTCATTTTAAACTGGGCATAGACCCGAAGCAGGCCGATCAAATGATACGAGGAACGGTATCTCTTCCTCATGGCACCGGCAAGTCTATAAGAGTTTCAGTTATAGCCAAAGGGGAAAAACTTCTTGAAGCTAAAGATTCTGGAGCTGATAAATTCGGCGGACCTGAGATGATAGATGAAATAGCTTCTGGAAAAATAGATTTTGATGTTCTTGTTGTTACGCCGGATGTAATGAAAGATGCGGCAAAACTTGGAAAAATACTTGGACCAAAGGGGCTCATGCCAAATCCTAAAAGTGGCACTGTTACATTTGATATAACTAAAACAGTTAAAGAGCTCAAGGCCGGAAGAATTGAATATAAAAATGATCCTCAAGGTATCATTCATATGGTATGTGGAAAAATTTCATTTCCTGAAACTCATATCGTTGAAAATGTCAAGGCTGCTATAGACACTGTAGTTAAGGCCAAACCTTCATCTTCCAAAGGTGTTTATATGCAGAGCGCAACTTTGTCTTCCACGATGGGGCCAGGGCTTAAGATACTTTTGGAAAATAAGATATAAACTGGGGGGATTAATGAAGAAAATGCTAAGCTTGGCCATTACTGTATTAGGGTCTTCCTATGCTCATGCCAGTGAAGCCAATCTCATTATGCCTGATCTTTCAGAAGTTTCGTTTATTGGGATCAATGGTCATAATCTTTTGATGTTTGGTCTGATGATATGTGTTGGCGGAGTTCTTTTTGGACTGTGGCAGTCTTCAAAAATAGCTCGCTTGCCAGTTCATCGTTCAATGCGTGAAATATCGGAACTGATATATGAGACATGTAAGACATATCTGATAACTCAAGGGCGTTTTCTAGCTTTCTTGTGGGTCTTTATTGCCGCAGTAATGCTTTTTTACTTCGGATATCTTTTGCAGTTCTCATTTACACAACTTCTCGTAATTCTGGTTTTCAGCATAGTTGGCATACTTGGCTCTTATTCTGTGGCGTGGTTTGGCATAAGAATAAACACCTATGCTAATTCAAGAACGGCCTTTTCTGTTTTAAAAGGTCTGCCATATCCTGCTCTTGATATACCGCTTAAAGCTGGAATGTCTATAGGAATGCTTTTGATAAGTGTTGAACTTGTCATAATGCTTTTTATCCTGCTTTTTGTTCCAGGCGACTATGCTGGACAATGCTTTATAGGTTTTGCTATAGGCGAATCTCTAGGGGCTGCGGCTCTCAGAATAGCGGGAGGAATTTTCACAAAGATAGCTGACATAGGCAGCGACTTGATGAAAATAGTTTTCAAAATAAAAGAGGACGATGCCAGAAATCCGGGAGTGATAGCCGATTGCACCGGAGACAATGCGGGAGACTCTGTTGGCCCAACAGCTGATGGTTTTGAGACATATGGTGTAACTGGGGTTGCTCTCATTACATTCATCTTGCTCGCCGTCAATGACCCTACAGTTCAGATTCAATTGCTGGTTTGGATTTTTGCGATGAGAATAGGCATGATATTGACAAGCGCCATTGCATACTGGATAAATGGCCTCATATTCAAAAACAAATATGAGAAAGCTGAGAAAATAGACTTTGAAGTTCCATTGACATCTCTTGTCTGGATAGCTTCGGCTGTGTCTATAGCTATGACTTATTTCTTGAGCAAAATGCTTATTCCTGAACTGGCTGGCAGTTCAGATTATTGGTGGAAACTTTCCACAATAATAACCTGTGGAACAATAGCTGGCGCTCTAATTCCAGAACTGGTGAAGGTCTTTACATCCACAAATTCAAAACATGTTAAGGAGGTTCTCAACGCATCCAGAGAGGGAGGAGCTTCTCTTGATATACTTTCTGGTTTTGTGGCGGGGAATTTCAGCGCTTACTGGATGGGAATTTCAATAGTTGCCCTTATGGGAATGGCTTATTTTGTCAGCTTGCAAGGTTTTGAAAACATAATGAATTCACCTGCGATATTTGCTTTTGGACTTGTAGCTTTCGGTTTTCTAGGTATGGGTCCTGTTACGATAGCTGTTGATTCATATGGCCCTGTTACCGACAATGCTCAGTCTGTTTTTGAGCTTTCCACAATAGAAAATATTCCCAATATAAAGGAAGAGCTTAAAAAGGAATTTGGTTTCGATGTTAAATTCAAAGAAGCTAAAGCCCATCTCGAAGAAAATGACGGAGCAGGAAATACATTCAAAGCTACAGCCAAACCGGTACTCATAGGTACTGCTGTGGTTGGAGCGACAACTCTTATATTCTCTATAATACAGATGCTTGCTCAGAAATTTGGACATAGCAGTGTTGTAGAGGGTCTTTCAATAATCAATCCTATGTTCCTGATGGGTATTATAACCGGTGGCGCTATTATATATTGGTTTACAGGAGCTTCAACTCAGGCTGTTTCCACAGGCGCTTACAGAGCTGTGGAATTTATAAAGCAAAACATAAAACTTGACTCTGGGGTGGAAAAGGCGTCCGTGTCAGATTCGAAGAAAGTGGTAGAAATCTGCACACGATACGCGCAGAAAGGGATGTTTAACATATTTCTGGCAGTATTTTTCTCCACTCTTGCTTTTGCCTGTTTGAATCATTATTTCTTCATAGGTTATCTTATCTCAATAGCCGTTTTTGGTTTGTACCAGGCTATATTCATGGCTGATGCTGGCGGCGCATGGGATAATGCTAAAAAACTTGTGGAGACAGAATTGAATGCCAAGGGAACTCCTTTACATGATGCCACAGTTGTTGGAGACACTGTTGGGGATCCATTTAAAGATACATCTTCAGTGGCTATGAATCCCATTATAAAATTCACCACACTATTTGGATTGCTGGCTGTGGAATTGGCAGTGGAGTTGCCAGCTATTGTTTCCCGCTCTGCTGCGGCAGCGTTTTTTCTACTATCTGTAATATTTGTGTGGAGATCCTTTTATTCTATGCGTATAAAAGAATAATATCCTCCTTTTTAAAAAAACCTCCCATACAAAAGGGAGGTTTTTTTATTTGCCTAGCTATATTTTTTCACTTGAATATAAATTTTTGTATCATATAGTAGTTGATTTACAAGGAGACAATATGAGACAAATTGTAAAAGAGCTTAATTGGAAAATTTTACTTTTGGGCGGAATTTTGTGTGCCATAGCTTCCGCCGCGACACCTTATGTTACGCTCAAACTTGGTCAAAGTGTGGATCTCACTATGGGTGGAATGTTTCTGGCCGCCTATGTTCTTGGAAGACAAATGAGGGGACAAGAACTGGCAATACAGCTCAATATAATACAAACAATGATAGGGCTTGTCTCAGGTATTGCTTTTATGGTTGTTATTCTTTCCGCTTTTTTTTATATACAGAATGTTTTTGGCAGAGACATAGGTTTCCATATGAGCATGTGGCAGATGTTTGTGTGGTTGCTTGTCTCGGCAAACCTTGGTATTTTTATGGGAATATTTCCCAGAAGTTCCATATTAAAAGACAGAACTTTACCATGGCCTGTCAGTAAAGCCGTCTTAAATGTTGCCCAGACCTTAACAGATCCAAAAGCAAGTGAAGTTACAAAGAACAAAAGAAATGTGCTTATGCTTAGCACAGGAACAGCCGGTTTTTTAACTTTTCTAAGAGATGGTATGGGGGTCTTGCAACCTATAGTTGCCAATCCTTCCCTAAATGTGGCCTTAGCTCCAGAGTTTGCCGCTCTTGGAATAGGAATGCTGGTTCCATTGTCTGTGGGACTTTCTGGTCTTCTTGGTACATGGATAGTCAGTTCCTTTGGAGACAAAGTTGGAATGTTGTCTGCCTTATCTGGAACAAGTCCGGAGAATTTTCAAGCTTGCCTTTCCACTCTTAAATCAGTGGGGGGACTTGAGGGAATTGAAAAAGCAAAAGCGATGGAATTTCTCTCAACTTCATGTTCAAAGGGAGCAGAATTTGCTTTATCTACTTCCCATTTTAAGTATGTGGTTCAGTGGATGATGTGGCCTGCCACCGCTATGATGATAGCCGCCGCTTTAACAAGTGTTTTTATCCCAGTTTTTAAACATATTGTTTCAAAGAAAAAAGAGGAAGAAAAAGACGATTTTAAATCTCTTGCGGACGAGGAGATCCCTTTGTGGTGGACTATCACTGGAATACTTTCCAGCATCCTTGTTCTAGCATGGATAACAAGTTCATGGTTTAATATGCCATGGACGGAAGTGCTCCTTGCTATTTTAATACAGCCTCTTTTGATAATAGCCGGACTTAGGGTGCTTGGTATAACGGGTTCTGGCCCTGTTTCGCTTATGGCCAATGCCACTCAGTTTCTTTATGGACTTATATGGCCTGCCCAGATAAAATCTAATCTAACAGCTGCATATATCAGCGCAAGTCCTCAAGCTTCTTCCGAAAATGTAGTTCCTTCATTTTGGGTGGCGCAGAGACTCGGAGGAAGATTTAAGACTTTGATAATAGCGCAGTTATTAGTTATTCCTATAGGAGCTATTTTGACTCCTCTTATGTTTGATGTGCTTGAAAAAACCTATGGCATAGGTTTAAATCCCGGTCAATTGGCAGCGCCTACAGGTCTTAAGATAGCAACCTTGGCTATGGTAATGGAAAAAGGTTTAGCTTATTTGCCTTATGGCGCGCTTAAAGCATCTATCATTGCGATAGTAATAGGAGTGCTTTTTGAAATTTTGCTCTCTATCAAGAGAAAAAATAACAATGGAGAGGAAGTCTCTCTTTTCCCTTGGGTGCCTATACCAGCAGCTCTTGGATTTGCGCTCATCTTGCCGCCTTCTCTAAACATAGGCATAGCTATAGGAAGTGTAATTTCAGCTGTGTGGCATAGATTATCTCAAAATCAAAGTGGATCTTTTGAGCTTTATGCAACTCCAATAGCCTCTGGTCTAATAGCTGGTGAGGCCATAATCGGCTCAATATTAATGCCTGCAATTTTTGCTTTAATGGCTGCGATACAGTAAATTTTGTAAATTTACTAGAAATAAGAAACTCCGGGACTA